>JAISXU010000094.1 GCA_031270395.1 Oscillospiraceae bacterium
TGTCACAGAGCACCATCGAGACGGCGCCGGTGAAGCCCGACGACACGGGCAAAGCGGCGGTGACGGTCGAGACGGCAAAAGTCACGGAGGCGGTCGCGGAAGCGGTGAAAGCCGTCGAAGCGGCGAAGGCGGATGGTAAGACGAACGCCGCGGCGGAGGTCGTGATCCCGATCAAAACCGAGGGAGACGCGGCTGTCAAAGCGGTAGAGGCGGCAATACCCGCCGAGGCGATCAAGGTCATAGCGGAGGCAAAGGACGTCATCCTGACGGTTGAGTCTGAGGTTTCGACAATCACGCTCGATGCGGCGACGCTCACGGCAATAGCCGACGCGGCGGGAAGCGGCGAGACGGTGACGCTCACGGCGGCGGTTGTTGACAACTCCGAAGCGCTGAACGCAAAACAGCAAGCTGCGGTCGGCGACAACCCGGTGATAGAGCTGAACATCTCCGTCGGGGACACGGCGATAACCGACTTCAGCGGAACGGTGACGGTATCCGTCCCGTACACGCCGAAAACCGAAACGGCGGCGGAGGACTACGACCTGCTCACCGTGTACTACCTCGACGATAACGGCAATATCGCCGAAATGACAGGCGCGAGCTACGACGCCGAGACAGGGCAGATAACATTTTCCACGACGCATTTCAGCAAGTTCTTCATCTCCGAGTGGATAAGTCCGTTTGGCGACATCGCGAAAGGCGAGTGGTACTACAAAGCGGCCCGCTACGCCTACTCGAACGGTCTGATAACAGGCGTGACAGAGACGACCTTCGCCCCGCAGACGAGCCTGACAAGAGCGATGCTCATCACGATCCTAGCGCGCGACGCAGGGATCGACACAGCGGGCGGCGCGACGTGGTACTCGAAGGCCATCGAATGGGGCATAGCCAACGGCATCACGGACGGCACAAACCCGAACGGGGAGATCACGCGCGAGCAGTTTGCAACGATGCTGTACCGCTACGCTGTACAGGAATTGAGAATTGAGAATGGAGAATTGAGAATTGCCAACGGGGACGTTTCCGGATACAGCGACGCCGGGCAAATCTCCGAATGGGCATATGACGCGATGGCGTGGGCGAACGCGACCGGCCTAATCACCGGACGCACGGAGACCACACTCGCGCCGCAGGGTACAGCCACCCGCGCGGAAGCGGCGACAATACTCCAGAGGTTCATCGAAAACCTCATCTGACGACACCAACTGCAACGCAACAGCGCAACAGGGGCGCCCCGTAAGGGTCGCCCCTGTTGCGCTGCGGTTTCCCATGAGGGCGGGCAGACCCCGCCCCTACAGGACGGGGGTGCGTGGACGGTGTGGTGACCACCCCGCCGCCTACGGCGGCATCCCTCCACAGGAGGGGAATTGGACGCACTCCCCGTCCAAAACCGAAAGGAAGCCGGGGCGGAGTGGGTTCGTTTCGGAGAGGACGCACGACGGAGCGGGCGAGCTTTCGGCTTTAGCCGGAAGCGAGCTTAGCGCCGTCCGTGCGGACGAGCGGCGCTTGCGCCGCTCGGATGAGACAAGAGACCTGCGGACGAAACCCCGCCCCCAACCAGCACGCCGTTTTGTCCCCTTTACTCTGTACTTTTCTTTTGCAATTCACCGTGCTTTTTATCTGCACCCCAATCTGACCCCACTCCCCTTTCGTGCTTGACAAGCGCAAAAATGGGAGTATAATGGTCAATGCGGATGGAAGGATACGGCGGTATAGCTCAGTTGGCTAGAGCACTCGGTTCATACCCGTGGTGTCACTGGTTCAAATCCAGTTACCGCCACCAACTAATTTGTCTGATTTTGACGCAGTACTTACAAGGGGACCCGCGCAAGGGACCGCGCCGGCAAAGAAGGTCGCGCCGCGGTGCGCGAGGCTCGAAAATGTCCGCGTTTATGGCTCTATAGGTGAGATTGTACGAGGTTTGCGGAGGTTCATGCGTGCTTTTTAGGCCTTATGGCTATAAAAAATTAAAAATTTTTCAAAATATTTTAGAATATTGACAAAAAACACTTGACATCTGCGGAAACAGATAATATAATCGTCTCTGCGCTTAAGAATAACCAGTTGGGATGCCGTCGACAGCGCCGCAACATGATTTTCGGCGGTATCCGTCAATTCATATCCGATACCGGGGCAGTCGGATCGGGGCAACACCTCGATTTGACAAAAGTAGCGTCTGCGGAGCGTTTTACTTGCGTGATTCTGATAACTTTAGCTTAGTGTCATGAGCCGCGCCCATCAGGGATCGTCGTCTGTGGTTGATATCGCGTCCGCCCGGTGTCTTGTTTGCCGGTTGCGGTTAAAGCGGATTTGTTCAGTTGGTTGGCGGAGTTCAACGCGCGGATTGGCGGGATTGCCGGTTCCGGACACTATTTTAGGCGGTTATCAGTGAAAACTGAGCGCAAATAAAAGCCCATAAGGGCGGATTTTGTCAAAGAGAGGTTTCAAAATGTACGAGGACAAGACTTTGGTATGCAAGGAATGTGGGGAGGAGTTCGTTTTCACCGCCGGTGAGCAGGAATTCTACGCTGAGCGTGGATTCCAAAACGAACCGCAGCGGTGCAAGAACTGCCGCGACGCCAGAAAGAGTGCGGCGCGCGGCCCGAGGGAGTACTTCACCGCTATCTGCGCGGCCTGCGGAAAAGAGGCGCGGGTTCCGTTCGAGCCTAAGACGGACAGACCGGTCTACTGCAGCGACTGCTTCGCGAAGATGAGGGAGTCGTAAGACGCTCTCGCAACATTAAAAAGGGCGGGCTTAATTGCCCGCCCTTTTTAATATCACAATCCGATTTACCCTCCGCAATCGCCGGTCGTGGACGCGCCGTCAGAATGTCCCGAATTGTATCTGGTTGTCGCGGCTGTATATGTTACAATGCTGGTGGCGGTCTGATATGACGAGCCGCAGGGAACCTATCGCTATCCGGACGTTTTCATACAGCGTGCCGCCGCAGCGTATGTGGCCGGTGTTTGCTGTGTCAACCTCGTCCATGATCATTTTGTATTCGCTCCGGTACGACTCCGCAGAAAAATCCAGTTCATCGCGCGTGCGCAGCGCCGATTCGTAAGTCGCGAGCTTATCGCCCGTGAGACGGCCCGCCGCTTCATGCTCGCGCAGCAGCGAAATAAGGCGGTCGAGCTTTGCCATCTCCGCGTTTATTTTAAGAAGCTCCCGCTGCACCTCCTCGCCGCGCTGTATGAAGATTGCGGGTACGCCCACCTCCAGCTCGGTCACCGCGCCGCCCACCGAGCCGATATTGTACGCCGCCACGTCCGAACCGACGACGTACTTTCCGCCCATTATGACCCCGGGCGTCGAGGATATATCCATCTTGTGGGCGCAGATGACGTCGCAGCCGATGAGTGACGACGCTTTCATGTTGCCGTAAACGACCGCCTTGCAGCCCTCGAGGAATTTCGCCGTCAGCGAGCCGTTGCACCGCACCTCGCTGCGCCCCGAACCGCGCATACCGCCCTTTATGCTGATATTGCCGCCGGCTGTGAGGTTGGCGCTCTCCACCACGCCGCCTATCTCGATGCTGCCGCCCGCCTTTACGGAAAAGCCCGTGAGGACATTGTCGGTTATTCTCACATTACCGACAAAATCTATATTGCCCGTCGCGTTTCCGACGTCCCCCTTTATAAGCAGGGTCTCGCTCACGCTGACCTTGCCGGAGGTCACCGCCGGCTGTCCCGCGATCTTTGATTTCAGAAGCGTGTTGTCCTCGTCGAGATATACGTTTTTACCGACCGGAGACGGCACGGCGCGCCCATGCTTCGCTGATATTTCCGTTCCGAGCACAGACATACCAGCTTTTCCCGGCGTCGGCGGAGTTATGGTCGCCAACACGACGTCTGCCTCGACATTGTGAAACAGCCCGAGATCGCGGTAATCCACGGTACCGTCGTCGCGCTCCCTCGGCGCCCCGGCATTGTCGCTTGTGTCAAAGTGAAACTCGATAGTCCCGTCAACCCCGTTTTCGGGGGGAACTCCGCGCGCAATCGTAAACACGGAATTGTATACGGGAAACGTATACAGCTTCTTCAGCTGCGTCTCATCAATACCGAAGGAGACCTTTGCCGCGCTCAGCGCCGCGCGCAACGCGTCCTCCGTAGGCGGGGAACCGTCCTCAGCCGGCGGCAGTATCTCAATATCCGCCGAAAGCTTATCGCGTGAAACCGTCACTCTTACCTTCGCGTCAACCGATTCCGTTTTGGCATTGCCGCTCATGTCAAATCATCCTTTCAGCCTCAATAAGGCGACGACTCAATTCAGTTGTCCACACATTTCATGCCAACAATTATCATTCGGGCGGATGAGAGCCGGAGGGCAACGGTGAAATTGCCGACCGCCGAAATCATATTGAGCACATGTCCGCTTTGCACATATTATACAATGCTTTACCTTACTTGACAAGGGAAATATTTCGGGAAATTATTCGATTTCATCGATGTTGCAAGCGCGGCGCGAATGTGTTAGAATAAAGTAATGACTATCCCGGACATAAGTCCCGGACGTGAGTCCGAAGGAGTGCGTCCGAAGGAGTGCGTCCGCCCGGACGGGCAGATTATTGGAAAGCGAGCTGTAAATGAAATTCGTCGATTGGGTTGTAAGGGGATTTGACAAGGCCGCCGCGGTCTCGCTTTGCCGCAATAACGTGAACCCGCTCGTGGCAGTGTTTCTCGCGTCACGCGGTATTACAAGCATAAGCGCGGTGAGCGAGTTTATGGGGAGCGATATATCCGCCGTACACGACCCTTTTCTCCTGATCGACATGGACAAGGCGGTAAGCCGTGTGCGTTCGGCCGTCGAGAACGGCGAGCGCATCGCGGTATTCGGGGATTACGACGTTGACGGCATGACGGCGAGCGCGCTTATGGCGGGCTATCTGCAGTCGCTCGGCGCACCGTGCGAGATATATATTCCCGGGCGCAACGAGGAGGGCTACGGAGTCAACTGCCCGGCGCTTGACGCGCTGCGGGGGCGCGGCGTGACGCTGGTCGTCACCGTAGACTGCGGAGCCACCGCCATTCCGGAGGCGGAATACGCAAAATCCATCGGGATAGACCTAGTCATAACCGACCATCACGAATGTCAGGGCGGTATTCCGGACACCATAGCCGTGGTTGATCCCAAGCGCCCGGACTGCCCGTACCCAAACAAGGCGCTATCCGGCGTCGGCGTGGCGTTCAAGCTCGTGTGCGCGATGGAGCGGGGCTTAACGGACACAGAGACCTTGCTTGAAACGTTCGGGGATTACGTCGCCATCGGCACGATAGCGGATATTATGCCTCTCGCCGGCGAGAACCGGGTACTGATAAGGCGCGGACTCGCAATGCTGAACAAAAAGGAGCGCCCCGGTTTACGCCGGCTCATGGCTGAAGCGTGCAGCGACCGCAGCGAGATAAACACCTCCGCGGTCGGGTTTATGCTCGCCCCGCGCCTCAACGCCGCCGGGCGCATGGGACGCACGTCGCTGTCGGTCGCCGTGCTGATGACCAGAGACGACGACGAAGCGGCCAGGCTCACCTCGGAGCTCTGCGAGCTCAACGCGCAGCGGCGTAAGGTGGAGTCGGAGATATACGCGCAGGCGCTTGAGGAGCTTGCCAATCACCCGCCGGACAGGAAGGGCCCGATAGTCCTCGCGTGCGAGGGTTGGTATCAGGGGGTGTTGGGCATAGTCGCCGCGCGCATAGCGGAGCAGTATATGCTCCCCGCCGTCATGATAGGAATCGACGCGAACGGCGTCGGCCGCGGGTCGTGCCGAAGCTTTGGCGTCTTTCGCATGTACTCGGCTCTCAGGACGTGCGAGGACCTCCTTGTAAATTACGGAGGCCATGAGATGGCGGCCGGGCTTACGATTCCGGCGGGCGACGTCGGAGAGCTCCGCCGCCGTCTGCGTAAGTATTATGACGAGCACGTCACGGTCGCGCCGGTACCTACGATATATCTTGATTTCGAGGTTGAAAAGCCGGGGCTGCTGTCACTGAAAAACGTGTCCCAGCTTGAAAAGTGCGAGCCCTTCGGGAACGGCTTCATCCCGCCGTGCATGTGCTTTCGAAACGCCCATCTGCGCGTCCTGCAGTCCGTGGGCGGCGGAGCGCATTGCCGCATGAAGATCGAGAAGAACGGAATGAAGTTCGACTGCATTTTCTTTTCGGCGACGCCGAGCTCCATCGGGGTCGCGCAGGACGACAGGGTCGATATAGCGTTCGCGCCGCAGGTTAACGAATTCAGAGGATGGAAAAACGTGCAGCTGCACGTCATCGATATACGCCGCCATCAAGCTTAGACGATAACGCTTACCGCAAAGCAATCGCAGGCGCGCTTACGCGCTGCGCGCGGGTAACGCGTCTGCGGGCGCGGCGCGGAGACGGAGAGGGGGGCGGAACTTGAACGGTATTATTGAGAGATATGAACACTTGGAGGAGGTCATACGCGAGTACAACCCCTCGGCGGAACTCTCGCGCCTGCGCGAGGCGTTTGAGTACGCCTGCGGCGCGCACAGCAAGCAGCTGCGCAACGACGGCTCGCCGTTCATCTCCCATCCCCTTGCGGCCGCCGAGATCGTCGCGGAGATGGGGCTTGACGTCGATTCGGTGATAGCCGCGCTGCTGCACGACTGTATCGAGGATACCGGCGCGACCCACGCGGATATAGCCAAGCTGTTCGGCAGCGACGTCGCGGACATCGTCGAGGGCGTTACGAAACTCACGCGCGTCACCTACACCAGCAAGGAAGAGGAGCAGATGGAAAATCTGCGCAAAATGCTCATGGCTATGGCGCGGGATATCCGCGTCATTCTGATAAAAATCGCCGACAGACTTCACAATATGCGCACGCTCGAGTACCAATCCACCACAAAGCAGTCCGTCAAGGCGCTCGAGACGATGGAGATATACGCGCCCATAGCGCACAGGCTCGGTATGCAGAAAATAAAGTGGGAGCTCGAAGACCTGTCCATACTGTACCTCGACCCCATCGGATACAAGGAGATCGAGGACGGCCTGGCGGAGCGCAGACTCAAAAACGAATCTTTCCTAAACTCCATACAGGCGAGGGTTGCGGCAAGACTGTCGGAAAACGGCATAGAGAGCGCGGTTTACGGGCGCATCAAGCACATTTACAGCATCTACCGCAAGATGTACAGCCAGAATAAGGAGTTGTCCGAGGTCATGGACCTCTACGCGTTCCGCGTCATAGTTGACGACGTGGCGGACTGCTACAACGTGCTGGGCCACATACACGAGATATTCCACCCCATTCCCGGCCGCTTCAAGGACTATATATCTACGCCCAAGCCGAATATGTACCGCAGTCTGCATACGACCGTCATAGGCGGCGACGGCGTACCCTTCGAGGTGCAGATACGCACGTGGGATATGCACCATATCGCGGAGTATGGCGTCGCGGCGCACTGGAAATATAAGCAGGGCATAACGGGCAAGGTATCCGACGAGGAGAAATTCGCGTGGATACGGCGGCTGCTCGAATCGCAGCAGGACAGCGACGCGCAGGACTTCTTCCAGGCGCTGAAGATCGACATGTTCGCCGACGAGGTGTTCGTATTCACGCCGCGCGGCGATGTTATCAATCTGCCCGCCGGCGCGACGCCCATAGACTTCGCGTACAGCATCCACTCGGCTATCGGCAACAGGATGACGGGCGCCATTGTAAACGGCCGGATAGTGCCGTACAGTCATATACTGCAAAACGGGGACATTGTGGAGGTGCTGACAGGCGGCGCGTCCAAAGGCCCGAGCCGCGATTGGCTGGGCATTGTCAAGAGCCCCGAGGCGCGCAATAAAATACGCCAATGGTTCAAGAAGGAACGGCGCGAGGAGAATGTCACACACGGGCGGATCGCTTTCGAGGCGGAGCTGAAGCGCGCGAATTTTCAGATGCAGGATGTGACGCGTGAGGACGTGCTGCCGCGCGTCCTGAAAAAGCTCGCTTTTCCGTCGCTGGACGATATGTTTGCCGCTATAGGGTACGGCGGCTTGACATCACAGAAGGCCGTCAACCGCATACGCGAGGACATCCGTCAGGCGACGCGCGCGAAGGAGAAGGATGAGCGCGAAGCGCACACGCCGGAGCGCGCGCCGGCGCCTAAGCGAAGGTCGGTTCGGGGCGTGACGGTGGAGGGCATTGACAACTGTCTTGTGAAGTTCGCGCGGTGCTGTACGCCCGTGCCCGGCGACCCCGTCGTGGGCTTTATCACCCGCGGCTACGGCGTTTCCGTGCACAGGGACGACTGCGTAAACTACATTAAGTCCTCCGAAAAGCCCTCCGAGGCGGGCCGCTGGGTGCGTGTGAGCTGGGAGAACAGCACGGACGACAACTACCAGACGGCGCTCTCGATAACGGCCAGCGACCGCACGGGGCTCGTCGTCGATATAGCCTCCGTACTCAACGCGATGAAAATACGTATGCTCTCCTTCGCTGCAAAGGATTTAGACAGGGGCCGTGTGACAGTCTCCGTAACAATGGAGGTGCGGGATCGCGAAGCGTTAGTTTCTGCTATAACGCGTCTCATGTCGATTGCCGGCGTCAGGGATATACGCCGCGCCGGATAACTCCTCGGGCGCCGAGCACACTGTCGCTGCAAGCACGCCGTTACCGCGAACGGCGCCGTCACTGCAAGCACGCCGTTACTGCATAGCCGTCCGCAGCTTTTCAATCGCTCTGCGCTCCAGACGCGAGATCTGCACCTGCGATACGCGCAGGACCCGGGCGGCGGCGTCCTGAGTCAGCCCGCGAAAATACCGCAGCTCGATGACCAGTCTCTCGCGCTCCGGCAGCGCTCTGAGAGCGTCGCGCAGGGCGATACGCTCGACGACGCCGTCCTCCGACCAGCCGCCTCCCCCCGCCGTATCCGCAACCGCCGGCCGGCCGGCGTCCGCTTCCGCCGAGAGTGACACGGGCGATTCGGCCGCCGCCAGCGCTGCGGCTATATCCTCCGCGGGTATGCCGAGCTCGTCCGACAGCTCCGATACGGTTGGAGCCCTTCCGAGCCGCTGCTCCAACTCCCTCTCCGCCTTGCGTATCGCCCCGGCCCGCTCCTTCATGGCGCGGCTTACCTTCACGCTGCCGTCGTCGCGCAGAAATCTTCGTATCTCGCCCGCTATTTTCGGCACGGCGTACGTGGAAAACTGCGTGCCAAAGCCCGGATCGTATCCGTCCACTGCCTTCAGGAGACCGACGCAGCCGAGCTGGTACAGATCGTCGGAATCGACGCCACGCCCGAAGAAACGGCGCGCCACGCTCCATACCAGTCCGGAATTGGACTCCAGAAGCTCGTCCCGCGCCTGTCTGTCGCCATTTTGGGCGGCGATGATGCCGGCGGCGGAGTTTCTCTCCATTTACCGGGGGCCGGGTCGCGAGGAAATGCGTCGCGTCATTATTACTGTAGTACCCTTGCCGGGCGCCGAGCGGACGCGCAGCTTGTCCATAAAGCTCTCCATTATGGAAAAGCCCATACCGCTCCTATCGTCGCCACCGGTGGTGAACATCGGCGCGCGCGCCGCCTCGATGTCACTGATCCCCACGCCCCTGTCGCGTACGCTGACCTCAATGGTATTGTCCGCGAATATGCGCGCGCTCACCGTTATCCGGCCGAGCGTGTCGGGATAGGCGTGTACGATACAGTTCGTCACCGCCTCGCTGACGGCCGTCTTGACGTCGCCTATTTCGTCAAGCGTCGGGTCAAGCTGTGCGGCAAAGCACGCCACGGCGGCGCGCGCAAACGCCTCATTACACGATCTGCTGAGAAATTCCAGCTTCACCCTGTTTATTTCATTCACTATGTAATCACGCCTCCTTTACCGCAGCCGCGGCGACGCCCAGGATTCTGTCAATACCGGCCGCGCGCAGTACGCGCATGGGCTGCCTGCGTATATTTTCCACACCGAGCGAGCCGTCAAGCTCGTCCATCCGTCTGCGGGTCTTCACCAGTACGGCGATGCCTGACGAATCCATAAAGGTCACGCCCCGGAAATCCAGCACGCAGCGCCTCGGCAAAAACGTATCGATATACTCCTCGATCGTCACTACGGCGCGTTTCGCCGCGTGATGGTCGAGCTCGCCGTCAAAATGCAATCTCAGCGTGCCCGCCTCAAATTCCGTCTCAAGATTCATCCGCTTGCCTCCCGACAAAAAACATCCGGCGCGCCGGCGCCGTATAGCCGGGTTACGCCCGAGCCAACGGTACAGCGCACCGGTATTCTACACCCGGCGGTATGCGGAAGCTGTCGAAACGAGGCGCCCGGACGCGCTCTTATCGCTTGAATTTTGCGAAACCGCCGACAAGCAGAGCGGCAGCGAACGTCGAGAGCATGAATAACAGCAGATTGCCCGCGCGCACGGCGTGGTACGCGCCTATCCAGCACAGGGACGCCGTGATAAGAACGCCGAGCGCCGCCGCCGCCACGGAAATTATAGTCGCAAAAAGCGCCGTCGTCCTTAACACGCGCGCGCCGGATACGAGATCGCCGACCGCGTCCAGCCCGTCCCGGGTGAATACGGCGGCTATCCTGCCGCCGCGCGCGCCGCGCGCTATATCGTACGTGTTGCGAATCGGCAGATTTTCGACGTCCTCGAACGGAATTTTGAACTTCTGTTCCGCCATCTTAGTAGTAATATTGAAGTCCTGCACGGCAAACAGCAGCCTTATCCGCCAACGGGCGATCGACATGAGCGCGCCCTGCACGGAATTTACGGGCACGTAATCCATGGCGAACATGGCGGCAAGTCCGTCCTCTATGGCGGTGAACACCGCGTTTCCGAGATTCATCTCCTCGGGAACCCTTACGCCCATCAGCTTCATGTACGCCGCCGTACCCGTCAACACCCGCTCGCCGTGTACGATCGCGCTTATTCCGCCGTCATAGCAGACGAAATTGTCCACGGGCAGCGCGGCCATCCCCTCGCGTTTGAGCATTTCATCAAAAACGCGCGACAAGCCGGATCCGGACGCGGTTATGAGCCCGGCGGTATAGCGTATCACCTTTTCGGACGGCACGCCCTCGCATATTTTTACGCCCGATATGGAAACCGTCCCCTCGGGAAACAGATCGTCGTCCGTGACGCACAGCCCGTCGATGTCCGCGACGTCTCCGGCGCACATCCAGCCGGCCATCGCCGCCCCCGCCTTACGTACGCGTTTTGAAATGATTGAAAATGGCGCGGAAAACGCCAGATGTCCGGAAAACACCGACGCCGCCGCGAGCGACGCGGATAGCGCGTGGGCCAGATACCGCGACTGTCCGTGCATGAAAGCGCTCAGAATAGTCAGCACGAAGGCGAAGGCCACGAGCATGGGGGCGGCATATCTGAACGCGGACTCGCAGACGTCGCGCGACGTGAGCGCGTTATAGAAGCCGTCGGCGTTTCCGCGCGCGCGCCTGAATACGACGCGTCTGAGATCGTCGCGGTACTCAGTCAGGCCTACGTACGGCTCCTGCACCGAGATCGCCGCTTTTATCGTCTCGGCGTATGAATGGCGGTACAGCTTTTCCCCCAAAAGCGTAAACGCGATTGAGAACGAGCTGATCACGCTGTACGGAAGACCGACGGGCACGTCTCCCCTGATCAGCGTGACGGCGCCCGCGCAAAGCGTCGCCGCGTTTGACATCAGCGCGAGAAATTCGGCGCCCGGCGACGTCCGTAGTATACTGCTCACGCCTCTTATGAGAACCTCGATGCCGATTATCATCACGAGCAGCTGCAATATCATAAGGACGCCGGTTAGCGCCAGCTGATTTTTTTCGAGACCGAACGGGAGATGCGCGCCGGCCTCAAACACAAAGGTAAGCGCGGCCATAACACACGCCGTCAGACACGACGACGTCCAGCGCAGCAGGAGATCGCCGTCGCCGAGGGCGAATTTACGCGCGGCGACGCGCAGATCGGGCTCGCGCGGATCCAACTCGATTTCCGCGTCGTCGTCCGGGAGCGATTCGGCGTCCACGCCGCCGTCCGCGCGCCCCTGCGCGAACAGGGAACCGGACGCTCTCCTCTCCGCGCGCTTTGTCCGTTCCCGCGCGCCGGCGCCGCCGGAGTCCGCCGCGGTATTCCGGCCTTGCGGCGGGTCGGAGTCGGCGAACTGATACTGTTCAAAGAAAAGCGCGTCAATATCGTAAAGCTCCGGGACACCCGCTGCCGGCGTCGCCGTGCTGTCCTGCGCCGGGGCGCCGTCCTCCTGCTCCGGTTCACGCTCGCCGTGTCCGCCACCGCCGCCGACGGCCGTCGCCGTGGTCTGCGCTGTCGGCGGCGCTGTACCGCTCTGCGCTGGGGCGCCGTCCTCCCGCGTCGGAGGACGCGCGTCGGCCTCCCGGTCGCCGGAGACGGGCGGCGTCGACGTGAGCTCGGCCTGTGACAGCTTGGATTCCGACAGCTCCATGACGATCCTGTCGGCCTTCTCGCTGAGAATTCCGCTCGGGGTCCTTTTGTCGCCGTCGATATACGCCTCGCTCTTGTACTCGGCAAGGATCGACTCCAGCGTGATCTCTCCCGCCGTATCGACGTCGTTCATAAGGCTGTTATCTTTTGCCACAAGCGTCCCTCCCCATATCGGGATTTTAGCGCCATAAAAAACTCCTGCGCGGCGCGCGCCTACGCCCTGTTTCTCTGCCGAACCGCCTCATACAGCATCACGGCCGCCGAAACCGAGGCGTTTAACGACTGCAGCTTGCCAAACATCGGTATTTTTACCGCGTAATCGCAGCTCTCGCCGACGAGACGGCTTATGCCGCCGCCCTCCGCGCCTATCACAATGGCGGCCGGCCGCGCAAGCTCCGCATCCCACAGCGGCGTATCGCCGTCGGGAGAGGCCGCGAAAACCCACAGACCGGATTTCTTCAGCTCACCGAGCGAGGCTGTCAGATTGGTCACTCGCGCCACCGCGACGTGCGACGCCGCACCTGACGACGCCTTTACCGCCGTCGCCGTGACCGGAGCGCTCCGTCTCTTGGATATCACGACGCCGTGCGCGCCCGCGGCGTCCGCCGTCCTGATTATCGCGCCGAGATTGTGCGGGTCGGATATACCGTCGCACACCACTACGAGCGGCGCGCGTCCGCTTGCGGCGGCGATTTCGAGAATATCCGACAGCTCGGCGTACCGCACGGCGGCCGCTACCGCGATAACCCCCTGATGCGCGCGAGTCCGGCTCATCGAATCGAGCTTTCTTATATCCGTTTCCTGTACCACCGCTCCGGACTCCCGCGCCTCGGACACAACGCGCGCGAGTCCGGCGCTCCGCGCGCCCCTTACGACGTACAGCTTGTCTATCGGACGCCCCGCGCGCAGCGCCTCGGCCACGGGCTGGCGTCCCTCTATTATACTGCCGAACGAGTCCTCGCCGTCCTCCGCATCCCCGGCGCCGCGGCGCCAAGCCCCGCCGTCGTCTCTCATCGGTTTCGCGGCGTCAGACCGACTGCCTGATGGCCTCGGCGGCGTCGAGCGCCTCCCACGGCAGCTCTATATCGGAGCGTCCGAAGTGGCCGTAGGCGGCTGTCGGTTGGTATCGCACGTCGAGCAGTCCGAGACGTGAGATGATCTTTGAGGGCCGCAGATCAAACAGCTCCGTGACGATTTTGGCGATCCGCTCGTCGTCAATCGAGCCCGTTCCGCGGGTATCCACTAAAATAGATATTGGCCGCGCCACACCGATGGCGTAAGCTATCTCGATCTGGCACGCCCTTGCCAGACCCGCCGCGACTATATTTTTGGCGATGTAACGCGCGATATACGCACCGCTTCTGTCCACCTTTGAGGGGTCCTTGCCGGAAAACGCCCCGCCGCCGTGACTTGCGTAGCCGCCGTATGTATCCACTATAATCTTGCGTCCCGTGAGCCCCGAGTCCCCCACGGGGCCGCCCACCACGAAGCGCCCTGTAGGATTGACGAAGTATTTCGTGTCGCGCGTTATGAGCCGGGCGGGTATTACGGGCTTAATTACCGTCTCGATAACAGCCTCGCGCAGCTCCTTGATGTCGATGTCGGGATTGTGCTGAGTGGAGACCACGACCGCCGGCACGCTTGTTATTGAATTGTCCCCCCCGTACTCCACGGTCACCTGTGATTTACCGTCCGGGCGCAGAAAGCTGAGCTCTCCGCTCTTTCTGACATGGGCGAGACGCCGCGTGAGCGCGTGCGCGAAGGAGATCGGCGCCGGCATGAACTCCGGCGTCTCGTCGCAGGCAAAACCAAACATCATGCCCTGATCCCCGGCGCCCTTGTCGTCCGCGTCGTCATAGGCGCTGTTGACGCCCATAGCGATGTCCGGGCTTTGCTCGTCGATAGACGTTATAACCGCCGAACCGTTATAATCAAAGCCGTACTCCGGGTTGTCGTAACCGATCTTTTTTATCGTGTCGCGCGCCACCTGCGGTATGTTGACATATGAGGAGGTCGAAATCTCTCCCATCACGAGCACAAGACCGGTGGTGACCGCCACCTCGCACGCGACGTGCGCTCCCCTGTCGTCCTTGAGTATGGCGTCAAGCACCCCGTCGGATATTTGATCGCAGATTTTGTCGGGATGCCCCTCCGTCACCGATTCGGATGTGAATATCCTGTTTGCCATTTGTATAATCCTTCCTTTCATTATAGACAAGCCGCGTATTCCCGTCCCCTCCGCCGGCGGCTCGGGGAACACCTCGCGGGAGCGCGCCGCCGGCGCCCTGTGAATGAAGCCCGCTCCTTCAACATCGGTCGGTAAGCGGCGTGTACTTTATATCCGGAGATATGGACTTGTACGCCGGCCGTATCATCTTTCCCGAATTGACGACCTCCTCGATATGGTGCGCGCACCAGCCCACTATCCGCGAGACGGCAAACAGCGGAATATAGAGCTCGCGCGGAATACCCAACATATTATACACAAAGCCCGAGTACAAATCCACATTGGCGCACATCATCTTTCTGCCGCCGTCGCGTTCGGCGAATACCTTAGGCGTGAGCCGCTCGACGGACTCGATCAGCTCGAGCTCGGCCGAAACCCCTTTTTTCGCGGCCAGTGACGCGGCCATTTTTTTCAGCTCGACGGCCCTCGGGTCGCTCATCGTATATACGGCGTGTCCCATACCGTATACCAGACCGTCTCCCCTGCCCGCCTCGCCGCGCAGTATGCGGCGCAGATAATCGCAAATTTCGTCGTCGTCTCGCCAGTCGCGCACGTCGCTCCGCAGCTTCGAGAGCATCTCGTCCGCCAGCGCGCTCGCCCCGCCGTGCCGCGGCCCCTTGAGCGAGCCTACAGCCGCCGCCATAACGGAATATATGTCCGTCCCGGACGACGTGAGCAGACGGCAGGCAAAGCCGGAATTATTTCCGCCGCCGTGCTCGGCGTGCAGAACGAGACACAGATCAAGGATGCCCGCCTCGTCGCGCGTAAAGCTGCTGTCGCTGCGGATGGAGTGCAGAAAGCTCTCGGCCGTCGAGAGACCGCTGCGCGGCTTGTGTATATAGAGGCTCTCCTTATCGTAATAATGGCGCTTTGCGGAGTAGGCGTTGGCCACAACCACCGGACTGCGGGCGATGATCCGCAGCGCGCGGTCAAGCACCTTTGGAATATTTTTCCTGTCCGTCTCCGGATCCGGATCGTATGAGTACATAGCGAGGATCGAGCGCGCGAGCTTGTTCATGACGTCCGCGCTGGGCGCTGCCATTATCATGTCCTCTGTGAAGCCGTCGGGCAGCTCGCGGTATTCGGCGAGTATCCGCTCAAAGTCGGCGAGCTCGCGCCCGGCGGGCAGCTTACCGAAAAGGAGCAGATACGCCGTCTCCTCAAAGCCAAAACGTCCCTCGCGCAGAAAGCCCCCTATCAGATCCGAGACGTCAATGCCGCGGTAAACCAGTTTGCCCGGCGCGGGGATCTTTTCGGCTCCGCGCATAAAATAACCCCGGACGTCTCCTATACGCGTCAGCCCTGCCACCACGCCCGTGCCGTCCCTGTTGCGCAGACCGCGCTTCACGTCGTAATCGTCATAGCAAGACTTGTCGATACGCGCGTTTTGCTTAATTTCGGCGGCGCGCTCATCCAAAAAATCCGGAATCGCAGTCATATTTTCATATCGCATTCAATTTCCTGATCTTTCTTAAGAATGTCAAAAAATTATTTGATGACTATGATACTCCGACAAGCGGATTTTGTCAAATTTCCCGCGTATATTTTACATACGCGCGTCAAGAATAAACGGAGTATCATCATTTATTTTGGAGGACATGCCGCATGAAAATCATGAAAACAGGCGCAGCGCGCGCCGTAATCACCGCGATTCTGGCAGTCGCGTCGTTTTTGGCGCTTATGATAGGAGCGACGGCCGTGGCGCAGCCGGACGATCAACTGCGCAGAATATTCGAAAACTCACCGCCAATAGCGGAAAATCTCGAGTATGGCACATTTAAGGCCGTACCGATAACGGGGACGTTCTCGGCGAGCGATCCCGACGGCGACGAGCTGACCTTTGAGATAACCGCCGCGCCTAAGAAGGGAGACGCCGCGCCGGACGGCGCGAGCTCGTTCGTATACACCCCGGCCGAAAACGCGCGCGGCAAGGACAGCTTCGAGTATGTCGCCGTGGATACGGCTGGCAACGCATCCGCCCCGGCGACGGTGAGTATCACCATAAGAAAGCGCGCCGCAAAGACCTCATACGCCGATATGGACGGCAGCAGCGCGCAATACGCCGCTCTCGTGCTCGCCGAGGAGGGGATTTTTACCGGCGAGAAGCTCGGCGAGGCGTGGTTTTTCCATCCCGAGCGCGAGGTGACGCGCGGTGAGTTTCTGGCGATGTGTATGCAGCTCAACGGCGGCGAGGTGATAAAGGGCGTTACAAGGACGGGCTTCTACGACGACGACGCCATACCCGCGTGGGTAAAGCCGTATATCTCGACGGGGCTCGTGGCGGGCGTCATAAACGGTTACAGGAACGACGAGGGGAAGCTGGTATTCTCGCCGCAAAATCCCATAACATTTTTTGAGGCAGCCGTAGTGCTGGATAATTTGCTCAACATCACAAGCGTCACGGAGGCCGGCGTCTCCGAGTCCGGCGTCGTTCCGGCGTGGGCGGCGGCCGCCTCCGCGAACCTCACGGCGTGCAAAATACTTCCGGCCGGTGTCTCCGAATACAGCGACGGGACTGTCACTCGGGCGGAGGCCGCGGAGATGCTCACCGCCGCCGCCGCACTGCTTGATGCCCGCGATGGAGGGCGGTCGCTTCTGTCGCTTATCAGCGGCAAGCGGTAAGCCTCAAGCGGCTGCACTTCGTCCGCACGGACTGCGCTAAGCTCGGAGCGTCGTGCGTCCTCTCCGAAACGAACCCACTCCGTTGGGCTTCGTTTCG
>JAISXU010000084.1 GCA_031270395.1 Oscillospiraceae bacterium
TCGGGACTTTTCTCGCTCATATGCGCATGTTTCTCGCCGCCTTTGGCGGCAACCGAAACATATGCGCGCTATTATCCGCTCGAAAAGTCTTATCCTTACGGCGAAGCCGCTCGGGACTTTTCTCGCTCATATGCGCATGTTTCTCGCCGCCTTTGGCGGCAACCGAAACATATGCGCGCTATTAATTCGGCACGACATATCGTGCGAATTAATATTATTAGTTTTTTACGTGAAGTATTACAAATTGAATGGGAGGTTGCAAAATGGGCAGAATGGAAGGCAAAATAGCTGTCGTGACAGGAGCGGGCAGCGGTATAGGGCGCGCTGTGGCGGTGATGTTCGCGCGTGAGGGCGCAAAGGTGGTGTGCGCGAACCGGAACGAGAAGGACGGCGAGGAGACGCTGCGCCAGATACATGAGGCGGGCGGAGACGGGCTGTACGTGAAAACCGACGTGCGCAAAAAGGAGGACATAAAAAACCTGCTGGCGGCGGCGCTTGAGCGGTACGGCGGCGTCTCGACGCTTTTCAACTGCGCGGGAGTGCTCGTGCACGCGCCGTTTTTGGAGCACACGGACGACGACATAGCCAAGGTTTTTGAGACGAATTTCAGGGGATATTTCTGGACGATGCGGGAGTTTTTGCCCGAGCTCGTAAAGCACGGACACTCGTCTATTACAAACGTCGCGTCGATATCCGTCATGAAGCCTGAGACGAACGCTTACATGTACGGCGCAATGAAGGCGGGCATTGACAAGATGACACGCGACCTGACGCGCGAGTTCTCGCCTCAGGGCGTACGTCTGAACGTCATATGCCCCGGGCCCGTGCAGACCAATCTCACGCCCCAATACGTGCGTGAGAGCGTCGAGATACAACAGGAGATCATCCGCACCACATGCCCCGTCGGGCGGCTCGGCGAGCCGGACGATATAGCGTACGCGGCGGTGTGGCTGTGCTCCGACGAGGCCGACTGGGTGACAGGCAGCACCATCGTCATAGACGGCGGCGCGTGCAATATGGGATAACCGGATAATCCGGTTAATAGCAAGCGGTATTTTCACCATATCACCGACTGCGGGACGGCGCGCTTTGCGATGGTGCGCAGAGTGCGCCGTCCTAAAGCGCCTATTGCGCGCATACGCGAGTTAGGCAAAATATGGCCCTAACACTTATTGTGCAAACGAAATTATTCAAAAAGCGGTTTCTCTCCAACCACATTGCCCGCCCATGCAATGCTGCGCATTGCGCGGGCGGGCAAATATTATGTACAGCCGGAACGGTGGGCGGCACGGCGCACAACCGCGTGCGAGGTAATCCGCGTGCCGCGAATATGAAGCCGCGCGGTATCAGATGATATACGGATTGGGGTCTGTGAACATCGGGCGAACCCACTCGGCCGTGGGGTCGAGTATTTTCCCGTACGCGCCAAACGGGATGTGAAGATCTGCCAGCTTCCCCTCGAACTCCGTCGTACCGAACGCACGCCCTATCTGATAGACGCGCTTATAGTTTTGCAAAAACGCCATCGTGTTGCTGCGGAAGGGCAGCGCCGCGCCGACGAGCTTCTCCGTGTTCGATTCCGTCAGGCTAAAGAGGTATATGCCCTCCTTAATCTTTATATACGCCGACGGCTCGTCGCGGCTCGGCACGCTTGCCAAAGCTTCATTGAAGACGCGCGAGGCGGCTTTTTCGGGCGGATATGTGATGCGGTAGTAGTCGGCGCAATGGTACACATGGACGGTAGCCATGTCGCTGCCGTATTGCCACTGCACGACGTTTCCTATGATGTCGTCCGTAAAGCCGTGGCGCGGGTAGGGTTTGATTTCAACCCCCTCGCGCTTGATGGCGCCAAAGGTGTAGCGCGGCGTGATGAGGTATTCGTATTTAGGATTCTCGCCTATTACGGCAAGTATACGCGTGACGAGGTAGTTCTCCAAATCAATGACCCAGGTGTGGTTCGTACGCTTTCCGGCGCCCGCGAGCTCATAGCTGACGAGCCATGTCGTGTCGTCGACTTTTCCGCAGAGCCAACCGGACGCGATTTTCGGCTTTTCGCCCTCAAAATTCCATTCGACGGAGGTAATGTCGAGGAAGCGCAGCGTATAATCAATTCCGTCGTCCATGACGAACTCAAATGTTTTGCCGACCAGCTCGTAATTTTGCGGCAGATCGTACTGTGAGATTCCGCCGACGCCATATGTGTTGTATTGTCGCATATCCACGTGCTCAGCAACTCCTTTCTGTGAGTGTTTACTCGGGGGACGGCGTCACACCGTATACGGATTAGGATCCGTAAGCAAATTCCGGATATACTCCTCCTGCTCGGATGGCTCAAGCAGTCTGCCATATGCGGCAAACAGGATGTGCAGAGGGGAGTCCACGTCGTCCCACGTCGCCGTACCGAATGCGCGGCCGACTTGATATACGCGTTTGTAGTTCTGGATAAAGCACATCGTATTACTGCGGACGTGCATAGCCGCGCCGATGAGCTTTTCCATGTTCTGTTCCGTAATACTGACCAGATATATGCCGTCCTTGATCTTGATAAAGCGCGCCGGTTCGTCGGACGACGGTATCTTCGCCATCGCCTCGTTGAACATCATTGAACCCTTTTTGTCCGGCGGATATGTGATACGGTACCAGTCGGAGTGGTAGTACACATGCACCGTGGCCATCTCGCCGCCGTACGTCCATTGGATAATGTTCCCCATGAGATCGGTCGTAAAGGAGTGCCTCGGATGCGGCTGAATTTCCACACCCTCCCGCTCAATCGCGCCGAATTCATATCTCGGCGTGATGAGGTAGGGATAAGCCGGATTTTCGCCAACCTTTGCCGCGATACGGGTGACGAGCCAGTTTTCCAAATCGATAACCCACGTGTGGTTTGACCGCGGAGCTCCGCCGAGCTCGTAACTGACCAGATAAGTAGTCTCGTCCGCCTTGCAGCAGAGGTACTTCGACGTGACCGGCTCGTCGCCGGCAAAATTCCACGCCAGCTCGTCCTTGCCGGTAAAGGACAGCTCGTAACGCAGCCCGTCGTCCATAGCAAAACGGAACGTCCGACCGGCCAACTCATAATTTGAAGGGGGCGTGTATTGAGCGATATCCCCCGTCACTGTTTGATTCAGTTCTCTGAGATCCATCTTGGTTTTCCCTCCCTCGCTACACGATATACGGATTGGGATCGCGCAGCATTTTTTGAAGTCCCTCGTCGTCCGTCGGATCGATCAGCTTTCCGTACGCGCCGAACATGAGGTGTGTATGCGTGTCGCCCTCCGGCGTCGTGCTTGTGCCAAACGAGCGTCCGACGAGATACTCCCGCTTGTAATTTTGCAAAAAGCACATCGTATTGCTGCGGAAGCCCATTTTCGCGCCCAGTATCCTCTCGCCGTTTGACTCCGTCAGGCTGAATAGGTACAGCCCGTCCTTTATCTTTATGTAGCGCGTCGGCTCGTCTGAGGACGGCAGATCCTTGAGGATGTTATTGAACATCTCGTTCATCTTCTTCGCCTCTTCCGAAAACGCGGGATCCCTCGGATATGTGATGCGATAGAAGTTTGAGCAGTAATACACGTGGACAGTCGCCATCTCGCTTCCGTAGGCCCACTGCACCACGGTCCCCCTCAAATCTCCCGTAAAACCGTGGCGGGGATACGGCTTAATATCCTGACCCTCCGCGCGGATCACGCCGAATTCATACTCCGGTGTTATAAGATACTCGTCCTTTGGGTTTGTCCCGAGCTTCGCTATGATGCGCGTGACGAGATTGTTCTCCCGGTCTATGACAAACGTGTGATTTGCGCGGGGAGCGGCGCCGGCGTGTTCAAAGCTGACCAGATATGTGGTGTCGTCGCCCTTTTCGCACCAGTATTTTGCCCGCTTGGGCGCGTCTCCCGCCCAGTGCCACTCCAACGTGTCTTTGTCGAGAAAATCCAGAATATAGTCGTAGCCGTCGTCCATGACAAACTCGAATTTTGTCCCCGCGAGTTCAAAATTGAGCGGCGGCGTGAACTGGTCTATCGCTCCGCCTATGTATGGACATAATTTCCGCAGATCCACCATCATCGTTCCCTCCCCTCATCCTTCCGCGAAACGCCCGTAGCCACCCAACGGCGTGCATACGGCGCCTTCGTCCGCCGTGACGCGGAAAACTCCGCCGGCGCTCGTGGCATTGTAAAAATTCGATAGCAGCACAACTGCGTTTTTGCGTCCCCCCGCGGTCACAATCGCGGTTTGCAGAATAATTGCGTCCGTGATCCTGACCGCGCTGAAATCGGATACCGCAAGAGCGTCCGGTATGCCCGCGCTTGTGATAGCGGCGGTATCGTCTCCGTAGGCGACCGTGAAGACCGACGACGCCTTCTTCCCGAACGTCCAAGTCACCACTCCCGTCAGTCCGTGCGCCGGGGCGTGCGTTCCCGCGTTCGCACCGGACCCTATCGCGCCGAAGACGTGGGCGATCCGCAATCCGCCGTCCACCGTGACGCGTGTGGCGGAACCGGTTCCGCTGTCCAGCGTGATGGCGACATACGCATCCCTGACGAGATATGTCAGGAAGAAGACCGTATCCGCGACCTTCACGCAATGGTAGGGCAGCTTTTGCAGACTGCCGTCAACGCTGACGCCGCAAGATGGGAAATCTGTGAAAGCAAACGTCGCAGTCCCGCCGCCGTCAAAGTGAAGTTCAAGCGTCTTTCCCGCAAATTCATAATTCATGGGCGCCTGATAACTGCTCAGATCCGACGCGGGGGGAGCGATCAATTCCCGAATACCCATTATGTGTCAACATCCTTTCCAATGCGCTTCCGGCCGTCGGCGGCGGATTCGTCCGCGCCGGCGGCCGGAAGCGATCTTTCACGTGATCACTTCGAACGGGTCGACCTTACCGTTGCCGTTGAGTCGCTTGGTGTTCGACAGATCAAAGGCTGTCAGCAAGGCGTCGTCCACCAACACGGAATAGATCACGGTCGCGGTCTGGCCGTCTGCAAGTTTCACGTCATTTGTCGATGAGTCCACAAGCGGAATCTCGTAATACCCGCCGTGATCATCCAACAAAGAACCCGGTAACACGGGAAAAATGTATACATTCATGTTTTTTCGCGTCTGGAAAATTTTTGTCTGCGCAAACGGCCCGTTGCGCCCTGCCTAGAGCGCATCCGCGCTATTTCACCCGCCCGAAATCGGCGACAGGCCAGAGCCTGAGCGCGACCTTGCCGATGATCTGTTCGCCGCTGACCGCGCCGATCGCGCTCAAACGGCTGTCCACCGAGGTGAGGCGGCGATCCCCCATGACGAACCACCGCTCGTCCGGCACCTGATAGGGCAGCTCGATGTCACACGTACCCAAGCCCTTTTCCGGCGCGTAGGGCTCGTCGAGCACCTCCCCGTCCACCGAAACCACGCCGTCCGCGTCGATGTCCACCCATTCCCCGGAGACGGCGATAACGCGCTTGAGCAGCACCTTGTTGTTGTAGTAGAACGCCACGATGTCGCCGCGCTTAAACGTGCTCTGCTTGATCGCAACGACGATTTCCCCGTCGCGCAGGGTCGGCAGCATGCTCTCTCCGTACACCCTGAGTACGGGAATCCACAGCATGGACAGCAGCACCGAGGCGGCAGCGACGACGAGCAGGGCCTTTAGTACGCCCCACACCGCGCCGCGGAAAGCCTTCGCGCTCTCCCGCCGCAGTATTTCCGCTTCTATGCTCGCCGTCGGCGGGCGCTCCGGTGGCGGCGCCGGCGTGACCTCATTCACGCCGGTTCGCCCCGCCGCCGCTCTTGCCCGCAAACAGCGTCTGCGTGAGCAGGGGATTGCCGCGGATGATCTCGTCAAGCTCCGAGTGGGCTTTCATATATTGATCCACCCTGCCTCTGAAATCCCTCCACAGATCCTCAACGGTCTGCCTCTCAAGCGCCTCGCGCGCGGCGGCGCACTGCTCGGCCTCCCGAATGATCTCCTCGGCGCGCCGGTTCGCCGCGTTCTCTTTTTCTTCGATCCTGCCCTTGTATTCGTCGTCCATGACACGCAGGCTTTCGAGGTAGATGTTCGCGCTCTCCTGCGCCGCCCGCATGACGCCGCTGAGCTGCAGGGAGGCCTCGGCGATGGAACCCGCTTTCTCCATGACGAGGGCGCGCTCCGCCAGGCGCTTTTCCAAGTCCTGTTTTTCGGCGGTGAGTCGCTCTATTTCCTCCTCCTGCGCCTGCAAAAGGCGCAGGAGATCCGTTTTTCCGAGCGAACGCAACTGTTTGTCTGTCATATTCTCTCCCGGCGGCGCTCGCTTTTGCGCGCGCCGCCCCTGCCCCTAATTCTTATAGAAGCTGTGTCCGTAGCTATCCACTTCGCTCATGAGCACCATGTTCCGGCGCAGCATCTCGGTGTCGCCGACTGACGACAGATAGCCGCCGCACCAGCAGTAGCCGCCGCCCACGGCATACTTGTCCATCGCGTCGCGCACCGACTGGCGTATTTCCTCATCTGTCACGTCGTCGGCCATCAGTCTGCCGCGTCCGTCCCAGCCGCCGGTTATGACTAAGCTGTTCCCGAACTTCTTCTGCACGGCCTCAAGGTCGTTGCACGTCTGCGCGGGATCCCACGCGCTTATACCCATGTCCACGAGCAAATCCATGACACTCTCGCACTTCCCACAGTTGTGCATTGCCATTATCAAGCCGCGCTCCCTGCCGCGCTTGGCCCACTTCTCGTGGTGCGGCAGTATGAATTCCTTGTACATCGCCGCGGATATGAACGGGCTGCCCCAGGCGGCCGTATCGTCCATGAACGTCAGTATGTCCGGCTTGTAGATGTCGATGACCTTGTCCGCCACCGACATGTAAAACTCGCTCAAGTAATCAAGGAGCGCGTGAACCTCGTCCGGTTCCTCGTAGAACGAGAGCAGCCCGTCCTCAAAGCCCATGAAGGACATGAGGTGCTGGAAGTACCCAAAGTGCAGATTGAGCGCCATCGCGGTCTCCTTGCGGTCGATACCCGAGTTTTCTATCTGCTTTTTAACCACTGCCTCCCAGTCCACTCCGGAAAAATCCGGGGCTTTGATGATGTCGCGCCACCCGGGCAGCTTGTCTATGGGCAGGATGAACACGCTGTTGTCCGGAATGAGCGCGTTTCCGGTGGATTCCGTGGGTACGTAGTTTACGCCCCAGATATCCCTTCCGCCGCCCCTGTCGCGGTGCTCATTGAGTAGAGGCGGCTCGAACATTTGGTTGGCGACGCGCTTTGTCGCGCCGGGCATCGGCCCAAAGGTGTACTGCGGTACCCACTCGGGTACTTCCCCTCTCAGCGTCATCAGATAGTTGTCCTTCTCGGTAAGCATTTTTCGCTTCCTCCCAATATAAAATTATCGGCAAATGCCGCGCGTTCGGAACCGCGGCGCCGGATTACCTATATAATAACCTATCTTTCGCCCGATGTATAGCTAAATTGTCGAAATTTTTTTGTAAAATCGTCCTCAGCTTTAACGGATATGTGGTCAATCGCCAATTTTGCCGCTGCGCTCAAAGCTCATCGCCCTGTGCAGCTCGGCGTATTTACCGCCGAGCGCGAGCAGTTCCGGGTGCGTTCCGCGCTCGGCTATCCTGCCCTTGTCAAGCACGATTATTTCGTCGGCGCTGCTTATTGTGGATAGCCTGTGCGCTATGACGACCGACGTGCGCCCGCGCAGTATGCTTGATATGGCGTTTTGTATGAGCGCCTCCGTCTCGGTGTCGATGCTCGACGTGGCCTCGTCGAGCACGAATATGGGCGGATCCGCAAGCACCGCTCTGGCGAACGAGACGAGCTGCTTCTCTCCGGTTGACAGCATATCTCCGCCCTCGCCGACGGCGGTGTCGTACCCGTGCTCGAGGCGCTCCGCCACGGCGTCGGCCGACACGAGACGCGCCGCCCGGACGACCTCCGCGTCGCTCGCCTCCAGTCTGCCGTAGCGGATATTGTCCATGACCGTGCCGGAGAACAGGTGCGGGTCCTGCAGCACGTAGCCCAGCGACGAGTGGAGCCAGAGACGCGAGCGCTCGCGGCAGTCGCGCCCGTCTATGAGCACGCGCCCGCGCTCCGGCTCATAAAATCTGCATATGAGATTGACTATAGTGCTCTTGCCCGCGCCCGTCTCGCCGACGATCGCCACGGCGCTGCCGGCCTTGATGTCGAGACAGAAATCCTCGAGCACGTACTCATTGCTCCCGGGATACCGGAACCACACGTGCTCGAACGTGACGCGTCCCTCCAGCGGTTCCCAGTTCTCGCGCTTGGGGTCGAATATCCCGCCGTATTTCGCCTCAACGTCCGGGGAGTCCGCCAGCGCGTCAGGTTCGCCGAGAAGCGCCGACACGCGCTCGACGCACGCCTTAACCGACACAAAATCCGTTATTATACGCGTGAGCTGCATGACGGGCTCGATTATCCCCACGGCGTACGATATAAACGCCGAGAGCACCTCAAAGCCCAGCAGTCCGTCCCTTTGCAGGATGCCTCCCCGGTACAGCACGGCGCCTATCGCCAGCGAGCCCAAAAACGCGACGAGCGGTATGAGCATGGCGCGCAGCGTCGCCAGTCTCACCGACTCGCGGTACATTTCGGCCGTGATCCCCTCAAATTCGGCGCTGTTTTTATCCTCGATAACGAGCGACTTCGACGTCCTCACGCCCGTCACACTGTCGTTGTACGCGCCGGATATGCGCGAGTTTATATGCCTTATGCGCCGTGTTACGACGATTATCCTCCGCTGGAACAGCCATATCACCGCCGCCGCAACCGGCAGAGCCGCCGCCAGCAGCAGCGCCAGCCGCGCGTTGAGCGTGAACATGAAGGCGAGCGCGCCCGCCACATAGCAGGCGCTCCACAGCATCCCCGAGACGCCCCACGCCAGACTTTGGGATATCCTGTCCGTATCCGACATGACGCGCGCCATCAGATAGCCCACGGAGTTGTTTGTGTAATACTGCACGGGCAGCGTCTGGAGCCGCACGAAGCAATCGCGCTTGAGCGCGGGGCCGACCCGCATTTCAACCGTGATGGAGTGCAGCGTCCAAAACACGGAGGCGACTCCGCCCATGACTATCACCGCGGCGCACACGGCGATGTACGCGCCTATGCCCGCCGTCGTCTCTTTTCCTATGAACTCGCGCACGGCGTACCGCGTGAAAAGCGGGTACGCCGCCTCCGTGACCGACGACACGAGCATAGCGGCTATGACGATGGCGATGTGTTTTTTGAGCTTTCCGACGTGGGGACGCAGTATGCCCCAGCCGGCTCCCGCGTCCGGCCTGCCGCCGCCTCTCACGCCGCCCCTCACGCCGGGCCTCCCGGGGCGGAAACGGTTCGGGCGCCCTCCGCGCTCTGTATGTCGTGTACGCGCCTGTATATCCCGTTTTTCTCCAGAAGCTCCCCGTGCGTCCCCGCCTCGGCGACGCGCCCGCCGTCGAGGACGATTATGCTGTCGGCCCGCATGAGGGTGGATATTCTGTGCGATATGATTATGACCGTCGCGCCGCTTGTGGAGCCGCGCAATGCGTCGCGCACGGCGGCGTCCGTACGCATATCAAGGCTTGACATTGAGTCGTCGAACACGATTACCGGCGGCGAGAGCATGAGCGTGCGCGCTATGGCCACGCGCTGCTTTTGTCCGCCGGAGAGCGTCACGCCGCGTTCGCCCACCGGCGTATCGTAACCGTCCTTGAAGGCGGTTATGTCGGAATCGACGGCCGCGACGCGCGCTCGCTCGCGTACCGCCGACGGGTCGCCCGTGCCGGAGGCAATGTCTATATTTTCAAATATCGTCTTTGAGAACAGCGTCGGCTCCTGTAGTACGAGTCCCACGTTGCGCCTGAGATAGCGCCTGTCTATGAGGCGGACGTCAGTGCCGCCTATCGTTATCGAGCCGCATCCCTCCGGCAGCTCGTACAGTCTGCTGAGGAGATACGCGACCGTGGACTTGCCCGAGCCGGTCGCGCCCAATATCCCGAGCGTCGCGCCGCCCTTCGCCGTAAAGCTGAGCTCGCGCAGCGCCGGTTGGCCGTCATAGGAAAAGCTCACGCGGTCGAATACGATATCGCCGCCGAGCGGCGGACGCAGGGCGTCCGGCTCGTCAGGCTCCGCCCGGGCCGACAGTATCTCGCTCACACGCCCGAGCGAGACTACCGCCTTGCTCATCTCCGAGAGCGTCCTGCCGAGCTGGCGCACGGGCCCGGCTATCGTCTGCGTGTAATAGAGAAAAATGAGGAAGTCGCCCAGCGACAGGCGGCCCAGCGCCGCGAGATACGCGCCCGCCGCCGTAACCGCAAGCACCGAGGCGGCGGATATGACATCCCCGAGACTCCAGTAGACGCCGAGCGTCAGGCCGAGCTTGATCCACTTTTCCGCCAGCGCATCGTTCTTCGCGTCGAATCTGCCGAGCTCAAACCGCTCGCGGCCGAACGCGCGCACGACGCGCACGCCCGTCAGATTTTCCTGAACCGACACCATGAGCTCGCCCTCCGCCTCGTCGCACGCGCGGAACTGGCGCGACACGCGCGCGCCGAAAAACAGCGAATAGCCCAGAATAACCGGCATGAACAGCGCCACGACACCCGCCAGCACGGCGTTCATATTGAACATTATGGCGAGCGCCGCCGCGGCGAGTATCACGGTATGCACGACCTCTATCAACTGCTCGGACACGAAGCGCCGCGCCGTCTCCACGTCGGACGTGCAGCGCTGCACGACGTCCCCGGTGAGGTTTTTCATGTGCCACTCGAGCGGCAGCCGCTGCGTGTGCGAAAACAGCGCGTCGCGCAGCCGCTTAATGAAGCGCTCCGTACCGATGGCAAGCTGCGACCTCGATATATAGTTGAACGCGCCGGACGCCGCCGCACACACGGCGACGCCAAGCGCGCATATTATGAGGCTCGACCTCAGCCGCCCGACGCCGCCCAGCGCCTCCACGAGGCGCTGGGCAAGGCCGGAGGACGGCGCGCCGCCGCCGAGCACCACGTCTATCGTGAAGCCAACGACCTGCGGCGTTAGGAAGCTCATGAGCAGTCCCGCAACCGAGGCGAGTATGGCGGCGGCAAAGCGCCGCTTATGGCCCTTCATAAGGCCGAGCAACACGCCGTACGCCGGCCTTGCCGAGGCGCGCCGCGTCCGCTTTTGATCATTATTTCCCATGCGCGTATTCTACAACGGCGCGGGTATTTTGTCAATCGCGGGCGCGCCCGCGCGCCCTTACGCGGCCGGCGCGCTCATTTCGAGTCCTCCCGCCACCTGAAGCTGCGCTTTTCCACGCGCTCCAGCGTGAAGTTGAGGACGACGCCTATGACCGACATGACCACGATATAGGCGTACATCTCCGGAAATCTCATGTTCGCCTGATAAAAATTAAGCGCGTAGCCCAGCCCCTTGCTGGCGCCGAGCATCTCGGCGGCTATGAGTATGAGTATGGAGGTGGTAGCCGAGAGCCGCATACCGGTGAATATGTGCGGGAGCGAACCCGGCAGCACTACCGTGACAAAAAGGCGGACGGCGCTTGTGCCCATTGAGCGCGCGGCGCGCACAAGCTGCGGATCCACGCTGCGGACACCCGCGATGGTGTTGAGCAGTACGCCCCATATCACACCCCAGAATATCACCACGATCTTTGAAAACTCGGTGATGCCGAAGAACATTACGAACACCGGCAGCAGCGCCAGCGTGGGCGTGTTGCGGAACGCCTGCAATACGGGGTTGAGGAAGCGGCCGAACCGCTTGAACCAGCCCAGAGCGAGCCCAAACGGTACGGCGAACGCCACTCCCGCCGCGTAGCCGATAAGCGACCGGCGCAGACTGACGATCAGGTGCTTCCACAGCTCGCCGTTTAGTATGATGCGCCAAAGTATACCCAAAACTTTTGTAAACGGCGGCAGGAACAGCGGGTTTACAAGCAGCTCAAGCCTCGCAGCTACTTCCCACAGCGCAAAAAACAGCAAGAGCGCGCATACGCCAAACAATATGCTCCCGGCTTTTTTTCCGATACCTTTCATTGTATCTCCACTTTTCCCAAAATCACGTCGCGCATGCAAGGCGCGCTCGCCCCTGTTTGCGGGTCAATACGTGTTGTGTACGAGCCCGTCCCAGTGGAGCGTCTTGTCCGATTCCGGCGCGTCCTTAGGCACAAATTCGTTGGTGTATATGTCGTCCGCGGCGACGGCGCCGGCTTCCCACAGGCCGATGTCCTCCGCCAGATTTACCCAGTGGTCAATGTACGACGGATCGATCAGCTTGTTTTCATCCTGAAGCAGCGCGAGTACCGAGCCCTCCTCGAGGCCGAGCACGGCGGCCATCAGATTCTGCGCCTCTATGGGATTGGCGTTCGACCACAGGCGCGCGCGGTACATCGCGTCCACAAAGCCCTGCGCCACATCGGGGTGCTCGTCAATGATCCACTCCGGCAGCGAGCGCGCCCCAAGACCGGCGCCCGGACTGCCGAATATATCCCACGTCCTGCCGAGTACGCGCACACCTCCGGCTTCGAGCGCAATGCTCGCGTACGGCGTGTGCGACGTCGTGACATCCACTAGCCCCTCGACGACCGCGAGCTCCTGCTGTCCGGCCTGCGGCAGGCCTACGAATTCCACTGAATCGGGATCGAGTCCTCTCTGCGTCAGATAGTAGCGGAGATAGCCGTCGGTGCAGACGCCCGTGCCGGATATCGCAACCTTTTTGCCGACGATGTCGTCAAGCGTCTTGAGCGGGCTGTCCTCCTTGACGAGATATGTCACGTGCGGGTTGTCGGGGCCGTCCACCATGCCGGGTACTATCATCTTGACCTTTAGCCCCGCCAGACGCCCCTGCGCCACGACGGTCGGATGTCCTGAATACGATACGTCGATCTCCCCCTGCTCTATGAGCTGCAGATCGGTGATCCCGGTCGGCTGAGAGCCGACATATTTGATCTTTATTCCGGCGTCGCGGAAAAAGCCCATCTCGTCGGCGATGGTGAATTCCATGAACGTACTCGGCGTGAACGCCCGGAGCTCAAAAAGCTCCTCCTCGCCCGCGGGACTCGCGCCGGCGTCCGTGGGCGCGTCGGACGGCGCCGTCTCCGGAGCCGTTCTCCCGGACGGCGCGGGTGAGGACGACGACGGGGACGGGCTTCCCACCGGGCTCTGTTCCCCTGTGGCCTTTTCGCCGCAGCCCGACGCGGTAAAGAGCAGCGCCGCGGCCAGAGCCGCCGCGAGATACCGCGCGGCGCGCGGCAATGTCGTCCCCATGAAATGTGAGCCTGTAATTTTTGTCTTCATCTTGATTTCCTCCTAATATTCCTCATTTTGTATTATGCCGCCAAGCCAAGCCAAGCCAAGCAGCTCGCGCAGTATGTCGAGTACCTTGCGGTTCTCCGCGTCCGAACCTATCGTTATACGCAGCCACGTGGGCATACCGAACTCCGTCCCGCCGCGGATCATCACTCCGCGTTTCAGAAATTCGAGCACTGCGGCGGCGCTGTCGCGCCCGGTGTCGAGCATTATGAAGTTTCCCTGCGTGGGAATATATGGCACGCTCCAGCGCGTCAGCGTCTCATAATAGAGCTCGCGCCCGCGCGCGTTGGCCGCCACGACGCGCGCGTAGTACGCGTCGTCCGACAGAGCCCCTGCGGCGGCGGCCTGTGCCGCCGCGTTGACGTTGATCGGCTGCCGCGCGCGGTTGATGGCGTCAATCACCGGGGTTCCGGCGATGGCGTACCCGATGCGCAGCGAGGCCAGCCCGTATACCTTTGAGAACGTGCGCAACGAGATAACATTGTCATACTCCCTGAAAAGACTCGCGCCGTCGGGGAAGTCGTCCGCGTGCGCAAAATCGATGTACGCCTCGTCGAGCGCCGCGAGAGTGCCGCCGGGCAGTCTGTCGAGAAACGCCCGCAACTGTGACAGCGTGAAATACGTGCCGGTCGGGTTGTTCGGGTTGCACAGCCAGACGACGCGCGTTCTGTCGGTAACCGCCGACAGCACCGCGTCGAGGTCGATCGTGTGAGAGGTCAGCGGTACTGTCACGGGGACGGCGCCGACAGCGATGCTTGCCAATTTATACCATCCGAACGACGGCCAGGGTATCACCGTCTCGTCTCCCGGCTCAAGGAACGTCTGCGCTATGAGCGAGATGAGCTCAAATGACCCATTGCCGAATATCAGTTCGTCCCCGTTCACGCCAAGACGCGCGGTGAGCGCCTCGCGCAGGATCGTGCAGTTCATATCGGGGTAGCGCGTGAGCGACGGGCGCAATTCGGCGAACGCCCGCGCCGCTTCCGGCGAGACGCCGTGATTATTCTCGTTTCCCGCCAGCTTGATGATCTCCGTCAAGCCGAGCTCGCGCTTTACCGATTCAAGCGAGCGCGCCGGCTTGTAAGGGTCTATCGCGCGGAGCGCGTCGCGGTACTTTACCGGCATTGCCGCCGCCCCCCTATACGGCCTTGACGGACGGCAAGCCGCCGCGCCCGCGCCCGAGAGCGTCGGCCTTCAAAATCGCGGACCTTATCTGCTCGGGCGTCGTGTCTACGCGCCGCCCGTAGGCGGACACCGTATCGAGCAGCGCCCGCGCCCCGCGCAGCAGCTTTTCATCCACATCCTTGGTAAGGTGCAACTCACTCAATGTCAGCGGCTGCCGCAGCGCGGAGAATATGGACAGACGCGTCTCCAGCTCCACGTCCGGCTGCCCCTCCAGTATGCCCGCGACGACGAGGAAGAAAGCGATCTGCTCGCCGTGCAGCGAGCTGTGCAGGTCGTGCAATATTGTAAAGGTGTGGTACAGGGGGTGCGCGAAGCCGCCCGCAAACGGCTCGTCCGTGTTCCGGGGACTGACGAAAAAGCCGGTCAGCAGTATATTTGCGTCAATGACCTCGCGCGCGTGCGCCGGGACGTACTTGCCGGCGGCGAGCTCGTCTATGTATTCAAGGCCCTTGCCCTCGAGTATCTCGCGGATGAGCTCCGCCTGTTTTAGCGTCCAGCGCAGATAGAAGCCGTTGGAGGCGCGCAGATTGCTCTGCTGCTCATACCAGCGCGCGAGGGCGTCGGCCGCCCCGGAGCGTATGTACCGTATCGGCGCCCGGGCTATTATGTCGGTGTCGGCGATGATGAGTACCGGAGCGTCGTCGTACTGCAACGGCTCGACGAATTCCCCTTCGTCGTTGTACATGATGGAGCACGGTGCCCACGAGGCGCACGTCGCCGCGACGGTGGGGACTGTTATGACCGGCAAATGCGCGTAGTGCCCCGCCGCCTTGACAGTATCCAGCGCGCGCCCGCCGCCGACGCCGACGACGGCCTCCGCCCCGAATTTCTCCGCGCGCGACGCGATGTCCCGCGCGGCCTCGTGAGTGGGATAGCCGCTGTACGTCAGCGTCTCAAACTCTATCCCGCTCTCGCTTAGCGAGAGCTCCAACGCGTCGCGCGCGACGCGCAATGCCGTTTCGCCGCCCGCAACGTACACGCGCTTCGCTATGCCGGCAATATGCGCTCCCGCCTCCCTTACTGCTCCGGGTTTGCTCAGATACCACTTTGGTGAAACAATACTTGTCATCCTGCTCTCCTCCCATTAATGTGTGTGACCGTTCAATCCAATACCCATATTTCCGATGTGCTTTATGGTATAATATCCGCTGTGCGGATATTATACACGCTGTCCCCGTCGGCTCGCCGCTGCGCGGCAACCGCCGAGGGATGACACATTATACCTTAGCCGCTGCGCGTCTACGGTATAATGATCTATATATAACATATAAGTATTGAGATGTCAATAGGGAAAGGGTAATTTTTTGAAAAAATTTCCACGACGATTGACATAACCGCCGCGCGTAGGTATAATTGCCGATGAGGGGGGAGGCGTATGCGCAGAAAAATTGAAAGCCGCCTGCTCGCGTGGAAGGACCGCGTCGCCGGACGAACGCCTCTTTTGATATATGGCGCGCGGCATACGGGCAAGACGCACGTCCTCAAAGCGCTCGGCGAAAAGTATTACAGAAACATGATATACATCAATCTGGAGACGGAGCTTGCCGCCGCCCGGTATTTTGAAGGCGGCATCAAGCCCGATAGGCTCATACGATTGCTCGAAGCCGCCACAAACGATGTGATAACACCCGGCGAAACGCTCATAGTCTTCGACGAGATACAGTCGTGCGGACGGGCGATGACGTCGCTGAAGCATTTTTGCGACAGCGCCCCGGAATACCATGTCGCCGCCGCGGGCAGCCTGTTGGACGTCGCTGTAAATCGCGGGAAATGCCCGCCCCCGCACGCCGGGATAGAGCTCGCGCCAATCTACCCGCTGGATTTTGAGGAGTTCCTTTGGGCGTTGGAGGAGGAGCCGCTGGCCGAGAGGATACGCGCATGCCACGCGGAGCTGTCGCCGATGCCCGAAGCCCTGCATCGAAAGGCGGTAGACCTGTACCGCCGGTATCTCTACATCGGCGGCATGCCTGCCTGTGTCGCCGCACTCGCGGGCGGCGCGGGAACCTTATCTGTTCCGGCAATCCAGAGAGAAATTGTGAGCAGTTACACGGCTGACATGGCAAAATACTCCAGACACGCGGAAATCGCAAAGATACGCGCGTGCTATGGCTCCATTCCCGCCCAACTCACAAAAGAAAGCAGGAAATTTCAGTACAAGACCGTACAGAAGGGCGGCAGCGCGTCGCTGTACGGCGCCGCCATCGACTGGCTCTTGCAATCGGGCGTCGCGCTCAAATGCAGAAAACTGACCCAAGCGACGGAACCCCTGCGGAATTACGGGGATCCGGCGTCATTTAAGCTGTACTTTAACGACACGGGACTGCTCACGGTGCAGTTTGGACTTACGCAGCAGGCTGTAATGGGCGGAGACAGCGGCATATACATGCAGGCTGTCTCCGAGAACTACGCGGCGCAGACGTTTGTCACGAACGGATATCAGCTGTTTTATGGGCCGGGTGAGCACTCGTCCGAAATTGATTTCGTATTGCAAAAGGGCGCCGATATCATCGGCGTCGAGGTCAAACGGGGCGCCAGAGCGCGTACAAGGAGTCTGTCCGCGTTTACGCAAAGGTATTCTCCCGCGTACACAATTCGGCTCTCGGAGAAAAATTTTGGCGAGGAGAATGGCGTCCGCGCCATCCCGCTCTACGCCGCGTTCTGCACATGACGCCTCCTTGACAGCGGGCGGCGTCATGCGCTATACTGCCAAACGGTAAATCTGCCCTCGTAGCTCAGGGGATAGAGCATTCGCCTCCTAAGCGAAGGGTCGCGCGTTCGATTCGCGCCGAGGGTGCCAGCAGGGCGTTGTGTTGTCCGGATTGGCGGCGCCAGCGCCGCCAATCCGGCGGTCTCTGCCGGTTTTTCGTGGGATGTACGGGAGTATAACCGATGACAAACGCTGAAATCGCGTACCACAGAACGATCCGCCCGATGCTCGGCAAATTGAGCGGGTCGCGGGAGGTCTCGTTCCTCGGGAGACGTTTCCGCGTCACGAGCGAGGACGTGGAGCAGTTGTCCGGGAAGCCGGCGCACGTCAACTATAAGGGTGTGCTCGTCTGGTATTTCACGTATGGCGGCGAGGGGGAACCGAGCTTTGAGTTCACGTCCCTGCAATCGTTTTCGCACGGCATTTTCCGGGGAAGCGATTGGGAGCCGTCCGTCACGGCGGACCTCGCGGAATTCAGGGAAATCTCAGCCGGCATCGGCGCGGAGCTCCTCCGCAAGGAGCGGTACGGCGAGGCGCGGCTGCTTTTCGCGCTGCCTAAGGTCCCCGTACTGCTCACGTACTCCGAGGCCGACGACGAATACCCCGCCGTCCTCGACATCAAGTTTGGGAAGAACGCCGACACCTTTCTGCCCTTTGAAACGCTCGCCGTTCTGCACGGACTCATAAACGGCGAATTTTCAACATAGCGCTAAGCGACGCGCTTTCGGGACGCCGTATTGCTATGCTGTGTCAATTACGGCTCTGCTTCGTCCTTGTCTTCATCGGAAGCTTCATGCGCGCCGTTCTCCAAAAAGTGCATCTCGCTCTCGTCAACAAGAAGCCCGAGCCTATCGAACATTTTCAAGAAGTCCCCGGCGAGCTTGTCGGGATTTATGAGTTCGTCGGATTGTGTGTTGACCATATAGTCGAACTGTTCCAAGCCCTTGTATTCGAGAGCGTTGCGAAGTAACACCAGAGTCTGCGGCGAGAGCCGGTCGAAGTAGCCGTTGCAGATGAACGCGAGATCGTATAAATCGCGTATCCTGTCGCGGCTCGTGTACGCGTTGGCTTTCATCACGCAAAGCGACTCAATGCCGTATACCAAAACGCCGTTTATCCGCGCCGTTTCGTCGGCGTCAATGCGCAAACGGCGATAGGACGCCTCCACCTTCAGCGGCTTTTGTGTGTTGCCGTAGTGAATCATACACCGCTGTACCGTGTTCGTGTCTTTCGCGACGCGGTAATCATAGCCGTTTTTTTTGCAGAACGCTTCGACAAGCTCAACCAGACGCCGCTCCGTTCCGTCAAGGTCAATATCCTCGGAAAAGCGGTCTAAGTTGTAGCAAATAGAGAGCGCGGTTCCGCCTTTTAGAACGTAGTTTTCGTTATTCACGTTCAGGGACGCGACGAAGTCCGCTATTACCTCGCCGTGCCGTATTCGCCAATCGGTCATAGTCTCTCCTTTTGCTTGTATCGCAGCCATTTCATACGATACTCCTTGCCCATAAAGCGGTCGATCGCCGCCCAGTGGGATAAGCCGCGCATATGCGAAACCTTATCAAACACCTCTGCCGTGTAATTGTCGTTGCAGATGAAGTCGTCGTTCATACCCTGCGCCGCGGCGAAATTTCCGATTTCCAAGAGGTCAAGCAAAGCTCGGATATGGTTGGCGACGGCATAGGTTTCAGTATGCTCGGGTATGCGCTTGCCGTATTCGATGCCGTACAGCCCGTAAACACCCTGTTCCGTATCGCGGAACGATATATCCCGCCAGCGGAGCGCGGAGCAATGCCAATCGCCGCACGTTTCAAGCTCGCACGGCAGGTTCAGCGCGTGTACGCCCGTGATGTATTGCATTTGCGGAATCCCCGTTTCGTCAGGATCAAGGCTCGCGCCTGCTATGAATCCGCTCGAAAAGTCTTATCCTTCCGGCAAAGCCGCTCGGGACTTTTCTCGCTCATAAGCGCATGTTTCTCGCCGCCTATGGCGGCAACCGAAACATATGCGCACTATTAATTCGGCACGACATTTCGTGCGAATTAATATATCCGCTATACCGCTGATTATACTGTATTTCAAGCGTACCGGCGCGGCAGCCACCTGCGTTTTCAAGGGTTTTGCCGGTTAATCCAATTTTTCCGCTCCCTATTCCCCCGACATTTCGCGCCGCTTCAACAGCGTCTCGTAACGCGCCGCGGCGGACTTTTCCGCCAGCCTGAACAGCTCCTCGGCGCGCTCGGGGAATTGCAGCGCCAGCGACGAGTAGCGCACCTCGCCCATTATGAAATCGCGGTAGCTCGCGCTCGGCGCGCCGCTGTCGAGAGCGAGCGGGTTTTTGCCCTCGGAGCTAAGGCGCGGGTCAAAGCGCAGAAGGTTCCAGTAGCCGGCCGCCACGGCGTTTTTAGTCTCCTTCATGCTCCGCCCCATGCCTATGCCGACGCCGTGGTTTATGCACGGCGCGTAGGCGATAACGAGGCTCGGCCCGTCGTAGCTCTCGGCCTCAATGAGCGCGCGGAGCGTCTGGTTGTAATCCGCGCCCATCGCTATCTGCGCGACATAGACGTATCCGTAGGACATCGCTATCTGCGCGAGGTCCTTTTTCTTTACGGTCTTGCCCGCCGCGGCGAACTGCGCCACGGCGCCCGTAGGCGTGGCCTTTGACGCCTGACCGCCCGTGTTGGAGTACACCTCCGTGTCGAACACGAGTACGTTTACATTCTCACCGGAGGCTATGACGTGATCCAACCCGCCGTAGCCTATATCGTACGCCCAGCCGTCGCCGCCGAATATCCACATCGAGGGCTTGACGAACAGGTCGCTGTCCGCGAGAACCTCGCGCGCCAAATCGCACATCGAGCAGCCACAGCGGTCGTGCTCATAATCCCAATACACGCCTTCGGGGTCGGCTTGAATCTCCGCCTTTTCGTCGTCGTCAAACGTCAGCGCCCAGCGCAGCGCTTCCTCAAGCTCCTTTGACGCGATTTTTGACGCCTCGCCGTCGTCCTTCACGTCGAGCCACCTCTGCAGCGCGGCGCGCGGCGGGAAATCCTGACCCATCCACTCGTGATTCAGCAGCTTTACAACATTATCGACGAGTCTCGCGCGGCGCTGCCCTACCGCCGTCGCCATGCCGAAGCCGAATTCAGCGTTGTCCTCGAACAGGCTGTTACTCCACGCGGGGCCGCGCCCCTCCTTATTCACCGTGTACGGCGTCGAAGGAGCGGAGCCCGCCCAGATAGACGAGCAGCCCGTCGCGTTGGCTATATACATGCGCTCGCCGAAAAGCTGTGTCACGAGCTTGGCGTATGGCGTCTCGCCGCAGCCGGCGCACGCGCCGGGGAATTCGAGCAGCGGCGTCTTGAACTGGCTGCCCTTTACGGTGTCGGGCTTAAACCCCGTGTCCTTTTCCGAGACGCTTGCGAACGCGTAGTCAAAGTGCGGCTGACTCGCCTGCGAGAGCTCGATGGGCAGCATTTCAAGCGCCTTATTTTTCGCCGGGCATTCGCTTACGCAGGAGCCGCAGCCCGTGCAGTCCAGCGCTGAAATCGCGATCGAGAAGGATAGCGCCTCGTTGCCCTTGCCCGTCATTTTTACCGACTTGAAGCCCTCCGGCGCGTTTTTCAGCTCGTTTTCATCGAGCGCAAATGGGCGCGCGACGGCGTGGGGACAGACATACGCGCAGCGGTTGCACTGTATACAGTTTTCGGGAATCCACGACGGCGCCTCGGAGTTGATGGCGCGTTTCTCGAACGCCGCAGTGCCGGCGGGAAGCAGAGAGCCCGCCTCCGTCAGCAAAAACGCCGAGACGGGGAGAGTGTCGCCGCGCATGGCGTTCATCGGCGCCATGACCTCCGCGACGTAAGATGCGGCGTCCGCCCTCCGGGTCGCAAGCGCGGGTGCGGGCGCGTCCGGCGCCGGTTCTCTCCACGAGTCTGGAACCTCTATTTCCACAAATTGATTGAGCCCGGCTTCGATGGCGTCAATATTCATACGCACGACGTCGTCGCCCTTGCGCCCGTACGTGTCGCGCACGGCCTGCTTCATATATTCCGCCGCCTCGCCGATGGGCAGTATGCCCGACAGCTTGAAAAACGATGCCTGCAGGATCGAATTCGTCCTGTTGCCGAGCCCCAGCTCCTTCGCGATTTTCACGGCGTCGATGGCGTAGAATTTGATGTTGTTCTCCGCGATATATCTCTTTGCCGCCGCGGGGAGTATCCCCGTCAGCTCCTCGGCGCTCCACGCGCAGTTGCACAGAAACGCGCCGCCGGGCTTGGTGTCCTGCGCGATGTCGTATTTTTCGAGATAGCTCGGGCTGTGACACGCCACGAAGTCGGCTTTTGAGACGTAATAGGCTGACTTTATCGGTGAGTCGCCGAAACGCAGATGCGAAATCGTGACGCCGCCGGACTTGCGCGAATCGTATTGGAAATACGCCTGCGCCGTCTTGTCCGTGTGGTCGCCGATGATTTTGATCGAGTTTTTGTTCGCGCCCACGGTGCCGTCGGAGCCGAGGCCCCAGAACTTACAGGAGATGATGTCGGCGGGCGTCGTTATCGGTTCCTCCGTGACGGGCAGGGACAGTCCCGTCACGTCGTCGGTTATGCCGACGGTGAAGCTGTTTTTCGGCGACGCGGCTTTCAGATTGTCAAACGCCGCGATAATTTGTCCGGGCGTGACATCCTTGCTCGCGAGTCCGTACCGTCCGCCGTAAATGCGGACTCCGGGGAGAGCGCCGGTCGAGAGCGTCGTCACGACGTCGAGATACAGCGGCTCGCCGTTGGAGCCGGGCTCCTTCGTGCGGTCGAGCACGGCGATTTGCTTTACGGTCGCGGGCAGCGCCGCGACAAAGCGCTCCGCCGACCACGGACGGTACAGACGAACCTTGACAAGCCCTGTCTTCTCCCCGCGCGCGTTAAGGTAATCAACGACCTCCTCGGCAGTCTCGCACACACTCCCCATCGCGACGAGGACGCGCTGCGCGTCCGGCACGCCGTAGTAGTTGAACGGCTTGTAATCCGTGCCGATAAGCGCGTTGATCTTATCCATCGCGGCGGCGGCGGCGGCGGGGATGTCGGCGTATTTTTGATTTATCGCCTCGCGCGCCTGAAAGAACACGTCGCCGTTTTGCGCGGAGCCGCGCAAGACGGGGTGGGCGGGATTATTCGCCCGCGCGTGAAAGCGCACGAGCTTTTCCGTGTCAATCAGTTCCTTCAGCGTCTCGTAATCCCATACGCCGATCTTCTGCATCTCGTGCGAGGTGCGGAACCCGTCGAAGAAGTGGAGAAACGGCATAGACGAGTCCAGCGCGGCGACGTGCGCGACGGCGGCCAAGTCCATCGCCTCCTGCGGGGAGCTTGACGCTAGCATGGCAAAGCCCGTCTGGCGGCACGCCATGACGTCGGAATGGTCCCCGAAAATAGAGAGGGCGTGGGACGCCACCGTGCGCGCCGAGACGTGTATCACGGCGGGAAGCTGCTCGCCCGCGATCTTGTACATATTCGGTATCATCAGCAGGAGTCCCTGCGACGCCGTGAACGTGCTCGTCAGCGCGCCCGTGAGCAGAGAGCCGTGTACGGCGCCCGCCGCACCGCCCTCCGACTGCATCTCCACGACGCGCACGGTCTGGCCGAAGATGTTGAGGCGTCCCTCCGCCGCCCATTTGTCGATGTATTCCGCCATCGCGGACGACGGCGTTATGGGATATATCGCGGCGACGTCGGTAAGCGCGTAGGCTACGTGCGCAGCGGCAGTATTGCCGTCCATTGTCTTGAGCTTGCGTGTCATTAGAAAATCAACCTTTCAATTACGTGAATTACTTCGTTTGATACGACTGTGTCGTAACAAACGCGGAGGCTCTGCGGTATTCTATTATACGGAAATTAGAGTAAAACCTTGCGGCGTCTCCGGACAGAGTGTCTGTCAGCGCCCCGCCCCCCGGCCTGAAATAGCCCGTCGGCGTGTTGACGACGTCCGTATACGCCCTCAGCGCGTTTGCCGCTTTCATGTATCTGTCGCCTCCCCATGAACACAGATCAAAGAGCTTATTCATGAGAAAGCAAGGTGAGAAGTCGCCGCCGTCGCCGGTAAAATCATTCCCCAGCGCCGCTTTGGCGGCGTCGTTCGCCCAGATGATATACGGCGTGGTGTATCTGTTGTAGAAGCCCTCCTCCGTCGTCGGGTCGAGGTCTATGCCGAGCTCGGCGTAGACCGACTCGCTGTTGCCCAGCCACGGCTTGTGGTCGCCGTATATCAGGATCACTACGGGGTCGGCGCTGTCCCTGTAGCCGTCGATAAATCCCTCGAGCCGCCGCGTCGTGTCGTATATGCCCGCGAGATAGTTGTTGAGTATGTTGAAGGCGGGTTCCGTGAGCTCGCCCCGTTCAATATATATGCCGTTCATCGTCTCCGTATCGTAGTACGCGCCGTGGTTTTGGATGGACAGATTGTGGCTGAAATACGGCCTGCTCCGATCTCTCGACTCGTACAGCCGCGTGACCTTATCGAAGAAGTAGGCGTCGGAGGGGTCGCCGTCCTCGAAGCTGTCGATGAAGTAGTAGTCGTCGAAGCCGAGGTATTCGTGTATCTCCTCCCTGTCATAAAACCATCTGTCCCCCGGATGGAAGCCCTCCGTCGCGTAACCCTGCTCTTTGAGGTAATACAGGTATGAATCGGTGGGTTCTGAATAGGTGTCCATACTGGTGTAGCCCGTCAGAAAAAGGCGCTCCGTGTCTATGGTGCCACCGGCGAAGATGTTGTCTATGAGCCGGCCGCTCACCGACTCGCTCTGCAGCCTGTGAAAACCGGCGTATACGTCCGTCTTGAAATCGAGCGCGCCAAACTCGGACAGATCGCAGTACGCCTCAAGCATCACGCTGATAATATCGACCTTTTTTTCGTCGGGTATCGCGTCATACTCATACGCGCCGAGCAGCCAGTCCGCCATCTGCGGGGTGTAGCGGTCAGGCATTTTGGGAAAGGCGTCCTGCACACTGTATATGAACGGATAGACAAAGCCTCTGCTGATGAAATCGCGCGTGTACGTGTCCTCCTGCGGGAGATATTCGCCCCGCGTCTTCTCATACAGTCCCGTATCCGTGTACGCTCCGGCGTAGAGCGCCGCTGAAATCGCGACCAACAGCGCGGCGCCCGGCAGCCGGATAAACCAAGGGCCGGGCGGCCTCCCGGCGAATTTGGCGAGCGACGCCGCGCCTGCCGCTATGAGCACCGCCGCGGCGCAAATCCTCCATTCGATCCGGAGGGTGTACGTCCCGTTGAACGTCATGCCGGCCTCGCGCGCCCGCGTTATGTCCGCCGCCACGAGGGCGTCTCCGAGTATCTGCATCCGAAAGAAGTGGACGCAAGCCAGCGTCGTCACGAACAGCGATACGGACAGAAACGCTATCCACGACCGCCCGGTCACGAGGTATATAAGCAGCATGAGCAGTACCGGAGGCAGCAGATTGAGTGCCACGAGTACAGGCGATGAAAAGTATGAGAGGAACATCGGCGTCCCGTAGTCGGCGGCGCCGAGGAGCATCGAGACGAGACCTACGGCGATACCGAGGAATATCAGAGCGGCGTAGTCGAGCGCCGCGTTCCGCGTTATCGCTCCGCGGCTTTCCCTCCCCCGCGCGGGCGGTCGCGCGCCCTCCGGAGGGCGCGCGGCGACTCTTGTTCTCTGTGTAACCGTCGCCATTTCAATCAATATTCGACTCTTGCGCCTATATATCCGGCGAGCTCCGCCATCGGTACGCGCTCCTGCTCCATTGTGTCGCGATCCCGCACGGTGACGCACCCGTCCGTGACGGAGTCGTGGTCATATGTGACGCAAAACGGCGTGCCTATCTCGTCATGACGGCGGTACCGCTTGCCTATCGAGCCTGTTTCGTCAAAATCCGCCATAAACCGCGCCGCGAGCCCGCCATGCAGCGCGCGCGCCGGCTCGGAGAGGGCTTTCACCAGCGGGAGCACGGCGCATTTGTATGGCGCGAGCGCGGGATGCAGACGCAGCACGGTGCGGACGTCGTCTTTTTCCGCGTTGACCGTCTCCTCGTCGTAGGCGTCGATGAGAAACGCGAGCGTGACGCGGTCGACGCCGAGCGACGGCTCGATGACGTAGGGGATATACTTCTCGCCCGTCTCCTGATTGGTATACTCCATGTTCGCGCCGGATACGCTCTGATGGGCGGTGAGGTCGAAGTCCGTGCGGTCGGCCACCCCCCACAGCTCTCCCCAGCCGAACGGAAAGAGAAACTCAAAGTCTGTTGTGGCGTTGGAGTAGTGCGACAGCTCCGCTTTTTCGTGGTCGCGCAGCCGGAGACTGCCGTCTCTCATGCCGAGCTCGCGCAGCCAGTCGCGGCAATAGCTCCGCCAGTAATCGAACCACTCGAGATCCGTGCCGGGCTCGCAGAAGAACTCGAGCTCCATCTGTTCAAACTCGCGCGTGCGGAATGTGAAATTCCCCGGCGTTATCTCGTTGCGGAACGATTTGCCGATCTGACAGACTCCGAACGGTATTTTGCGCCGCGTCGTCCGCTGTATGTTCTTGAAGTTGACGAATATGCCCTGCGCCGTCTCCGGCCGCAGATATATCTGCGACGCCGAGCTCTCCGTGACGCCCTGAAACGTCTTGAACATCAGGTTGAACTTGCGCACATCCGTGAAATCCGACGCGCCGCAGTCCGGGCAGGGGATCGAATTTGAGCGGATGCACTCCATAAGCGCGTCCTCCGTCATCGACTCCGCACCTGCGCCGTCGGCGCCGGAGCCGGCGAGCCACTCCCCGACGAGCTTGTCCGCGCGGTGGCGCGTCTTGCACGCCTTGCAGTCGATGAGCGGATCGTTGAACGTCGATACGTGGCCGGAGGCCTCCCAGACCTTAGAGTTCATAAGAATGGCCGAATCAAGTCCCACATTGTGCGGGTTTTCCTGCACGAATTTTTTCCACCACGCGCGCTTGATGTTGTTTTTGAGCTCCACTCCGAGCGGGCCGTAATCCCACGAGTTGGCGAGCCCCCCGTATATCTCGCTGCCCGGGAAAACAAAGCCGCGGCCTTTGCACAGCGCGACGAGCTTGTCCATTGACTTTTCCGTGTTTTCAATATGGCTTTTGTTCTTTGCGTACGCGGTATTCCCGCTTTCCGTAAGGCTGGACATCACAGACCTCCCAAACACGGCGGGCGTTTCTCCCCGCCGCCGCTGTAAAATTACATGCTTCGCAGGGGTAATTATAACGCCGCAGCACACCGCTTGTCAATAATAACTCGTCCGCCTCCGGCGGGGGTGTTATTCCGGGTGTTATTCCTGTAGGGTCACCTGTGCGGCGTCCCGCCGCTTGTATGTCTGGCAAAATCTTGTTTTCTGGTCATGCCTACCGGCGGTGGTACTTTTCGAGCCGCCGAAAAGTACCCAAAAGGCGGCTCGTCCTCACGCGCTGCGCTAAGACTCGCTTCCGGCTAAAGCCGAAAGCTCGCTCGCTACGCGGTTCGTCCTCTCCAAAACGCAACCATTTCATTGGGTTGCGTTTTGGCTTTGGACGCGGGGGCCGAGAGCTGCGGGCGACCGGGGTCGGTCGCCCCTACAGGACGGAGGAAGCGGAGCGGACGAATCGGAGCGCAACACGGGCGGCGCCGCCGTAGGTGCATGTGAACAGCGTGAGGGCATAGCCGCTCTGCGTCATGTCTGTGACGGCGGTCGCCTCAAGCGTCTCGATCTCCGCGACGGTGTATTCGGTCGTGACACCCTGCGCGTCGGTGAAGGTCAGCGCGTCGCCGTAGGACAGCAGATGAATGTTGCCGAAGTGCCTCTTGTAATTGTGCGCGGCGATCACAATCGTATCCTCGTCCACGCTTCCGCTGTAGCGGCAGGGCGAAATCTTCAGCCTCTCGTAGCTCCAGTCGCGCATGACGGGCAGCGAGAGGCCGAGCGCGGGGATGCGCAGCAGTCCGATATATTGCTCGCCGTCGATGGTTATCGTCTTATACCCCCCCCCCGCCTCCGGCGCGTCGCCGGAGGGCCCTGTCTCCGACACATCGGGGGAGGGCGTCGTCTCAGGCGCGGCGGGCGCGGCGGGTGCGGCGGGGGAAAGCTCCGACCCCGCCTCCGCCGCCCGCTCCTCTATCTCCAGAGCGAGCGCGTCGGCGACGAGCGTCGCGGCTTCGGACGCCCGCCTGTCCTCCATATCATTGTACAGAAAAAGAGAGAGCGCGGACAGGACAAGGAGCCCGCCCGCGATCATCAGCGCGACGCCGAGGCCCGCGCGTTTTTGTTTTTTTTCGGTGTTCATGCTTCGCGAACGTCCTCCCTAAGTCTTAGCGCAAGAATGAATTATTCATGAATTATTCATTATTCATTATTCATTATTAATTATTAATTATTAATTATTAATTATTAATTATTCATTGCGCCGTCGGCGCGCGATCGCCCATCCGAGGACGACCAGCAGCATACCCGCGGCGGCCATAACGGGGATAGGCCACCGCAGCTGTCCGGTCTGCGGCAGATCGCCCAGCGGCGGATATTCCTCGAAAATCCATTCCCCCGTATCGGGATCCCGGCGCCACTCGCCCAACGGAGTACCGTCCTCGTCAACTTCGATGTAGACATCTTCGTCCTCGCCCGGAATGAGCGTGGCGCCCGGTGTATCCGGCTCGGGAATTGGGCTGGGGCTGGGATTGGGGCTGGGATTGGGACTCGGATTGGGACTCGGGCTTGGGCTCGGACTTGGACTAGGGCTGGGGCTGGGGCTGGGGCTGGGGCTGGGGTCGGTGCTCGGACTCGGGCTCGGTGTAGGTGTTGGGGTTGGGGTAGGCGACGATGAGGGCGCGGGCGGCCGCGGACTGATCTCCGTCTTGGGCTGCGATACTATGTCGTAGATCCAGCCCGTCTCGCCCGTCCCGGACGTGTCGGCCATCGGAACGGACAGCAGATATGGGTTTATATTGTAGTACCCGCCGACCGCTCCGGTCTGCGCGACGAGATAGAGCCCTGTGGTAAGCGGCGTAAACGCGGCCTTGCCGTCCGCGCCGGTCGTGAGGGTCGTCCCCGCGATCGTCCCGCCGCTTTGCCCGACATATTGAAGGAGAAGCGTGGCGGCGGCGAGGTTATTGGCCAGGCTGAGATCGCCGATATCGTCGAGCTCGCCGAACGCCGCGACAGCGCCCGCGAAAGCGTCCGTCGGGACGAGACTCCCGTTTAGACGCGTGTTCGCGACGTGATACAGTGTGATCCCCGCGCCGCTTATCGCAGCGCCGCGATATTCCATCACTATCGTAAAGCTGCCGCTCCCCGGCCAGTAGGTTTCCGCGGCGCGCGCGGCCGGCAGGGCGCAGATACGGCACAGCGAGAGCAGCAGCGCCGCGTACACGATTCGTTTAAGAGAAGCCCTCATTGCAACTCACCCATCATTCCCAAATTAAAACCTATCCAATAATTCTGAATTCTGATTTTGAATTCTCAATTCTCAATTCTCAATTCTTAACGTTTCCTGTATTTGATCAAAACGACTACCAACAGTCCGACCAGCATCGGCGCCGCGAAGATCGCCGCGGCGGCGACGGAATCGACGAGCCTCGCGTCAGCCGTCACGCGGACGTCAGTTTCCTCGACATTGTCCGTGCGGTGCCCGCGCACAAGGAGCCGGTGGCTGTTTATCCCGTAGGGCGTGCAGGTGACGAGCGTCGCGTAATCCATATCCGCCGCGATGTCCATCGCCCCTATCTCATGCGGCTCCACAATCACAATCTGATCGACCTCGTAGGTCAGGAGCTCGTCGAGCACCGTGAACATAAATAGGTCGCCCACGGTCAGCTTGTTCAAATCCGTCAGGAGCAGGGACGACGGAAGTCCCCTGTGACCTGTCACGACAGCGTGCGTACCCACGCCGCCGACCGGCAGGGACGTACCCTCCATATGCCCGATCCCGACCTGCAAGACGTTCTCGCCCGTGCCGTGGTAGATGGGCAGCTTCACGCGGATCGCGGGTATTTCAAGGTAGCCCATGACCCCCGTGCCGGAGACGCTGAGCAGGGAGTTGTACTCCGCCCGTTCCTCGTCCGACAGTATATAGCGGTTGGCCTTTGTCCCCAGACTCTCATTGTACGCGCGGGCCTCCGCGAGCAACGCTGTGTAGCGCGCGTCGTCTATGTGTACGACGCTCTGGCTGTATTCCGCTATCACGCGCGACTGGTGGAGCGAGTTGACGTAGTCGCTCACGACGGGATACAGGAGCACGGAGAGGCCCACGAGGAACACTGTCGCGAGGATCAGCGTCGGCGCGTGTCTGCGCAGAAAGCCTTTCTTTCCGGGCCGCCTCCGCGGCGCGTTCTCCGCGCCTCCCGCGTTTTCCAAATCAGAGCTCAAGCTCAGCGACCGGCCGCCGTCTTCCTGCGCGCGATCAGAACCACGCCCGCGCCGAGCATCAGCAGCAGTCCGACCACCGTGAAGATCGTGCGGCCTATGCCGCCCGACTCGGGAAATTCAACGCCGGTGTTGTTTAGGACTTCGACCTGTGGGACCTCGACGAAACTTCCTGATGCATTTTCGGTCTGCAATGTATACGTCAATGTTCCATCCGTAGGATCATAGGTTCCCTGCACTATCCTGACCTCAATCTCGCCCGTAAGCAGGTTGTAGCCGTCCGGGGCCTCGGTCTCGACGAGATAGTATGTACCCGAATCGATGCCGAAGATCGTGATTTTGCCGTCTGCGCCGGAAACCAATTTCGTGTTCGAGGCGTTGAGATTCACATAATAAGAATCGTCAGAATAGGTACTAGGGGCTTGATCGGTATTGTGGTCAAAGTTCAGCTTGCCACCCGAACCGTCATCAAAGCTGCCGTCTGCGGCGGCCTTGTACAGCTCGAAGGTCGCGCCGGCAAGTCCTGTTCTGTTGGTATCCCCGTCGGGATTACTCGGGTTAGTAAGGGTGTATTTGAATATGTCGAAGGTGTAGGTAAACACATGCACCGTGCTCTTTACTGTTTCGTCCGTACTTGTCAAGTCATAGGGGTTGTTGCTGTACTGCAGCCAAGCCGTATTGGGGTTGCCCGACGTCGCGGTCGCGGCGTCCTTATTCACGACGGCGGCATAGTAAATCTCAATGGAATCGCCGGGATCGAACTCGATAAATTTACTCGGAACAAACGCAATTTCAATCTTGGTTCCATCGGTAGCCGGGTCTGCCGGGGCTACTGTGGCTTCATAATCTTTATCGCCCACCGAATTAGTCAGTAGAACATCATTTATATAAACCCAAACCGCCAGATCTGAGGAGGGGACCGAAAGTCCGGGACTCAGCGTATCGTGTACGGTGTAGGTATAGGAAGTGTAGCCGGTCATATTCGGAACTGCGGATTCCAGCTTGAACCACACGTAATCGCCGGCGCTGCCGAGCATGTTGGTATTCAGGTCCACATATGCGCCGTAGCCGGAGGTGGGTGGTGTGGTGGCGGAACTGGCGGTGTTGCCGGCGACCGTTTTTGTCAGCGTGGGTGCGTCCGCCTTGATATTTATCGTTTTATTAGGCTCTGCGGTGGTCAGCGCGCAGGCCGCAACCACCCGTTGGTCGTCCGGATCGTTCACGTCCACGACGCCCGCGCCGTAGACGAGGTAGTAGCCGAGCGGGAGATTGCTGATTGTATCGGAACCCTCGTCCGCCGTCACCGTCGTGCTTCCATCTGCAAGGTACCCGAGAGTCTGAGATGATTCCTCGTCGCTTATCCAATCCCAAACCTTCGCCGCAAAGTCGGTAAGCGCAGCGGCGTCGTCCTCGGCATCAAGGCCCGCTATATAGGCGAGCAAGGCATCGGAGTCCGCGTAGTTCAAATCCGCTGCAAGGTTGGCAAATTTCGTCGCGATCGTATACGCCCACGACGAATAACTCGAATCCGCAGTCGCGTCGAAGATGCAGTACACGTAGAAGGTCTCTCCCGCGATACTGTTTACCGGACTTCCATCCGGCGGTTGAATCGTGATACTCCCCGGGGGCTCGTCCGCAAACGCGGGGGTCGCGAGCATGAACGCCATTACGAGCGTCAGCACCGCTGCCAAAAGCTTTCTGTGTCTCATAATTGTGTTTTTCATGATATTGTTTCCTTTCTTTTAGTAGTTGTTAGTTGTTAGTTGTTAGTTGTTAGTTCTTAGCTCTTAGCACTAAATTTTTCATTATTCACTATTCATTATTCATTATTCTCCTCCTGCGGCTTATTAGCAGCAGCGTCGCCGCAAATGTCATTACCGCCGCGCCGACCGCCGTGTAGAGTCCCGTGCCCGCGCCCCCCGTCTCGGGGAAGCGTATGCCCGGATCGTTGGGCACGTCGAGCGTTTCGAGGTTCAAGACGACCTCCGCGTCGTCCGGTATCGCATCCGGGTTCTCGTCCTCCTCGCCGTCGTAACTGATGTGGAGTAGCAGGGGTTCCTCAAGCCCTATATAGCCCGGCGGTGCCTCGATTTCGACCAAGAGGTAGTTGTCGCCCTGCTTGATCCAACCCTCATCCTGGAACGAGACCCTGCCATCCGCGCCGGTCGGGCCGGGGGATATGAGGTAATAATAGGTCTTAGCCCCGGAACCCTCACCCACGGTGATCGTCTGGGTGACGCCGTCCGGCAGGGATGCGGATGCGTCTGCCCAAACATCGTCACAATCCGTATATTCGCCCTCTATGTACAGCGCGAACCGCGCGTCCGCCAACGCAGAATCATCCGTGCTGTCCGTCTTCCGCACGTAAAACGAGGCCTTCTCGCCTGCGCCCGACGCGCTCGAATCCATAACCGTGAATTTCTGCGTCACTTCGGTTATGCTGTCGGCGTATCCCGCGATCCAAACCGCGTTGCTGATATCGACTTTATCGCCCACATCGCCGTCGACGACCGCCGTATAAGCAATCCGTATCGCCGTACTGTCGGGCAGGCCCGCGAATGTAACCGCGTTTTGCGCCGGGTCGTATGTCAGGGACGTATATATCACATCCGTGCCGTCGTCGACATAGGTCACCTTGATCTCCGAAATACTTTCAAATTGAAGCGTCGGACTCATCGTGTCTACGACGGTGATTGTGTCGTCTCCGGGCTGGTTTAAGTTCGCGTCGTCGCCCGGAGATAAGTCGTCTCCTCCGGGATTGACGACAATCTCCACGTTTA
>JAISXU010000049.1 GCA_031270395.1 Oscillospiraceae bacterium
TTTAAAAACTGGAAAAACGAAAATGATAAAAGATATGGAAATGCTTTACTTTTACTGTGACAGCGAATATATATATTTTCAAGGATTTGAGGATTACACCCTGTATCGTATGGACAAAGCAGGCGGGGAATATACGGTTGCGCCGTGTCCGCCATACCGCGTGCAGGTGTGAACGTAAAGGCGACGACCAGTTCCCGGATTTCGCGGGCTGGACTTTCTATATTTTAATGATTATTCGTTATCGCTATTCAGGCTTTGGTACAGTGGATTTTTTAGAGCAATGAAACTGGTGATAGATCCATCATGCCCACGATAAAAAATATTACAGAAATGCCGGCGCCTTTGCCTGTGCCAAAGAAAAATGACAACGCTCCGCGCAACGGAGATATTGTTGTCATGAACGGCTCAAACACATGGTCTGCTGCAACTCCGCCAAGAAACAAACCGACCGGGATAGTGCTGTATTGAATAGTATCTCTCGCGGAAAAAACGCGTCCTTGCATTTCTATTGGAACGTTGGTACGCATAAGCGCGGTGAGGTTCGCATTCAAAAATGCCATAGGAATATTTGATGTAAACGCCGCGGCCATCCACAATGGCAATGAATGCGATAAGCTCTGTCCCACATCACCCAAAAGAAACGAAATGCCACAGGCGAAAAAGATGATCTTGACTCGGTTCTGTGCCGGTTTTATCACGGTGACAAGAATACTGCCCAAAAGTGTTCCAATTCCGACTGCGGCTTCCACTACACCAAGCGCAACATAGTCGTTCCCTGTGCGGCCAAGCACTAAGGCGGGCAACATACCATAGCTCCCCATTTTTGCAATGAAATTGCTCCATCGACCCCGTCAATCAAAGCTTATTACCGATAATCGCCATACTCAATACTCAGGACCTGCCGAACATATTGCCCGATTTTTTTATCAAATCCTTGCTCGGCGGTTTCAGGTTTCACGACTATGCCTGTGTTCCATTCATCATCATACGGTATCAGTTTTAGTTGTATAGTATCCAGTGCATTAGCGATTGGGTCGTTGACAACTTTTTTATAATCCGTTTGAGAAATTCCATCAGCTTGAGCGAATTCGTTACCTGAGCCGCCGCCGTGAGAAATCACAGCCGTTTTTATGCCGTATACCTCTGACTGATACGAGGTATCTTTTTCCCACCGGTAAAAAGTAATTTCCTCCATTTTCTCAAGAAGCATACACAGCTTCGCCGGAACCGGCGCATAGTGCGGAGATACAATAAATAAGATGTCACAGGCGATGATTTTTTCATATATCTGATTGAATGTGTCATCCGTAACACAGCGTCTGCTGTCCAGACATTTCATGCAATCCCTACACGGACTGAGTGTGAGATTTTTAAGTTCAATAATTTCCCCCTCGATTTCGGTTACGTGTTTGTCCGCTTCATCCAAAACGGTTTTGCATATCTGGTAGGAATAGGTTTCTTTAACACCCGGCCGAAAATTATTAGAAGCTGAAATGCACAGTATTCGTAATAAGTTCATTATACGGCAATTCCTTTACATGGATTCAATCCAGGGCAAACCGGAGTTTGTCCTGTTTTGTAAACTCGTACTCTCTTACGTGCGCGCGCAGCTCCGCGGCGGCCTCGTCCGGGGTCGGCAGATAGACGGCGTGGGCGCGTCCCGTGGGAATGATGACGCCCGCGCCTCCGCCAAGCTCCCACTCCGGCACTGCTTCAAGGGCGACGGGGCTGACGAGCTCGCCCGTCTCCGCGTCGCGTATATCGGAGCCGATGAGATACGCGCCGTCCTCCGAGTAGGCGTAATCCGAGTTGAAGCCCGTCTCGTCGTAAAACGAGAACAATATCCGCCCCGTCGCCGTATCCAGAGATATGAGATTGCGTCCCGCGCCTATGGCGACGCGTCCTGAATCGCGCGAAAAGCAGGGTGCGGCGGTCGCCTGCGCGCCCAGCGGTATCTCGTATAAGCGGCGCCCGGTCGACGCGTCAATGAGCTCCAGCGTCCCCTTTTTACTGTGGGAAACCGCGAGCAGCGTGCCGTCGCCGCTCAGGGCGGCCTTTTGTCCCGACCAGCTTGCCAGAGCCTGCTGTCCCTGCGGGTAGTCGTCAAGCGTAAACAGCGTCTTCCCGGTGAGGGCGTCAAAGACGGAGACGGTATTGTTTTGTATGAAGAGCAGCCTTGTGACTCCGCCGTCAAACTCCATTTGCGAGCTGTCCGAAGCGCCCAGCTCGCCCTCCGCGAGGATTTTTCCCGTAAGCGCGTCGAATGTCCTGAACGCGCCGGAGACGACGCCCGCCGTCTGATAGACGACGCCGAGGCGTTTTCCGTCGTCCGAGAGTGAAAACGGAGGCTTTTTTTGAGCCCGCGCAAAATTTGAATATTCGATCGTGCAGTGCTCGGGATCCGGAAACTCCGCATGCAGCTTTTTGCCCGTCGCCGCATCCCAGACCGCGAGATACGGCGCGAATCCCGTATCGCTGAGCCCGACAGCGACGCTGCCGGAGCCCGTAAATCTCTCCGCGGACGTGAAATTCCCGCTGTCCTCAAGCTCCACCGGCGGCGCGGCGCCCCTTCCGTCATGGATCACGGCATTTTTACCGCCGGAGGCGGGTTGAACGTACCGCCCGCTCCCGTCGGGGAAATACAGGCTGATGCCGCCGCCTTCATCCGATTCCGATGCGCGCAGCTCGTACACTCCGCAAAAGCCATTTTTCAGAAGCAGCGCGGCCCCGTCGCCCGGAAGGATAAAACCCCGCGTATACACGGCGGCGCCGTCATACATCCCGGCAAGCTCCTCGCCGGTTTCGGCGTCGAGCAGCTTCACGGAATTACCGCTTTGGCTTATCGTCAGAATCGCGTTTCCGGACGGCGCAAACGTCGCGAAGCTCAGCGGCGCGCTTTTCGTAAACAGCATTTCCTCACGCCGGAGATCGTAAACCCCGAATTTTTGGGTGTCAACGGGCAAAATCAGACGAGAGCCGTCCCGGGCGTAGAGATACGCGGGAATCTCGCTGTGAAAGCCGTTGGCGAAATTCGGCAGCGACTGTGACGGCACGACGCCGGGCGCCGTCGGGTAGCCGGGAAAGCTGTTCTCATAGACGATCCGACAGGTCGGAATCTCCAGTATCTGCACGGCGTAAACCGTTCTCGACTCCTCATGTCCCGATACGACGACATGCTCAGTGACCTCACGAGTCAGGACGGCAAAGCGCGAATCCGGAGAAAAGAAGGTGTAACCCGAAACGACGTAGAGCCCGTCGCAGGGCAGCTCGCCCACAGTCTCTCGCTTTTCGATATCATATACCCACAGCCCTGCGTAAGTGGCTATGACGTAGTATTTTCCGTCCGGTGAAAAGAGACTTTTGGATGTCCCGTGCTCCGTGATAGGGGAAAAGAGCTCCAGTCCCGTTTCAAGGTCGATAACGCCGCGCTGATCGTGACTGCCCGGCAATACGACGTCGTACCGGCAAAGGCCAAACTCCGCAAGCTCGTCCGCGCCGGTAAAATATCCCTCTTTTATTATCGCCCCCGTGCGGACGTTGACGAACACCGGCTCGCCGTTTGGCAGGAAAACGGCATCCCCCGACGCGTTATAGACGGGACGGCGCACCTCCGCGCCCGTTATTCCGCCGGACTCAAAGGCCGTGACGGCGGTCAGCGCGCCCGGGTGTTCGTATATCAGCCGGAAGGTTTCCGCGTCGTAAACGCGCGTGTCTCCGGCGTCGGAGGCGGTGAAGGTCTTCCCGTCGGGCGAGAGGACTATTTCCGCGCCAGACGGGACTTGCATTGCCGGCCAAAAGTCGCCGTATGTCCGGTAGGCCGCGTCGTAGAGCGCGCTTTTCGCCTCGTTGGTAATGGCGACGGCGTCGTCCTGTGCCTCGGGAAGCGATTCCAGCGCCAAAAGCGCGGCCCCCGCGCGGTTGCCGCCGTCGAGCTGTTCTCTTGAGAAACCGGCGTATATTTTGGATCTCTGTTCCTCCAGGTCGTTGTTTTGCCGCGTGATGACCTCGCCGCGCCGCTCCAAGTCGTCATTTTGCCGCGTGATGACCGTGTTTCGCTGCTCCAGCTCCCCGTTCTGTCGCGATATCGTAGCGGACTGGTACAGGGTGACGCCGCCAAAACCGGCAAAGAAGACGGCCGCCGCAAGGCTGCCGGCCGCTAAAAGGCGGAGAAATCGCTCGCGCGCGCGGCGGCGCAGATCGTCAAATCCCACGCCCAGCATGGGCGCGAGCAGACGCAGCTTTTCGCGCCGCAGTTTCTTGAGCGACGCGGCGACGGAGTCCGCCCGGACGTCGGCTGCCAGAGGTTCGCGCTCGACCGTTTTGCCGTCGATCTCGACGAAGCGCAACTGCGCGGGAAAGCTCTCCGCAGGCTCGCCGGACGCCAGGACGGTGAGGATACGTTCCCGTCCGCCGAGTTCGATGAAATAGTCGATCTCCGCCATGCACCACTTGGATTCCGGCAGATCCGGAGAGCAGACGACGACCAGCCACTCGCTTTTCTCCAACGCGCGGCGGATACCCTCGCCGAGGTCCGGCATCAGGGGAAGCTCATCCTGATCGCGGAACACCTTACCTATGCGTTTTTTCCCGGAGCGTCTGGCGATATATGCCGGGACACGGAAGGTTTCAAGCCGGCGGTGGACCGCTTTTGCCACGGCGGAGTCGGGCTCCTTGTGGCGGTAGCTTATAAACGCGTCATAGCCGGCGCCGCTCATTTCTTCCATCGCACTCTCCTTTGCCGCTTTACCTGAAATATTTTACCAGATTATCCGACAAAATTCAATTCAATCGACAGTGCACATGAGTCCTAAGCAAATCGTATTGGGAGGTGAGACGCCGCAAGGCGGCGGCATAGGGAATAACGCCGGGAATAACGCCGGAACACCCCGGTAAGAAATAACGCTTGATTTCAAATCTGTTTAGCTGTATAATGTGGCGCAGAAAAAATTTTCCGGAAATTACTGGGAGTGGTAAAGATTTTCACCAGGGTCAAAAACGCCATCGTCAGATATACGTTTTCAGACGAGACGCCGTTGCGCGTGAGGCTGTTCAATATCATAGTCGACATATGTCTCGTACTGTGCACATTTGCGACCGTCGTCACCTTTGCTCAGGAATCGACTGTGTTTTCACGCGCTGCAATCGTCGTCACGTGGCTGGTGGTGCTGTTTCTGGCGATCTGGCCTAACTTTACTGGTCGCTACAGAGCGGGATCGTTCATGCTGCTGATTATCGTGTGCGATCTCCTGTTTCCCTTCATATTCTTCTCGACGAACGGACTGGGCAGCGGTATTATGATGTATATGCTGTTCGGGTCGTTTATCATATTTTTGCTGCTCGACGGCAAGGATTGTATAATAATGGCCGCCGTATATCTGGCGATAGTGCTCGCCTGTATATACGTCAGCTACCGCTATCCGGACTTGGTAATAAAGTTCGACGACGAGCTCACGGTTTACACCGACAACGCATACACGATGGTTTTTTGCAGCGTGGCTACCGGACTCATAGTCAAATTTCAGGGAAAGGTCTACAACGACGCGCGCAGGCACGCCGAGGAGGCGTCCTCGGCAAAGGCGGATTTCCTGTCGAATATGTCGCACGAGATGCGCACGCCGATGAACGCCATCATCGGCATGACAGCCATCGGCCGCGCCGCCCCGGATATTGACCGGAAGAACTATTCGTTCGGAAAGATTGAGGAGGCGTCCTCACATCTGCTCGGGGTTATCAACGACATACTTGACATGTCCAAGATAGAGGCGAACAAGCTGGAGCTGTCATACTCGGAATTTAATTTTGAAAAGCTGCTGCAAAAGGTCGTCAATGTCATAAATTTTCGTATTGAGGAAAAGGAGCAGAACTTTTCGGTATACATAGACAGGCACATACCGCGTAGTCTGGTGGGAGACGACCAGCGGCTGACGCAGGTGATAACAAATCTGCTGAGTAACGCGGTGAAATTCACGCCCGAGCACGGGTATATAAAGCTCAGGGCGCTGCTTGAGAGCGAGAGCGAGCTTGAGTATACCCTCCGAATCGAGGTCGTCGATTCCGGTATCGGCATCAGTCAGGAGCAGCAGTCGCGGCTGTTCGGCTCGTTCCAACAGGCGGAGAGCAACACGTCGCGCAAGTTCGGCGGCACCGGGCTGGGGCTTGCAATATCCAAGCGTATCGTCGAGATGATGGGCGGACGCATCTGGATAGATTCCGAGATCGGCAAGGGCTCCACGTTCGCGTTTACCGTAAATTGCGGTCGCGGCGAGGCTCATGAGCGGTCCGGTCTGCTCAATCCCGGCGTTAACTGGAGGAATATCCGCGTGCTCGCCGTGGACGATTCCGAGGACATTCTGGAGTTTTTCACCGATACGGCCGCCGGCCTCGGCATCACGTGCGACGTCGCGTCGAGCGGCGAGGACGCCGCCGCCGCCATACGGGATAACGGGGCTTACGATATATATTTTGTCGATTGGCGTATGCCCGGAATGGACGGCGTGGAGCTGTCGCGCCTTATCAAGGAAGTGAGCGAAGCGCAGTCCGTCGTCATAATGATCTCGGCGGCGGAATGGGGCGCGATAGCCAGCGACGCAAAGGCCGCCGGCGTCGACAGGTTTATGCCCAAGCCGCTCTTTCCGTCGATGATAGCCGACTGCATAAACGAATGTCTCGGCGTCGAAGCGGCAAGCTCGGAGGCGGAGACGGACGCGGACGAGCGGGACAGCATCAGCTTTAAGGGTTCTCGCCTGCTCGTGGCGGAGGATGTGGAGATAAACCGCGAAATTGTTATGGCGCTGCTGGAGCCCACGCTCGTCGAGATAGAATGTGCCGAGAATGGCGCCGAGGCCGTTAGAATGTTCGGCGCTTCTCCCGAGAGATACGACCTCATATTTATGGATGTGCAAATGCCGGAGCTTGACGGCTACGAGGCCACAAGGGCAATACGCGCGCTCGACTTCCCGCGCGCGCGCGAGGTGCCTATAGTGGCAATGACGGCGAACGTGTTCCGCGAGGACATTGAGCGGTGTATCGCCGCGGGTATGAACGATCACATCGGCAAGCCGCTCAACTTTGACGAGGTGCTCGAAAAGCTGGAGCAGTATTTGAAGCGCTGAGCGGCGCGGCGTATAATAATCCGCTCGAAAAGTCTTATCCTTACTGCAAAGCCGCTCGGGACTTTTCTCGCTCGTATGCGCATGTTTCTCGCCGCCTATGGCGGCAACCGAAACATATGCGCGCTATTAATTCGGCACGATATATCGTGCGAATTAATAATCCGCTCCGCAAGGCAGAGGTGAGCCTAATGCCGCATGGCAATCAAAAGAGCGACAGGAAAAAAAGGTCCTTTACCGTCGTCGTCGGCTGCGGGAGGCTTGGCGCGCATATCGCGTCCTCGCTCTCCGACGAGGGGGAGGGCGTCGTCATAATAGACATGTCGCGCGAGTCCTTCCGCAAGCTCTCCACGTCGTTCGACGGGATGATAATAACCGGCGACGCGACGGAGCTCCACGTCCTCGAGGAGGCAAATCTCGCCGGCGCGTCCGCACTTCTGGCAGTTACCGAGCGCGACAACACGAACATCATGGTCGCGCAGATGGCGCGCGAGATGTACGGCGTGCCGCATGTCATAGCCCGGCTGTACGACCCGGAGAGGGAGTGCGTGTATCAGGAATTCGGCATCGGTACGATCTCTCCCGTGCTGCTGTCCACGAAGGAGATCGGGCACATCCTGCATCCGGAGCCGTCTCCGGCGGAAGCGGAGGATGTGCGGACATGGTAAAAAAACGTATCGTCCTCGTCGGAGGATTTCACAAGGCGCGCTCGCTCGCGGGCTCGCTCATAAAGCAGGGCTACGCCGTCACCGCGATAAACGACGACCGCGGCCACTGCGAGGAGCTCGCCGAAATCCACCGCCTCAACGTCTTTAACGGCGACGGGACAAAGCCGTACATATTGGAGGACGCGTCCGTATACGGCTTCGACATCGCCATAGCGCTGACGGGGCGCGACGACGACAACCTTGTTATCTGTGAGCTCTGCAAGAAGAAATTCGGCGTGGCCAAGACTGTCGCGCTCATAAGCGATCCGTCAAAAACGGAGTTTTTTTACCGCATGGGCATAGATTCCGTCGTGTGTGAGATAACGTCGGTGACGAGCATTATCGAGCAGCAGGCGTTTCTCGACGAGATAGCGACGCTCGTGCCGATAGGCGACGGGCGCATAAAAATATCGCAGATACCGATCCCCGGAGGCGCGCCCGCCGACGGCCGCCGCGTCATGGACGTCTCGCTTCCGAAAAGCGTGCTCATAGGCTGTATTATGCGCGGCGGCACGGGCATGATCCCGCGCGGCGACAGCGTGATCCTCGCCGGAGACGTGCTCGTGCTCATCTCCTCCGACGAGCACGAGACGGCGGCGGTACACGCCTTGACGGGGCGGTGACGCGATGAAAACCATATTATCACGCGCGCGGCGCGGCGGGTATTATCCGCGGGTGCTGATGTTTATCGCGCTGATGATCGCCGCGCCGCTTCTCACGCTGCCGTTTTCGCCCGGCGAGGCGAAATACGCCCCGGCGTTTCTGCTGCCGGCCGCCGTCCTCGCGCTCACCGGCCTGTCGGTCGCGGCTGCCGCGAGGGAGAGGCCGGAGCGGGACGCGCGCATGTGGCAGTCGCCGCTGAAAAACGGCAGTCTGCCGGTGCTTTTTGCGTGGTGTTCGGCCATTGCGGCGGGCGCGGCGCCGTTCGTCCTCGGCGGGAGGCTCGACCCCATATACGCGCTGTTTGAGTCCGTCTCCGGCTGGTCTACCACGGGGCTGACCGTCGCGGACGTCACGGATATGCCGCGCATTTTTCTTTTCCACCGCGCGTTTATGCAGTATTGCGGCGGGCTCGGATTTATAATAATAATCGCCATCGCGCTTCACGGGAGGCAGACGGCGAGCATGTATAACGCGGAGGGGCATCCCGACGGACTCATGCCGAATTTAAGGCGGATGTCGATAGCGATATTTTTTATCTACACAGGCTGCCTGACCCTCGGCACTGTGGTGTACAGGCTTTTCGGCATGCCGGTTTTCGAGGCGCTGTGCCACGCTATGTCCGCGCTCTCCACGGCGGGCTTTTCCACGCGCGCGGGCAGCATAGGAGAGTATAACAGCATACCGATAGAGATAGTGACCGTAGTCCTGATGCTTATCGGCGGCTCAAACTTCGCGTGGCTACTCCTGCTTGTGGAGCGCAAATTCAAGCGCGTCGCCAAAATATCCGAGGTGCGCTTTATGGGCGGTATGCTGGCGGTTTTCATACCGCTCATGACCGTTTCGCTCGTGGCGCGCCACGGAAAGGGGTTCTGGGACGGGCTGCACAATGCCATATTTTGCGTGGTGACGACGTTTTCGACCACGGGCTATTCGCTCGATAACTACGCGGTGTGGCCGCCGGCGGCGGTCGGCCTTATTATGCTCCTGATGGTGCTCGGCGCGGGCACGGGCTCCACCGCGGGCGGGATCAAGCTGCTGCGGGCGTATATCCTCGCGCGCGTCACAAAGGCGAATATAGTCCGCCGCCTGTCGCCGAGCCACAGCGTGCGGATAATGCGGTACACGCGCGCGCAGGGCGAGGCGCCGATAGACGACAAGCTGATACGCGATACGCTTGAATTTGTCTCCGTCTACGCCGCCGTGCTTTTCGCCGGGACGCTGCTGATCGCGTTTTTTGAGGGGAGCTCGACGACGCTGGAGGCGGCGTTTTTTGAGTTCAATTCCGCGCTCGGGACGATAGGCATCTCAAACGGGCTGACCGCGAGGGCGTCGATCGGGACCTTGATCGTCGAAATGCTCGGTATGCTCATGGGGCGGCTCGAGATATATATACTGTTTCTCGGGCTGCACACGGCGTTTGACAAGGCGCGCCGCCGCCTTCTGCGCGGATAAGCTGCGGGTTATACCACGGCTATCTCGCCCCGACAAGGCGGCGTGACGCCGCGCTGGACGCGCTTTCCGCCCTCGGAAGGCGCGTCTTCTTCCTTATCCGTCATGCCGCGCCTCCTTCATCATCTTCATATAAACCCACAGAACCTTGAGGGACGATACGCCGAGTTTCCTGTATATGTTCTTGTTGTGGAATTTAACGGTGTTATCGGTGATGAACAATTCGTCGGCGATCTCCCGCGCCGTCTTTTCGCCCATATAGAGGTCAAACACCGCCCTCTCGGTTGCGGTGAGCGTTTTGAGGTTTTCCAGAAACTGCCCGTAATCCGGGAGGTTCGGCGCGGCGGAGGGGGTGGTGGGGGCGATTGCGAAGGGGGTGAGGAAAGAAAAATCACGGTTGGCGGGGGGGATTGAGCCGTTTTGTTTGAGTGAGATTGTGGTGCGGGCGGGGAGGGGGGAGTTGGGGGTTTTGACGGGGGCGCG
>JAISXU010000070.1 GCA_031270395.1 Oscillospiraceae bacterium
CGAAGATGCGGAATCCGGAGATAACGTGAAATGAGCGAATTACATGTACGCAAGCGAAATAGGTTGAATGATTACGATTATGGTCAAAACGGCGCGTATTTTGTGACACTATGTACAAATATTTCGTAAATATAAATACTGCCGACCCTACGGATTTACGCGCCCATCGCGTCCCCGTCCTGTAGGGGCGACCGACCCCGGTCGCCCGCGGTATATTAACGCAACGTAATGCGGCCATGCTCGCGGGACGCATAATGGGATGTAGGGGCGCGATAAATCGCGCCCCTACGAGTTTGGTAAACGATAAAAGTGATGTTAGCCCAGAAGCTGCAGCACGCCCTGCGGGATCGTCGGCGCGGACTGCGCTAAGTCTCGCCTCGCCGTAAACGGCAAGGCTCGCTCGCTCCGTCGCGCCTCCTCTCCAAAACGCAACCACTTCATTGGGTTGCGTTTTGGGTACGGAACGAACGCCTTCCCGCTTTGCGTTGTAACGCCACTGCATTACGCGTCGCCGGGTGTTTGAATTAGCCCAGTAGCTGCAGCACGCCCTGCGGGAAGGCGTTGGCCTGCGCAAGCATCGCCATAGACGCCTGGAAGAGAATGTTGTGCTTTGTGAAGTTCGTCATCTCTTTTGCCATGTCCACATCGCGGATACGGCTCTCGGCGGCCTGTATGTTCTCAGCTGAGATGTCGAGGCTGTTCATCGTGTACTCAAGCCTGTTCTGCGCCGCGCCCAGCTTTGAGCGCTCCGTCGTGACATAGCTAAGCGCCTTGTCGAGGGTGTTCAGTTTGTCGGTGATCTGTGCGCCGGTGTTTGCGACGACGTTGAATACCACGTTGTTCTGCGTCACATTGCCCTTACTCTGATTGCCGTCGCCGATTTGGAGTATGTCAGTCTTTATGCTGCCTATGTTCAGCAGCATACCCTGGCTGGCGTTGGCGCCTATCTGGAAGTACAGCGCGCCTCCGCCGCCTTCGCTGGTGTCAACCGCGTCGTATGCGGCGTCGTAGGCTGTCACAGCATTGTAGATGGTGGACAATGGAGCAGTTCCGGCCGTCATGTTGTTGATAGTGCTGGCCAGCGAGTCAATCTGGCTTCTCAAAGCTATAGCTCCGGTTGTGCCCGCACCGATCAACTGATCGAGTTCGCTATGTATCTGCATAAGAAGCCCGCCCGAGCCCCCGATATCGGTAAACGCCGCCACCAGGTTTTCGAAAGCGTACGTCGCTTCGTTTGCGGGGTCGCCGCTCAGCTCCTTGGTAGAGCCGGCTTCAACATTGTACATCGTCGTCGCGACATTCACGAGCGCGGAGGTTATGCGCGAGGAAATGTTGTCAAGCAGTGTCTCTTGTGAAGAGGTAATATCAGTCAGAGCAGACTTTACAGCGGACGTGGCAGACGATATATCATTGATTGCAGTATAAAATGTGCCTGAAGTGGCTACATTGCTGATGAGCGTCGTAACGGCGCTGGTTACCGCCGCTTTCGCCGTCAATACCGATCCGGTCTGTGCCGCCTCTATGGACGCTCCCGACAGGCTGCCGTTGATGAGCTTCTTCTTGTTGAACTCGACGCGCTCGGACATGCTGTCTATCTCGGCCGTGAGCTGGTTGATCTCGTCCTGAATCTTCTGGCGGTCGCCGTAGGCGGAACCGAGCGTACCGGCGGTATTGTCCTGCGTGTCGTTCGACGCGTACACCACGAGCTCGCGGATGCGCTGGATCATGTTGTCGATCTCCTGCAGGCCGCCCTCGGCCGTCTGGATGAGAGATATGCCGTCCTGCGCGTTCTTCGAGGCCATCGTAAGGCCGCGAATCTGCGCGCGCATCTTTTCGGATATGGCAAGACCCGCCGCATCGTCCGCGGCGGAATTTATGCGATATCCTGAGGATAGCTTCGCTATGGATTTCGTCGTGTTGGTCTGGTTGATGCCGTAGTATCTGTGCGCGTTGAGTGCCGGTACATTGTTTTGAATACGCATTTTGTTTTACACTCCCTGAATGACGCCCCGACGTCATGACGGGGCCACACTATCCGGAACGCTCCATGCTCCGGCGCTGTGTCTATATTCGTCAACGCGAATCGGATGTGCACCTCTTTTTCGCGGAGACGACCCGGCGGCCGGCGACTGACGACTTACAACCATCAATCGCGGGGCGATGCGCCCAATGCCACCGTATGTATCTATCGGCATAAACGGACAAAACTTTAGTGCCGCGGCAAAAAAACTTTTCCCCAAATTTTTTCCGGGTCCCGCCGCCCGGGCGCCTCAGGTATGATTACTGACCGAATTGACTATATCGAAAAACACGTCCGGTTTGAGGCTGGCGCCGCCGACGAGCGCGCCGTCCACGTCCGCGCCGCTTACGATGTCGTGCGCGGTGACGGGATCGACGCTTCCGCCATAAATACAGCGCATCCTGTCAGCCGCGTGGCCGTCGTACAGCGACTCGATTTTAGACCTGATGAACGCGCACATCTCCCTTGCCTGACCGGGCAGCGCCGTTTTCCCCGTGCCTATCGCCCACAGGGGCTCGTAAGCCACCGTAAGCCGCTGGACCCCCCTGACGCCGATATCGCGGAGCGCCGCCTCCAGCTGGTCGCCCACTGCCTGCCGCTCCGCGCCGGCCTCGCGCTGCTCAAGATTTTCACCGACGCACAGTATCGGGTTGAGCGGCGAGCTGCAGACGGCGAGGAGCTTTTTGTTTATGATGTCGTCCGTCTCCGCGAAAAGCGCCCTGCGCTCCGAGTGGCCGACTATGACGTAGCCCGCGCCCGCGCCGGCGAGCATTCCGCACGATATTTCGCCGGTATACGCCCCCTCGTCCTCATAATAGACGTTTTGCGCGCCCAGCTTGACGCCGCTCCCCTCAAAAATACCGGCAAGGGCGTACAGATGGACAGACGGAACGCAGAGGCACACCTCGGTCTTAGCGCTTCCTACGGCGCCGCGGGACAGGAGCTCGTTTGCGAACTGTATCGCCTGCGCGGTCGTCTTGTGCATCTTCCAATTTCCGGCTATCAGCTTTCGTCTTGTCATCCGCCGTCCGCCTCCGAAATATAAACTATGAGGTCTACGACCTTGTTCGAGTACGCCCACTCGTTATCGTACCACGCGATGAGCTTTACAAACCGGTCGTTAAGGGATATGCCGGCGCTCGCGTCAAAAATCGAGGTGTGCGCGTCGTGGATGAAATCGGACGAGACTACGGCGTCCTCGGTGTACGCCAGTATACCGGCGAGCTCGCCCTGCGCGGCTTTTTTGACAGCCGCCTTTATCTCGTCGTACGTCGCGGGCCTTTCGAGTCTGCACGTCAGGTCCACTACGGACACGTCGAGCGCGGGCACGCGCAGCGACATGCCGGTCAGCTTGCCGTTGAGCTCGGGTATGACCTTGCCGACGGCCTTTGCCGCTCCCGTAGACGACGGTATTATGTTGCCCGACGCCGCGCGTCCGCCGCGCCAGTCCTTAGCCGACGGCCCGTCCACCGTCTTCTGCGTCGCCGTGGTGGCGTGGACGGTCGTCATGAGTCCCTCCGCTATGCCAAAGCTGTCGTGTATCACCTTCGCCAGAGGCGCAAGGCAGTTAGTCGTGCAGGACGCGTTTGACACGACGCGCATATCGCTCGTGTACTTATCCTGATTTACACCCATGACGAACATGGGCGCGTCGGCGGACGGCGCGCTGACGACCACCTTTTCAGCCCCGCCCTTGAAGTGCGCCGACGCCTTCTCCGTCGTCGTGAACAGTCCCGTGGACTCCACAATATACCGGGCGCCCGCGCTCGCCCACGGTATCTCGCCCGGGTCCTTGTACGCGTAAACGCGGATGTCTCTGCCGTTTACCGTGAGATACCCCTCCCGCGCGCTCACCTCGCCGTCGAAGCGTCCGTGGACGGTGTCGTATTTGAGCATATACGCCATATACGCAGGGTCGATAAACGGGTCGTTTACCGCCGTTACCTCCGCCTTAGGGTCGCCAAGGGCCGCCCTGAACACGAGTCTGCCTATTCTCCCAAAGCCGTTTATCCCGATTTTTACGCTCATCAGCATAACCTCCGAAACAACATTTAGAATTGGTTCGGGTGTCAAAAGTCACGCCCACCGCTAAGCGGCGATTTATTCCGTCATACGTCACAAAAAGCCTCGCGAATACACAAAGTATTCGCTGCGTTTTTTGTATAGTCTGACGAAAAA
>JAISXU010000081.1 GCA_031270395.1 Oscillospiraceae bacterium
GATGAAAAGAACAGTAAAAGTACGAGCGAGGATATTGGCCCTGCTGCTGGCGGTAGTAATGGCGGCGAGTATGCTGCCGTTTGGCGCGCTGGCGGAGGACGACACGCTCCCGCAGCAGATGGAACCTGCGGAAGAGACGTCCGAGGGCGAGACGTCCGAGGGTGAGACATCCGAGGGTGAGACATCCGAGGGTGAGACGCCCGAGGGTGAGACGTCCGAGGGCGAGACATCCGAGGGTGAGACGTCCGAGGGTGAGACATCCGAGGGCGAACCGTCTGAGGAACCATCCGAGGAGCCATCGGAGGAACCGTCTGAGGAACCATCCGAGGAGCCATCGGAGGAACCGACGCCGGAGGAGGTGGAGGAATCCACCGGCTTGGGCGTCGCCGCGGGCGGGGCGGGCGCCGCCCGGCTCTTACTATCGCCGCCGCCCTACATCCCGAATCCCGGGTATTTCTTCAACGGTATAACGACGAATGATCTGCGCGGCAGCAAGAACGGCGTACCTCTGGCGTTGCTGGAGGTGTTTGACGACACAGGCGCGAAGGTCGGAGAGGGAACGATTACTGCTTTTATTCCCGGCTATTACACCGCGCCGTATGGCGCGAACACCGCAACGCTCACTATGAATGAAGACTATGTGATCGACGGCCAAATGGAGTATACGGTCTTACTGTCGGGTGTGATGAATAACCACACGCTGTACTGGGACGCGGACGGCGACCCCTTTACGCCGGGTGGTGTGGAATGGACGGAGAATCCGGAATACGCCGCCTACGAGCTTACGATAACCGGAACGAGCCTGACAAGTTTCGCGTCTAACGGGCTTGTCGTCAAATCCACGCTGAAGTCAGGCTCGAATACGGCCAAATCGGCGATCATCAATTATCAGGAATATCGGCGCACGACGAACGCGGTGGAGTTGGGGAACGTCAGCACAGTGGTCTGCGTTTTCGAGAAAGGGACGCTCAAGGCCTTTACGGCGGACGGCCTTGTCGACGACGACGAAAAGGAGAATGCGTATCTTACGTATACCGAGCCGCGCTGGCTGGACGCGAACAATTTTGTCTCACTAATGCTGACTGACGGATATGATTATCTTGTGGAGATCACTCCGTCCGGCGCACAGGGGCGGGTATATCTGAACAGCGGCGAATCAATAATCGCGCTCGGCACTCTGGGGATGGCGCAGATCAACAATCCGGATAATGAGGACGGGCCGCGTACATACCAGTTCCAAATGGATCCCGCCGAGTTTTCCAAACAAGAGGCGTTTGGCGATATTCAATTTGCGCAGCAGGACGTGTCCTTTGATGTCGAAAAGAAGTACGCAAGCGGCGGAGGCGGCGTGGAAGTATACATCGGCGCCGTCCCGCTGTTCTCCAGCGGTTCCGCCAGCGGCATACCCAACGGCGAGGATACAAGAAAAACCGCGGCGTGGCGGAAGATGACCGGCGCGGGCGACGCGAATTTCATTCTGCCGCAGGAGGTAAAACTGCACGACGGCAGTCGCGATTACTATAATTACCGTATTTATGAGTACTTCCCAGAGACGTATATGCCGGTGGACAACGAAGCCGGGCACTGGTTTACCGTGGCAAATCCCGGAGAGTTCTTTGCCACGTGGGGTTATCCTGACGGGCTTGTTGCTACGCTGCCCAATTATGTGCTGGCGTTCCGGGATCCTGGCGTCATACCAAGCGGCAGTTACAGCCTCGGTTCGACTACAGTCACTAACAGGGCCTTCAACCCGGAGGAGGATTTTTCGGCGACGGTCAATTCGTACGGCTCCGTATCGGCGCAGCAGGACACGCGCGCCGTAGCCAGTTGGACCGCGGAAAAGGCGGTCGTCGGGCTGCGCGGCGGAGATGGCAGCCCGTCCGGCGCAACTGATTCACTCACCCTGGGCGCTCGCGGCGACGTGTTCGAGGCGGACTATACCGTCAAATTCACGCGGACGGACTCGCAGCAGGCGTCCGTGACGAGTCTGGAGCTGACGGACGTCGGCGCGCAGATATCCTTTGATATCCGCGCCCAAACAACGCCCGGAAGCTATCTGAGCGGCACCATGACGCTGTACGCCGCCAACGCTGAAAACAACGGTAAGCTAGGCGACGCGCTCTCCGTGTTCCGCGTTGATAACCTGCTGCTCGCCGGCGCCACGCCGTTTGGGGGCATCGCGTACATCGCCGTGCCGGGCGCGTTTACCGTGACGCCCTGGAACACTACGCAGAAGAATTTCGTTATCGAGGTTAATCTGAACATGGTGGTTCCGGGGTTTGCCGACGCCGGCGTGCTTGTGAGCGGACTTGTTCCATTTCAGGTCAACTACATACAAGTGAATGACCCCGATCCGAACCAAACGTATCACCAGTATGTGGTGAATTTTCAGGACATCGTGGCGCACAGCAACTATTTTGAGTTGACGGAGGTCAAGGATGTTTCCGTTGATGGAGCTGACCCGCAGTGTACCCCCGTCGTCACGGATGGCGCGGGCGGAGGCTTTTCCTTTGAGCTGTCGGACGCTACCACGGTTCCGCCCAGATACGCGTTTTATGCTACCGATATTAACAACCCGCCGAGAGACGTGATCGTCGGGTTCACGGCGGTATATAAGGACAAGACAAATCTGCGGGAATACATGACCGTAGACGACTATAAGGTGACAAATACCGCTCACGCGTATCCCTCCGGCGTAGCGAATTTCCCGTATACGCCGCCCGGCAACGGGGCGTATCACAACCTCACATCCGGAAACCCGGTGTTCGATACGGCGGAATTTACCGTGACTGTGCCCAAGTACTCGTATATTACCGTGAATAAGTTCCTTTGGAAGTCGCCCTACATGATTACGGAGACGCATCCTAAGAACATTCCAAGTCTGGGTAACGGCGGCGAGTTTGGTCTCAACGGCCAGCAGAACCCCGTATACGCGAAGAACGACGGTCAGTTCGGGGCCGAACCTTTCGTGACCGTCGAGCTGTGGCCCGACACCGGCTACGACGAGGGTGATACCGCTCTCGCCTCGGCCACGACGCCATTGTGGGATTCCGTCACTCTGACGGACGGAGACAACATATTCGCCGTGTTCGACGACGATTTCGGAGGGGAAGCCATACTGACCTACCGGCTCTACATCCCGTTTGGGACAAACACGGCAGCGCAATACTATCCCCCCCACACGTGGGAGGACGGCTCTTTTGTCGAGACGTGGTCGGACTGGGATGTGGAGGATGAGAATTATACCGGCGAATGGATACGCACGGACGGTAACGAGGGCGGCTGGCAAATAGACGAATACGGCTGGTATAAAGAGATATCTCTGGAAAAAGGGGTGTATGGCGCCCATAATGAGAGCGCCTACGACTACCCGGAGAGCAAGATAAGGCTCGAAAAGGATTGGGGCTTCACAATCCCCGGATCAAGTACGGGCAACCTCGACACAGGCACGGCGGAGGGCACCGCCGTAAAGGACAGCTATTTCGTCCTGTACCGCATTACATTGACGGCGGGAGAGAAAGAAGCACTTGACAAACTGCCGGAGGGCACAGCTCCGCCCGCCGCCCTCAGGCAGAAGCTGAACAGCGAGGCGCATCCCATCGCCATCATATCGGGCGATCAGGTGAACGGCCTGTCGAATGAATTCACCTTCTTTGAGCACCTCGACCCGAACCCCGATTGCGTCTATATCCTGCAAGAGCGCACGCTTATGGGCTACGGGCCTAACGACCCGTCACAGGTGACAAATCTGTGGTGGTACTACCGCCCCAACTCCCACTGGTACTGGCGCTCGTTGACGAAGCCGGGACAGGATATTGAGATCGAAAACAATAAGCTGACCACCGTGGAGATACAGAAGCAAGTGCTCGGCTACGATGGCACGGCTTACGATGCGCAGTGGAACGACGATAAGTTTACTTTCTACGTCTATGGCGCGCAAGCGCGCGTTATCAGCCCGGACGAGCCGGACTTCTATGAATATGAGGAAGAGCCGGGAGAAATAACGCGTATAACCTTCAAAAAATCAAATGGCAAATTTGTCCTAACCCCCGAGGGATATTACATCGACGTCGCGACAGGCGAGGCGGCGGTGGATGAGAACGGCAACAAGCTCCAGCCCCGCTTTACGGAGATTAAGGGTCTGCCGCCGGCGGTGAACGCTCTGGTTGAGGCATACAACAGTGAGCACTCGACTGGCCTTACCGTTCAGCAGGCTGTGGGCGCCGGAGCGCCGGAAGAGCTTAGAGAAGATATATGGAAAGTGCTGTCGAATTCAGCAAACGCCAACGCATACGCCATAAAATTCTCTATCAGGAACGGTTACTGGGGGTTCTATAATAACGGCGCTTTCCTCTCCGCGTGGGGCGGCGGCAGTGCGAGCATTGTGCTGCCGAACGATCTCATGAGGCTTGAGAATAAACCAGGTAAGATCGAATGGATACCAATCACGGGCGGTTCCTCTTGGACTACGACGCCGCTCGAATTCTCCTATGACCCGTGGGACTGCATAATAGTCGAGGCGCCCACGGATGAGTACAAGATAAACGGTCTGCCGGTTTATCAGCCGGAGCACACGATCAACTATGTCACAATGCAGTACGACAGCTCCACGGCGACCGTCGTTTTCCGGAATAAGGTGCGCGAGGACAAGGAAGATTCGGATACCGGCGCGCAGCTCCGGATAGAAAAAACGGTGGACAACACAGACGACTACCGCCCCGATCAGAAATATACCTTCACGGTGTACGAGGGAGAAACCGTCGACGACGGCGCTAAAATTACGCTGACGAGCGAGCAGGTCGACTTTATCTACAGCGCCACAGGCGGCCCCGCGGCCGGCGGCGACGGCACTGTGGACGGCGGCGTTATCAAGATGCAAAAGGACGTCACGGCCATTATTACGGGGCTGACATTCGGGCAGAAGTACACCGTGGCGGAGAGCGTGCCGGGCGGTGTGACGGTCAAGGCACAGAAATACCTCGGCCTTGACAGGACTGCTGACGATATATTCCCCGGTGAAACGGAAGACAAGCGCGAGGACGGCGATCTCGCCGACAAACACTTCGCGACGGTCGTCGCCTCGGTGTACGACGACGTCGCCAACGACGTGCCCACGGTGGGCTTCACCAATACGCGCGGCGCTTATACGCTGAACGTGGGCAAACTGGTCAAGGCGCCCGGCGTCGAACCGGCAAACGCCGTGTTCGTCCTTGAGGTGACGGGAAAATTCCAGGCGAACGGTTCAATAACCGGCGGCAAGATTACAAAGAGCGTCTACTTCACTCACGACGAAGACAGCGATCTGCCGACCGCAATCAACAATCTGGATGATGTTAAGGATACCCCGCTCCTCCCCGGCAGGATTGCCGGAGGGTACTGGGGCACAGGCGTCAACGTGAGCACTTCGCTTGCCGGCGTCGTCTTCGGGGAGAAGTACACCGTAGCGGAAAAGGTGTACTACGGAGATGTTCTGCAGACCGCCGACTATTACGACGTCGCCATGACAGTTGGCGCCGCCGGCGCGGCGGTTATGACGTGGGACGGGGCAGAATCGAGATACTCGAGTGATCAAAGCGACATTGAGCTTGACGGCAATATTGGCGTCCTTGTGACAAACAGCCGCGCGAAAACGGACAAAAGTTTGACCGTGAACAAGGTTTTCCCGGCCAATGTCTCCGGCAACGACACGGAGTTTGAGATGGGGCTGGAGGTCGGCAATGGGACCGGCGTGTGGCTGCAAATGACGAAGCTGTCAAGCGACGACGATTTGGACGAATTAGGGCTGTCACATTTAGCTGACGATATCAACGATTACGATACTCAGAACGTCTACGCGTGGAACGGAAGCACGGGTACGCGGGCCGGCGGCGTCGTCAAGGCCATCGGCGCGAACGGCAGCATCACAGCCAAGCCCGCCGTCGTGTATGGACTCCCCGCGCATGTGGAGCTCAGTCTCGTCGAGGCTGACTACACGGGCTACCGGCCGCCTAAATACGCGGCTGCAAGCGTGGGCGACTGGGGAAGTCACACCAACGAGGACGATGGGTTCCTCAAAATCACTATGACGGACAGCGACAAGCAGGCTTACGTCTATAATGAGCCGGACGACGTCGAGCTGAAGATACGCAAGCTGGAGGAGAACGCCGGCGCCGACGTGTTTAAGGTCGAAGTGACGGGATTATTCTCCGGCGGCGGCACTACGCCGAACACCGCCTACTTTGACAGAACGGGGACGGGGGACGATCATTACAAATTCAGCGGCGCGGGCGCCGATTGGGAAGATCCGGTAACCGACACCGTATGGGTGATAGACGACGTCGTGGCGGGCAACGCCTACACGATCACGGAGTACGGCAATGGCGGCATCGCGTTTTCCACTTACACCGTTACCGTCGATATGGACGGCGGCGGGCTCGACACCACACCGGCGGACGGTATTCCCGAAAGCGACAGCAACGGCGTCTCCGCTTCCTTCACCGCGTCCGGCACAGCTGACGCGAACAAAATCACGCTCACGAACACGCGCCGCACGTCGGATCTCACGGTAAATAAAACCGTCGTCGGACTGGCGCTGACGGAGCAGGTTTTCGTGATCGGGGTAAGCGGTAAATTTGTCGATATTTCAGACACGGGTCTGGGCGCCCTCACGGCGAACACCACAAAATACCTCTACTTTACGCAGGCCGGCGACGCGTTCGAGGCCGGCGATAAGCTGGGGGCGCTAGTGACGGCGCTGTGCACCGCCGCGAGCGACGGCGACGCGGGCGATAATCTGGTTTTCGGCGGCCAATGGGGCGGCGACGGTGCAAGCCTTGCGGACGCTTTTGATTGTGCTCTTGTGCCGGGGTATACATACACCCTGACAGAGTACGGGTTCGAGTACAATGCCAGCGCGTGGTCGTCGATTACCATCGGATCGAGCGGCGCGTACACACTCGAAGCCGACGGCGCGACATTGGAAAGCGTTGACGACCACACCTATACTCTGACAGCCGGCGACGGCAATGCCGCCGAGTTCACGAACACGTCCGGCGCGGACGGCACGATTACAGTCTCAAAAGTGCTTGTCAAAGGCACGGAGAACCCGACGGAAAGGCAATTCCACTTCTATGTGACGCAGGACGGGAAGTATCTCACCTTTGCTGCCGACGGCGACTATACATATAAAGTCACGGGCGCGACGAGCGGCACTGAGGATCCGCCGGGCGCCGCGATTATTCCAATCACGTCGGAAAACTCCGTCACTCTGATGGGTCTGCCGGACACGACGTATGAGGTTACGGAATGTGCGTCGGACGGCACGGATATCACGAACGCATACGCGGTGTCTTATGCGGCGGGCGACGACGGATTGGCTTGGGACAACGGAGCGACTGTCACGCTGGGCAGTGGCGATAGCGCGAAGTTCGTGAAAATCACCAACGACGGCGCGCATAACGACTATCTCTACGTGACCAAAACGGCGGATTCCGATCTGCTGCCGGGTGATATCGTGAAAATCACCGTAACGGGACTCTTCAAGGACGATGCTGACGCCGGCTCGCAGATCTTCTACTTCGCGGAGTGCGATACGGGCGACGGCAGCGCGTTTTCAACCCCCGCGCCTTTAGGCAGCGACCTCCCCGTAGTCGGCGTGATCGTCGGCAACGAGTACACGGTGACGGAGACTATCGTTGGTAGCGCCGGTACGGAAAAGACCGGTTGGCTTGCAGCCAACTACACAGTGACGGCGACAGTAAAAACAGAGGACACTTACGCCGAACTGGGGGATGCGGAAGCACAGTCTCTCGCAGGGAACGGCAAGATAACCCCGCCTGTGGCGAAAAAAGCGACGCTCGTATCGTTCGAGAACGTGCCCAAAGATAACAGGACAATCAACCTCACAAAATCCGTTGACAGCTCAACGGGATATACGGGCACGGACGAGTTCTGGTTCCTCCTGTCCGTTGACTCGGCGGCGACGGATTACACCGCGGACGACATTGATAAGTATCTGCAAATACGCCCCGAGCAGGGAACCTCCGGGATCACGTTCTCCGCAAACGCCAAAGCTCCCACTCCGGTAAAACCGGGCGGCAAGACGACCGGCATAGCGTTCAAGCTGCAAGCCGGACTGAGCGCGTCCATCGGCGGACTGACAAAGGGCGTACCCTACACGCTGGAGGAATTGGCGTTTGACAACGTCGATTACTACAACGAAGGTAATGCAAATACGCACATCGACAATATTTACAACGATGAGGGCGTCAAAACGGAGTTGGCGGGGTCGTCCCAGAACAGTATTGTCTGGAGCGCCGTGGCAGTGAATGAAGACAGGAAGGTCACGCCGGACGCCGACAAGAATTACGTCTACTTCAACAACGCGCGGTTTACAGACGGCGCTCTGACGATCGGCAAGACCGTAAGCGGTCAGGACGACTACGCGGGCGTCGGCTATAAGCTCACCCTCGCAGCTCCCGCGGGCGCCAAGCTGGACGCAGCGATTACGGCAACTGTTTTGGACGCTGCGGTAACGGGCGAAAACCTTGTGAGTTGGGAATGGGTCGGCAGCAATCCGAATTATACGGGCGTCGCTCTGTGGATCGCGGACGATAAGACCGTGACTCTCAGCGGTTTGGAGCGCGGCATCCCGTATACCGTGACGGAGGACGGCGACTATACGCACTACGACACCACGGTTTCTGTCGGCGGCGGCGCGGCTGAGGGACTCTCCGCGACCGTCGAACCCAAAGCGACCGCGGACGCCGTAGCTTTTACGAACACGCGCAAGGCGGACGGCGTACTTACAGTTGAGAAGGACGTCTCCAAGGGGTACGTCGCCACGCCCTTTACCTTCCGGCTGTACAGCAAGCTTGCGGATGACCTGACAGGCATCAAGCTGGACGGCGAGGACGTGACCGTCGAGTACGACGACGACTTGTCCAAATATTACGTGGAGTTCACCTTAGGCGACGCCGACGCCGTGGCCGGGACGCCCGGCAAGGCGGTGTTCACCGGCTTGCGGGTCGCGGCCGATACCACGTATAATGTGGCGGAGATTGCGGTCGACGGCTTGGTCGGCGTGCATGACGGAGACGAGCCATATAAGCTGCGCAGCGTGACCGTGCAGGACGACGTTATGGATAACGCCGCCGGAGGAAACGAGGTAGGCGATCTGTTTGCAGTGAAGGGTTATCACGCCGAGGCGGATCGGGCTGACGGTTACGGCGACGGGGGCCGTATTCTGTTCACGAACGTATCGGGAGAGAACTTCGGCTTTACCGTAACAAAGACGGTCACGGCCGACACCTACGACGACGACAGGGTTTTCACCTTCGAGCTGCGGGGCGACATGAAGTCTCTGGATAGCGTCAGGGTAACCGTGAGCGAAGACAGCGAAGACGACGTCACGTATTCCGGCAAGGTGAAGAGCGACGGCACTTTTGATAGCGCCGGGACGCTGAAAGACTTCCTAACGAGGAAATCCGGCAACGTTTACGAGTTCAAGTTGAAAAACGGTCAGTCCGCCACTTTCGCCGGACTGTATAATGGCGCCGCCTATGCCGTGGCGGAGCCGCCCAACGCGCCGGGTAACGCCAATTACCACATCGCCGGCATCGTTAGCGACAAAGAGGGAGTGCTGACGCCCGTCGCCGGCGCGGTGGCGGTGAGCGATCCCGACGAGAGCATCACGTTTACTAACGAGCGCGATTATGCCGAGCTGCAGCTTACGAAGGCGGTTGACGGCGCCTACGGCAAGTCGGCGTGGTTCAAGTTTACGGTGTCCGGGCTCTTCCTGACGAGCGATACGGAAAGCGCGGCGCTCACGAAAAATGTATACTTCACGGCGGACGGCGCAGCGCCGGACGACGCCGGGTACGACGCCGAGACCGATCTCTACGAGAAGATCGGCGAGCCACTGACGCCGCTGCCCGGAGTGATCGCGGGAGAGTCTTATACGGTTACCGAGACGGCCGCGAGCGACGGTGAGGCGCTGAGCAACTTCACCCTCACCGCCGCGTCCACCACGGGCGGCTACACAGACGTCACCGGCGGCGGCGACTATAGCTGCACCGTTACCGTGAAAGCGTCCGCCGAAGCCGAGAGCGATGAGCCGACGGTAAACTCCGTGACCTTCACGAATACTCGCGCGACTAATGGAAGCGTTACCGTGTCAAAGAAGATAATCGGGTATTACCCGTCGTCGCCCGCAAACGCGGCGGAGGAGTTCGAGTTCACGCTGACCGGAGATCTGCCCGGCAACTTCAGCGCCGCGAGCTTTGCGGGTGCATTTGGAGTGTTCGACGTGAAGGATGTCGCGTTCGGAGAGACGGACGGTGAGAGCGACAGCGTGACGTTTACCCTGAAGGGCAACTCGACCGTCACGATCAACGGTCTGTTTACGGGCGTCGATTACACTGTCACGGAGAGCGGAAAGCGAAGCGACGACTTCATCCTCAGAGGACGCGTGTACGAGGCGCTCGCGGAGGCCGACGCGGAAGAAGCGGAGGCGGGCGACGAGGCGACGCTGAACGGCGGCGGCGGAGCAGATAACACGGCTGTGACCTTCTTCAACGAGCGCCGTACGGACGGACGCATCACCGTCTCCAAGACAGTGGACGGCGCGATAGACGAGAATGAGCAGTTCGCGTTCTACGTGACGACGGACCCTGCCGGCGTACAGGGCGCGTTCGCGAATGCGTACGTGACGCGCTACTTCAGCAACGGCACATCTCAAACGGATTCCTTGATGTACCACAAGCCCGACAACCCGGTGCTGCTCAAGGACGGCGAGTGGGCGGAGTTCACGGGTCTGCTCGCGGGCGTGACATACGTAGTCAGGGAAGACCCCAAGTCCACTATCTACGCCAAGATCTATACGGCGTGGGTTTCAATAGACGGCGGCGCGATCGCTGTTCAGCCCCCGGCGGACGGGGCGTTCTCCGGAGGCGTGCGCGTCACGCCCGCGTCGGCGGCGGTATACCCCGCTTCGCCGCGCCACGTGGACTACGTAAACGATCAGAGTCTCGGGGAGATAATCATCGGCAAACGGGCGGACGCGAACGTCACGGTATTTGACGCAGGCCACCCCTTTACCTTCAAGATCACCGGGCCGGCGGGTCTGGAACCGTCAGTATCAAGGTCGACCAACTATACGGAGGTTGACGATTATAACTGGAACAAACTGGATACGACGTGGAGCGAGCTCACCGCCGGCACGGATTACGCTTACTCCTATGACCAGCAGACCTTTACAATTGTGATCGATCTGGCGAAGGGGGAGACTGTCAGAATAGGCGACCTCACGCCAACCTATCTCTACACCGTAACCGACGTGACGGAGTACGGCAAAACCGGCGCTTACAGATGGGAGCAGTTTGTCGGCTCGGCCTTAAAGGACGGGGGCAACGATCTCGATCGCGATGTGTCCGACACGACATATCCCGACGGTAACGGCGTTGCGCTTACGGCGCGGCTCGACAGCAGCCTTGACGAAGTCGTCTACAAGCATTTCTTCTACAGCGAGGAGATCATAGACAAGGATCTTGTAGTCACAAAGACGGTACGCGGCTCGCTGACCGACAGAATCAAGTTGGCGCTGGGTCAGGAGGACATCGACGACGCGGATATCACATACACGTTCCACGTGCGCGGCGCGGACGACAATTACCTGAAGTTCGCAGCTGAAGGATCAAAGTGGGCGTATCAGGACGGAGGGGATGCGCCAGAGCTGCCGGGCGACAGCAGCGGCTACGCGTTTACCATTAAGGCGGACGAAGCTCTGACCTTTACCGGACTGTTCGGCAGAGAAGTATGGATTGACGAGGCTTTGCCGCCGCACACTTTCCGTCAGCAGACGACTTATACACACGCGGAGGAGCAGTCGGGCGGCGATACCATTTTGGTCGGGAAGCGCGGCAACGCGGCGGCGCTGCTCAACGAAGCGTATACGACGCTTGTCATTGACATGGGACTCTGGGGGAAAGCGGGCGTCGCTATACAGCAGCAGACGCTTACGGCCGAGGTGCTGATCGGCAATACTGCGGCGGAGTTCGTACAGCTTCCGGGCGGTGATGAAAACGAGTACGTTCCGGCGGGACCGGACGGCGACGTGAGTCGCTTTGAAGACGTCGTCCCCGCGCGCGCGGCCAATGATGCGTATAACTACACCGACGAAGCAAAGCCGGAAACGTACTCTACGGTGATCATCTACGGGCTGCCGTTTAACGAGCCGCTCACGGTGAAGCATACGTATCCCGCTTCCGGCGTCGGCGTCGCCTACAGCCTTGACACGAACTTTACGCGCGAGGTGGGCGGCGCGGAATACAAGCAGAATGTGGCAATGGACAGCATGTCCTCTCCGCGGACGGTAACGTTCGATTTCGAGGAAAATAAAGACTGGTACAGGGCGACGTTTATAGAGAAATACGAGGACGCGATACCCGCGCCGGGCGGGGGAGGATCCACGCCTACGCCGACGCCCACGCCGGAGACGCCTACGCCTACACCTACGCCGACGGAGGTTCCGGAGACACCGACGGAAGAGCCGGAGACGCCGACGCCGACGCCGACGGAAGAGCCGCCCGCGCCGGAGGAGACCCCCACAGGAACACCGCCCGCGCCGCCGCCGGAACCGACGCCCGCGCCGCGTCCTGACGTGCCGCCGCCGCCGACAGAAATAGAGAACGTGCTTGTGCCCACCGACGACGGTGCGTTCATTGAGATAGACCCCGACGGAGTGCCGCGCGGAGAGTGGCATTGGGACGACCCCACGGAACAGTGGATTTTCGAGGAATACCCGCCGCTGGGCGACTTCCCGCCCACCGGAGACGGCGCGGCGCCGGTCTTTTGGGCCGCGATGTGCGGAGCGGCGGCGATAGGAGCGCTGGCTGTGACGCTGTACGGCAGCAGGAGGAAAAAGAGAGACGGGGAGTAATAATGAATGGTGATCAGTGATCAGTGCTTAGTGAGTAGTGAGTAGTGAGTAGTGCAAAGCAGCAATAATAACACCTAAATCCGGCTGATTGCCGACGACACAGGGGTACGCCGCGTTTTGCGCGGCGTACCCCTGTGTGTACATGTGCGTGTGCGCACGGCGAGAACTAGCTCCCGTAACTCGTTTGTAAGCGCGAAGCGCTTGCAAACGAAATGACTCAAAAAATGCTTGACAAGCGGCGGAGCGCTGTGCTACAATCCGTATGCGACGACGAAGAGGACCTGATTTTTCCGTTTTCAGAGAGCCGGCGGGCGGTGCGAGCCGGCGGCGGAGAATCAAATGGTTTGTCACTTCCGAGCAGGAGAGCAGAGGGCGGGCGGCGCGGGCCGCCGCTATTAGAGCCTCCCGTAGACGCCGCGTTAAGGCAGAGGGCTTGTCAGAGCCCGTGAGTGGCGCGCTCCGCGCGCAATTTGAGTGGTACCGCGGGTATGCTGTGGCATTGCAGCCCGTCTCAAAGAAATCTTTGGGACGGGCTTTTTCGTCCCTCACATGAAACGGAGGAATATGAGATGAACAGAGAAGACGGCATAGCTTCAAGAATCAGCGAGATCGCCGGACGTATACGCGAGCTGCGCGAGATCGAGGGCTTTTCCGCAAAGGAAATGGCCGAAAAAACCGGCGTCACGCCCGAGGAATACTCGGCGTGCGAGGCCGGACGCGAGGACATGTCCTTCGCGTTCCTCTACCGCTGCGCCATCGCGCTGCGCGTGGACGTGACGGACATCATAGAGGGCGCGTCGCCGCGCCTGACGTCCTACACCGTCACGCGCTCGGGCGACGGGCAGCGCATAGAGCAGGCGCACAATATGATATACTACAGCCTCGCGCACGCGTTCCGGGGCCGCCGCACGGAGCCCCTGCGCGTGACGGCGATATACGACGACGCGCTGCAAAACCGCGAGATTGAGGTCACGACGCACGAGGGACAGGAGTGCGACATCGTTATCTCCGGCGTCCTGCGCGTCCGCATAGGGGAGCGCACAGAGACGCTCTACCCCGGGGACTGCGCGTATTACGACAGCTCCACGCCGCACGGCATGATAGCCGTCGGCGGCGGCGACTGCGAGTTTTACGCCATCGTCATAGACCCCGAGACGGTCAAGGAGCTCCCCGAGGCGCGCGAGCCCGCCGCCGCGCGGATAGAGGCCGTAAAGCACACGGGCAAGGAGCGCGTCTATAAGAAGTACATCGACACTGTGGAGGACGGGAGCGGCGCGCCCGTGTCCGTCTCCTTCAAGAATATGGAGACGTTCAATTTCGCCTTCGACGTCGTGGACGCCATAGCCGAACGCGAGCCGGAAAAGCTCGCCCTGCTGCACGTCGCAAAGGACAAGGCGGAGCGCCGCTTCACATTTGAGGACATTTCGCGCCTCTCCTCCCGCGCTGCGAATTACTTCACCTCGCTCGGCATAAAGCGCGGGGATCGCGTGATGCTCGTCCTGCGCCGCCACTGGCAGTTCTGGATAGCGACCGTAGCTCTGGAGAAAATAGGAGCTGTCTCCGTCCCCGCGACCGACCAACTCCTCGAAAAGGATTACATCTACCGCATAGAGTCCGCCGGCGTCACGGCCATTATGATAACCGCACAGAGCGAGCTCGCCCCGCGCGAGGCGGAACGCGCCGTCAGCAAATGTCCCGGCGTCGCCGTCAAGCTCGCCTGCGCCGGCGCGGTTCCCGGCTGGCGCGATTTTGACAGTGAGTTCGAGATGTTCCGCAGCGTATACCCGCGCGCGGAGGACGCCCCGTGCGGGGATGATTTTATGCTGATGTACTTCACCTCGGGTACGTCCGGCTACCCGAAAATCGCCGCGCACAACTACAAATACCCGCTCGGGCACTTCATAGCCGCGAAATACTGGCAGTGCGTGGAGCCGGAGGGGCTTCACCTTACCATCTCCGACACCGGCTGGGCAAAGGCGGCGTGGGGCAAGCTCTACGGGCAGTGGCTCTGCGAGGCGGCGATATTCGTGTACGACTTTGACCGCTTCGACGCGCACGATATTCTGCCGATGCTCGCCGAATACAGTATAACCACCTTTTGCGCCCCGCCGACGATATACCGTTTTTTGATACGCGAGGACCTGTCCGGCTTCGATCTGTCGGGTGTAAAGCGTGCCGCCACGGCGGGCGAGGCGCTCAACCCCGAGGTATTCCGCCGGTTCAAGGAGGCTACAGGGCTATCCATCATGGAGGGCTTTGGGCAGTCGGAATCCTCCGCAATGCTCGGCAACTTCGCCGGGACGGCGTCCAAGCCCGGCTCGATGGGACGCCCGTCGCCGCTGTACGACATCGAGCTCATAGACTCCGACGGCTGCCCCGTACAGGACGGCGAGATCGGCGAGATCGTCGCCCGCACATCGCCCGGAAAAACGCCCGGACTCGTCATCGAGTATTTTGGCGACCCGGAGAACACGGCGAGCGTCTGGCGCGGCGGGGTATATCACACCGGAGATACGGCGTGGCGCGACGAGGAGGGGTATTACTGGTACGTCGGGCGCGTGGACGACCTGATAAAATCCTCCGGCTACCGCATAGGGCCGTTCGAAATCGAGAGCGTCATTATGGAGCTGCCCTACGTGCTCGAATGTGGCGTCTCCGCCGTCCCGGACGAGGTGCGCGGCCAGATAGTAAAGGCGAGCATAGTCCTAAAGGGGCGCGAGCCGTCCGACGAGCTCGCGCGCGAGATACAAAATTACGTCAAGGAGCACACCGCGCCATACAAGTATCCGCGCGTCGTAGTATTCCGCGACGAGCTGCCGAAAACCGTGAGCGGCAAAATACAGCGCAATCTGCTGTGATAATTCGCGTTTGGAGTTAAATGCTTAAATACTCTCAGGGCGGAGCGCCGCGCGCAGAGCGGCGTATAGCTCTGTAACGTCTATGGGCTTCGTCAGGTGTTTGGCCATTCCGAGCTCAAGACAGCGGTCTCGCTCCTCCGCGAAGGCGTGCGCCGTCAGTGCGTACATGGGGATATCGGCGTACTCCGGTTTGCTCTTAATTATCTGTGTCGCCTCGTAGCCGTCCATCACCGGCATCTGCAGGTCCATAAGTATAAGATCAAACGGCGGGTTCCCGCGTATCTCGGCGGTCTCGTCGAGTATACGCAGCGCCTCGACGCCGTTTTCCGCCGTAGCGACCTCTACGCTCGCGGCCGACAGCAGCTCCACGACGATCATCGCGTTTATCTCGTTGTCCTCCGCGAGAAGGACGCGCATACCGCGAAGCGCCTCGTTCTCGCCGTCGCTCCCCGCCGCGCCGCCCGGCGCGGGCGCTTTCCGCCCGGCTTGCTCAAGCTCCCGCGCGGACAGCGCGAAGGTGCACGAGAAAGAGAATATAGTACCTATGCCCGGCCGACTGGAGACGGCTATCTCGCCGCCCATCAGCTCCACCATCTGTTTTGTGACCGCCAGACCGATACCCACGCCCCCGTATCTGCGGGACGCGGAGTTATCCGCCTGGTTGAAGGCGGCGAATATTCCCTCAAGCTGATCCTCGTCCATGCCGATTCCCGTATCCTCCACGGCGAAGAACACCGTGGCGTCGTCCTCCCCGCGCTTTATCACTGACGCCCGCACCGTCACGGCGCCCTTTTCCGTGAACTTATAGGCGTTTTCAACAAGGTTGATAAATATCTGCTGCAATTTCAGCGGGTCGCCGACGACAGTCCCGGGCAGCGACGGGTCGATTTCAAACCGGAGCGCGACGTCTCCCCCGGGCGCCTGCTCGCGGAAAAATATCTCGAGGTCGCCCAGCAGGCGGCGCAGCTCAAACGGCGTCTGTTCGAGCTTCATATCGCCCGAGTCGGCCTTCGAGAAATCGAGCATATCGTTGACGAGTCCGAGCAGCGTCGCCGCGGAGCGTCCCATTTTCTCCGTGTACTCCCGCTGCTTATCGTCCATCGGCGTGTTCATCAGCAGCCTTGTCAGACCGATCACGGCGTTCAGCGGCGTGCGTATCTCGTGACTCACGTTCGCCAGGAACAGCCGCTTCGCCTTATTCGCCGCCATTGCCGCCAGCGTCGCCCCCTTCAGCTCAAGCAGCGTCCCCACCCGCGCGGACAGCTCCTCCTTGTCGAACGGCTTTTGTATGTAGTCGTTCGCGCCCGACTGGAAACCGAGCACAACGTCCTGCAGCCTGTTTTTCGCCGTCACCATGATAATCGGCAGCTCAAGCAGCGAATTTTTTTCTCTGAGATGGCGGCAGACGTCATACCCGGACATTTTCGGCATCATCACATCCAGAAGAACGAGGTCAAACTCCCCGCCGCCCTCTATCATGTCGATCGCTTCCTGTCCCCCGTACGCCTTTGAGACGCTGTAGCCGCGCATTGAGAGGATATTAGTGAGAACCTGAATGTTGACCGGTTCGTCGTCCACGGCGAGTATTCTGTACCCGCCCGGCTGCGCGGTCTGCGGCGCGGGCGCCCCCGGCGCGGCATCTTCCGGGGCGAAGTCCTCAATATCTATGATAGAGCGGAGCTGCTCGCTTACCGCCGTGTCCACGACCTCCGTATCCGCGCGCGGCAGGGTAAACGTGAAGGTCGAACCCGCGCCGAGGGACGAGCTCACGCCGATCACACCGCCGTGGAGCTCCACAATCTTCTTGGTTATCGACAGACCGAGTCCCGTACCGCCGTATTCCCGCTCCGTCGAGCCGTCTCCCTGCTCAAAGGACTCGAATATGCTCTCAAATTTATCCTCGGCGATGCCGATGCCCGTGTCCGCTACGGATATGGAGGCCATACCGCCGATCATTTCGGCGCGCACCGTCACGCTCCCCTCCTCGGTGAATTTGACGGCGTTTCCTATGATGTTGTAAAGTATCTGCTGTATCCTGTTTTCATCCGCGTTTACGGCGGCAAACGAGTCGTCCACCTCGTTTATCAGCTTGAGATTTTTACCCTTTATGAGCGGCTTTGACAGCGCGAGCACCGTATCGACGACGGTTTTGAGGTCAATCGGCTTCAGCTGCAGCTCTATCTCCTTATTCTTCAGCTTGGTGAAGTCAAGAATGTCGTTTACGAGATTGGAGAGCCGTTTGCCGCTGTTGGCCACGAGCGCGAGATTGTATTTCTGCCCGTCTGTCATATCACCCGCCGCGCCGTCAATCATCGACTCCACGATGCCTATTATTCCGTTTATCGGAGTCCGCAGCTCGTGCGACGTGTTAGCGAGGAACTCGTCCTTTAGCTCGTTGAGCTTGCCAAGATATATGTTCTTTTCCTCAAGCGTCTGCGCGTATTTGCGCATCTCGCCTATGAGCAGATTTATCTCCTCCGCCATGTACTTGAAGGCGCGGGACAGCGCTCCTATCTCGTCGTTGCTCCTGAACTGGGGCACCTCGGCGTCAAATTTACCCTCTCCGAGCAGCTTGGCCGTCTCGGACAGTACGAGTATCGGCTTTGTCACGCCGCGGGCGATTATGTAGAGGACAAACGCTATCACGCATATAGCCGTGAGGGACACGACTATGACGTAATTGCGTATTCCGTTCGCGTTGTCCAGCACCTTGCTCATGGGGATGCTCACGGCGACCGACCACGGATTCGTTACCTCGCTGAACCGAATTGGGGCGTACACGGTGTAGTAGTCGGACGCGCCGGAAATATACGTCTCGCCGTTTTTTATGGCCGTCTTGGCCTCCTCGGCGTAGCCCGCTCTGGCGGGGTCGTCGGCCAGATCCGTGCCGAGCTTGGGCGCCTCCGGATGCGCGACTACGACGCCCGCATTTGAAAATATCTCCGTGTACCCTCCCTGCTCGTGAGGGTTGACCTTTGACACCATCTCCTGCAGCTTGTCGAGCACGATGTCCGACGATATTATCCCGATGAAGCCGTCCTTATATATTATGGGGAATACAAAGCTGGCGAGCATGACGGTATTGCCCTGCACCTCGTAGGGGTACGGGTCGGTGATGTACTCGTGCCGCTCTGTCTTGGGCACTATGTACCAGTCGGCGATGTCGATGTCGTACAGAGGCTCTACCGCTATATTGTCGCCGAGCTTGTTCCAGTACGGGGCGTATCTGCCCGTCTCGTCATATGCCGGGGCCACTCCCGCGTACAGCGCGTCCTGCCCGTCCAGCGCGTCGGGGTCGTAAGCTATGCAGAACGCCGTTATGTACTCCTTGTCGGCGAGGGCGTTCTGTAAGATGTCGTTCATCATATCCCTGTCGGTGAGCTCGTGCTCCTTGAGCGTCTCAAACACCTTCGCGAGCGTCTCTGACGTTATGCGCGCGCCCTGCAGCTCCGATAATATCTCGTTTTTATACTTGTCCGCCGTCTCCTGCGCCAGACTGAAGGCGTCCTTTTTCGCCAGCGCGTACGATTTATTCAATACGATGACCGTCAGCGCGGAAAACGCCACTATGACGACGACCGACACCGAGAAAAATATCTTTGTCCGCAGACTGAGATTCTTAAACATAGACCGCACCCTTATTTCAGATATTTATGGTTCGGGGGAGTTCATATCCGGGGGGAGGCGCAGCGGCGCGCGGCCCGAAACGCTGTTATAGAAGTTTGCCCTTGTCAGCTCCATGTAAGGCGTCAGCCAGATCATGAAGATGTCAAGCTGCAGACCGATTATGAAGGTAAAGAGCGTAGCCACGAAACCGGCGATGAATAGCCACCCTAAAAACGACAGTTCCAGTACAAACAGATTGAGCTTATGCGACTTCATCATCTGCTTCGACTCCCGTATACATTCGAGGGCGCCCTTAGTCGGATCGTCAGCGAGAATGTATACTGCCATACTGTACCGGAACGCCGCGATAATGCCCGGCACTATAAATAAAATCGTCCACAGAAAGATAAAAAAGCCGGTCACTATATTCAGCCAGACGACCTTGAGAGGGAACGCGAAGCCGTCGAACAGACCCTTGACCTCGGCGCTCTGTCCGCGCGTCAGCCGCAGGATCACTATGTAGTACCCCATGCTGATGATTGCCGCGATGACCCCCATCACAAGCGTAAGCAGACCGTCAACCGGCGTCAGCCTCTCGGCGAGAGCATCGTACGCCTCCAGCGTCCCGACGAAATCCCCTCCGCTGAGCGCCGCATCGTTAACATCCGCAAGAAAGTGGTCTGTCCCGAGCAGCAACCGCATGAAGTGACCGAGTATATTACTTATTATTGTGAGAATGAAGCTTATCAGATATACAGACCTCGCGTTTTCCCGCATGATGAATTTTGCGCTGAGCTTTTGTTTTATTCGTTCCGGCATAACTTTCCCTCCCGCATCGCCCTTTCGTGCACATCCCCGGTGTTCCGTATAAGTAAACTATATCACCGGCGGTGGAAAAATACAACAGTTTGTTTCAATTTATGTTTCAGTCGGCGCCGATAACACAATGCGTTCTCCTTGACAGACGGGAGCTTGTACGTTATTATGGACTTATCGTCACACGGTATGCGGCTTAGTGCGAATAAGCCGCGTGTGTGCTTGTACATGAAGTTAGCTTCTTCGTCAATCTCATGTTCTCCGGTAAAATCCGCAAATTGAATATGGTCGAATCCCTGAAGGCTATGGAATAGCCGCGTTCGCGTTTACGCGGACGACGTCCAAAGCCGAAACGAAGCCCAACGAAGTGGGTTCGTTTCGGAGAGGACGCACGACGGAGCGGGCGAGGAGCGGAGCTTACGACGCTCCTCGCCTAGCGCAGTCCGTGCGGACGAAGCGTAGCGCGTGAGGACGATACGGCGAAAGCCGTGACAAACGAAACGAGCGAACGAAATGATTCTGTGAAAAAACTGTTGACAATAATTTTTTCATTTAGTATAATGACACAGCTTCGTGCGGGAGCATAGCTCAGCCGGGAGAGCACATGCCTTACAAGCATGGGGTCACAGGTTCAAGTCCTGTTGTTCCCACCACAGCCGTCGCGGTAAGCCGCGCGGCACCCGCACCCCCGTGTCCCCGTCCAAAGCCGAAACGAAGCCGGGGCGGAGTGGGTTCGTTTCGGAGAGGACGAACCGCGTAGCGAGCGAGCGATCGCGTATAGCCGAAACGAAGCCCAACGAAGTGGGTTCGTTTCGGAGAGGACGCACGACGGAGCGGGCGAGGAGCGGAGTTTACGACGCTCCGAGCTTAGCGCAGTCCGTGCGGACGACGTGGCCCAGTAGTTCAGTTGGTTAGAACGCCAGCCTGTCACGCTGGAGGTCGACGGTTCGAGCCCGTTCTGGGTCGCCATTTAATTAGCGGCGCTTCTTCGGCGGCGCCGCTAATTAAAAGTCACCCCCGCACCCCCGTCCCCCGTCTAAAACCGAAACGAAGCCGGGGCGAAGTGGGTTCGTTTCGGAGAGGACGCACGACGAAGCGGGCGAGCTTTCGGCTTTAGCCGGAAGCGAGCTTAGCGAAGTCCGTGCGGACGAGAGGACGACGCCTCTGTAGCTCAGTCGGTAGAGCAGAGGACTGAAAATCCTCGTGTCGTTGGTTCGATTCCGACCGGAGGCACCAAATGACAGCCGGGCGGACACTAAAGCCGGGATCACGCGGTTCGGCTTTAGTGTCCGCCCGGCTCGCCAATAACAAATGATTCATCGGAGCGCGTTATGAAAATGATCACTGTGGCGGGTCCGCCCTCGTCGGGCAAGACGTCCGTCATACTGCGACTGGCGGAGTGTCTTGACGGTCTCCGCTTAGGCGTTATTAAGTTCGACTGTCTCACGTCGTTTGACGCGCAGCGCTACCGCGACGCCGGAATACCGGCGCAGCTCGGACTGTCGGGCAAGTTCTGTCCCGATCACTTTTTCGTGAACAACGTCGAGGAGGGTCTGGCGTGGGGGGCGCGCCGGGGAATCGACGTGCTGGTCACGGAGAGCGCCGGACTCTGCAACCGCTGCTCGCCGCACATAGCGGGGATAACGAGCGTGTGCGTGGTGGACAGCCTTTCAGGTATAAATACGCCGCGCAAAATCGGCCCCATGCTGAAATTCGCGGACATCGTCGTCGTTACAAAGGGCGACATAGTTTCGCAGGCCGAGCGCGAGGTGTTCGCGTGGAGCGTGAGACAGGCAAACGGCAGCGCCCAGATACTGTCGGTCAACGGCATAACGGGGCAGGGGGCGTTTATGCTCGCGAAAAAGCTCATGCAGGCGCGGGACACGGACGCGCTCGCCGGCGCGCGTCTGCGCTTCACCACGCCGGCCGCGGCCTGCTCGTACTGCACGGGCGAGACGCGCATCGGCGAGGCCTACCAGATGGGCATGATGCGAAAAATGGAGTACGAGCAATGACGGATTTCGCGGCGATGATAGACTCCCGCGCGCTTGACATCATCATCTCGGAATACCCCGTGGCGCGTGACTTTTTCCTGAACCTGAACCTCCCGCGCCTTGACGCGTCGCTGACTCTTGCCGACGCGCTTGAAGCGGCGTCGGACGAGTGGCTGGAGGAGTTCGGTCTCACGCGCTCCGAAATACCCGATCAGCTCGCGCAATTTCTGTCCTCAATGACCGCCGCCGAGATCGTGCGTCCCATATCGTCACTCACCATACTCGGGGGTATCGATAAGGACGGGAACGCCGAAAACGCGGAGCTGCGCGTAGATGCGGGGACGGTGATAAGCGTCGTCGGGCCGACGGGCTCCGGCAAGAGCAGGCTTCTCGGCGACATCGAATGTCTGGCGCAGGGCGACACTCCGACGCGCCGGACGATACTGATAGACGGCGAGGCCGTCAGCGAGGAGGATCGCTTCCGGCTCGGGGGCGGCATTGTAGCGCAGTTGTCGCAGAATATGAACTTTGTGATGGATCTCACCGTCGCCGAATTCCTCGAAATGCACGCCCGCAGCCGCGCCGTCGCCGCTAACCCGCCTGCCGGCGCCGAGAGTCTTGTCGGAGCGTGCTTTGCTTGCGCCAACGCGCTCGCGGGCGAAAAATTCACGCCCGACACAAAGGTAACGCAGCTCTCGGGCGGGCAGTCGCGCGCCCTTATGATAGCCGACTGCGCGTATATGAGCCATTCCTCGATAGTGCTCATAGATGAGATAGAAAACGCAGGCGTCGATCGCGCGGAATCGCTCGCGCTGCTCACGCGTTCCGAGAAGATAGTGCTCATCTCCACTCACGACCCGCTTCTGGCGCTCAGCGCCGACAAGCGCGTCGTCATAAAAAACGGCGGGATATACAAAATATTGGAGACGTCGGACGAGGAGAAGGAGAGTCTGCGCGAGATTGAGAAAATCGACAGGCTACTGGGCGCCGCGCGCGCCGCGCTGCGCGGGGGAGAGCGCGTCACGACGTCCGTCAGCCGTTAACGAAAGGCGTGGTCATATATGTGGGACCTGTACGACTCCCTGATCGAGGGCATACCCCCTGACGTCAGGGCGGAATTCTTCGCCTGCGGCGCGACACATTCTATCGTCGTCGCCGACGACGGCGGCGTCGGCGTCAGCGGCGCGCTGGACGAGACGTGGAGGCCGCCGCTCCTGACAAAAAAAGAATTCGGCATGCCGCTTCGCGGACTCGCCGAGTGCGTCAAGTCGTGGGAATTTATCGAGGCGGGACTCGGACTGGCGGCGATAAACGCGTGGTATAACGGCGGCGACCGTCTGCGCGCGCTCGGAATCGCCGTTTCCGACAAGCCGTTTGCCGAGGATCGCGCCTCCGACCCGTTTATCGCCCTGCAAAACGAGATCAGGGGCAAGCGGGTGACGGTGATCGGCCATTTCCCGTACATCGACCGGCTGTTCGCGCCCGTGTGCGACATGTCGGTAATTGAGAAGTTCAGTCCGGTTGACGGCGACTACCCCGATCAGGCCGCCGACTATCTGCTCCCGGAGAGCGACTACGTCTTTATCGCGAGCTATACGCTCGTCGAAAAAACCCTGCCGCGCTATCTCAGGCTGTCCAAAAACGCGAGGGTGACGCTTGTGGGCCCCGCGACTCCCGTCACTCCCATACTGCACGGCTTCGGCGTCCGCGACCTGTCCGGCTTCTATATCAGAGACGCGGAGGCGGCGCGGAACTACACGCTGACCCACGGCGGCAATATCCACAAGACCGGGCAGAAAATAAATCTCAGACGCTCCGCCGGCGGCGCGGAGGGGGAGGGCTGACATGGCCCGCCATATATTCCTCACAGGCGAGATACAAGTCGGCAAATCCACGGCGATACGCCGTTTCCTCGGGAACACGGGCGTCGCCGCCGACGGCTTTGTGTCCCGAATCGTACCCGCGCGGGGACGCCGGGAGCTGTACCTCGCGCGGTTTGACACGGAGCGCGGCGAGACCGGCAAGCGTCTCGCGGCGGTCATCGAGTATCCGCGCAAGCGGGTGTTCGGCGAGGTGTTTGATACGCACGGGACGGAGATCGTGGCGTCCTCCGGTAAGCGGCGGCTTATCATACTCGACGAGCTCGGCGTCCTCGAGGAATGTTCTCCCATCTTCAAGGCTGCGGTAATACGGCAGCTCGACGGCGCTATACCGGCGCTCGGCGTCCTCAAAAAGGCTGACGGCGCCTTTTTGGATTCGATACGCGCCCGCCCCGACGTGGAGCTCGTCACCGTGACGGCCGAAAACCGCGACGAAATACCGGAGCTGCTCTACAGGCGCTTCGCCGCCGTATAGGGGTTCATACGTGCGGGCCGCCCTGCTCCCGTCCCCCGTTTACGGCAGAGGGGTCGCTGGAGACGTACCCCCTTATCTTTCTCACAAATTCCCCGACGTCGGCGAAATAACCGGGATACGCCGCGCGCAGCTCCCTCACGTCTGTTGAGAGCGCCAGAACCACATCCGCTCCGCCGTGGGCCTCGTCCTCCGAATACCGGCGCAGCGCGTCGCCCACTCTGCTCTTGGGGAATGCCGCGTACTCCACGGTGCTTGTCCGCGCGTCGGCTCTGAGCAGATAGTACGCCTCGCCCCTGTCGCCGGCGGCGCTTGACAGCGTCATACCCGCCGCGTCGAGTATCTCGAGGACGTTGGCGTCGCCGAGCGATCTCATTTCCTCCGCCGCCGCGTCCCGCGACGCGCGGTCCCACGCGGCCGTCCCATCCTCGAGCGCAAGAAGGTACGCGGCGAGCTCCATATAGCGCAACGCCCGGATATTGCCTCTCCCGTCCTTCAGCCTCGCATCGAGCGCCCTGCCCAGCACCTCGGCGGCGGCCTCCCACATGTGCTGCAGCCTCGTCCGTATCTGTATCTCGATCATCAGGCCGTTATAGCCGCCGTTTCGCCGGCCTCTGAAAGAGAACACGAGATGTACGCCCCTGTAGCCGGTTTTTTGGGGGGTCTCTATGTAGTCGTATTTTTTTACCAGCTTGTGGCGCGCGCCCGACGTCTCATAGCTCTCCACCACGCCGTTCAAGTCCGCAGCGGTCTCTACCACAATGCGGCAGCCGCCCAAGTCCTCCATTCGCGCGAGCTGAGCGCCGTAATCGAGCTTCAATTCCTCCATTACCGAGCCGATCCGTTTCAGCCGCTGCGCCACGACCGCGCCGCCGCACAGCTTCGCGTGCAGCTTCGCGTGCTTATAGAACACCTGCAGCGGGTATGCGTGCGAGTCTCTCCAATTGACGATAATTCGGCGGGCCTCCGCCTGACTGATTGCCGAATAGTCGCCCAGCGCCGCCACACATCCCGCAATATTGACCCTGCTTTTTGTATACTCAGGAGCCGTCCAGTTCAATTTACCGCCACCCATCTCCCGGATTACCGCCGCAGTCCGGCGGAAATGGCCGCCGCCAGCTTTATCCTGTATCCCTCCGTATGCAAAAGCGCCTCCTCCTCCGGATTTGAGAGGAAGCCGCACTCTATCAGTATAGCGGGACATCCGGCGTTATTGAGCAAATAGATACCCCCGTCGTCGCGCGCGGCGCCCTGCCTGTTTCCGCGTCCGAGCGCGTCCGTGAGCGCGTTCTGCATAGTCTCTCCGAGGAGTCTGCTGGCGTCGTCCGGAGCGTATATCACCTGCGCACCGGACGGCCTCGGGCTGTCGTATTTATTCTGGTGTACGCTGACAAGAACGGGGTTTTCCGCGGCGTGAAGCACGCGCAGACGGCTTTTCATGTCGTCACGCTTCTTATCGCGTATGGTTACGGCGTCCGGCGAGTATCTTATGTCCTCTCCGTCACGCGTCAGTACCGCGCGTTCGCCGAGAAAAGCGACGAGATAGTACAGTCTTAACGCCACGTCCAGATTGACCTCGCTCTCGCGGAGTCCGCTCTCCGAGACGGCGCCGCCGTCCGCCCCGCCGTGCCCCGCATCTATAACAAGCGTCCGCGGCGCGTCCTGTATCCGCCGCGTCTCGCGTTCCGTCCCCGGAACCGCGGCGGACGCCGACGCGGACAATACCGCCGCTAAGAGCGCCATTCGCCACACGGCATTTAATCCGCCCACGTGCCGCGCCCCCTCTCGGGGTAATTGTATTCCGGGAGAAAACGCGATATGCCGCGGGCATATTACGGCTGCTTTGGTCTGTCGTCCCCGTCGGACGTCATAGTCACGTTGAAATCGGGGAAGCCGGCGAACGGGTCTGTGTCGGCGCCCGCAGGCGCGGGCGGGCTTGGGTTTGCCTTCTCCCGCCGCTGCGGGAACTCCCCGTTGTGCTCGCACAGATACTTGAAGTCGTCGCCGTCCATCGTCTCGTTGGCGAGTAGGTATTCCGCCGTCGCGACGAGTATGTCTCTGCGCTCCGTAAGGATTCTTTCGCACCGCTTCACGGCGTCGTCAAATATGCGTTTTACCTCGTCGTCGATAAGCGCTGCCGTTTTTTCCGAATAGCTCTTTGTGTGCGAGAAATCCCGTCCGATGAATACGGAATGGCTGCTGTCGTCGAAGGATATCGGGCCCAGAGCGTCGCTCATGCCGTATTTCGTCACCATTGAGCGGGCTATCGCGCTCGCGCTCTGTATGTCCGACGCCGCTCCACTCGATATGTCACCGAGCATCAATTTCTCCGCGACGCGCCCTCCGAGGCTTGACACTATGCGCTCAAACATCTCGCTCTTGGAGTTTGTCGTCTTATCCTCCTGCGGCCTGAAGATCGTCATGCCGCCCGCCGCCCCGCGCGGTATTATTGTGATATGGTGTACGGGGTCAACGTGTTCCAGGAAATGTGACACTACCGCGTGCCCCGCCTCATGGTACGCCGTCAGCCGCCTGTCCTTGTCGGTGATCACCCGGCTCTTTTTTTCAGGCCCCGCTATGACCTTCAGCGTCGCGTCCTCTATATCGGTCATGGAGATGGCGGACTTGTTGAAGCGCGCCGCCAGAAGCGCCGCCTCATTGAGCAGATTTTCGAGATCGGCGCCCGTGAAGCCCGTGGTGGACTTGGCTATATTCGCCAGATTGACGTCCTCCGCAAGCGCCTTTCCCGCGGAGTGTACCTTAAGTATCTCCTCACGCCCCTTGATATCCGGCATACCGACGTATACCTGCCTGTCAAAACGCCCCGGCCGCAAAAGCGCGCTGTCGAGAATGTCGGCGCGGTTAGTAGCCGCGATTATGATAACACCCTCGTTCGTCGAAAATCCGTCCATCTCGACGAGCAGCTGATTGAGCGTCTGCTCGCGCTCGTCGTGCCCTCCGCCGAGTCCCGCGCCGCGCTGCCGCCCCACGGCGTCTATCTCGTCGATGAATATTATGGCGGGCGCGAGCTTCTTGGCCTGATCGAACAGGTCGCGTACGCGTGACGCGCCCACGCCGACGTACAGCTCCACAAAATCCGAACCGGATATAGATAGAAACTGTACGCCCGCCTCGCCTGCGACGGCTTTTGCTATCAGCGTCTTTCCCGTACCCGGCGGGCCTATGAGCAGTACGCCTTTCGGGATACGCGCGCCGATGCTCACATATTTCTGCGGCCCCTTGAGAAAGTCCACTATCTCGCTCAGCTCCGCTTTCTCCTCATCCGCCCCCGCCACGTCCGCGAACGTGACCTTGCGCTTCTCCTCGCTGGCCAGACGCGTCCGCGCCCTGCCGAACCTCATGGCGCTCTTGTCGCCGCCCATACCGGATCTGCTCATCATCGAATTCCAGAACAGGAAGAACACGAGAATGATCACCAGATATGGCACAAGCGAGAACCACCACGGCATTTGCCAGCCGTTTTGATAGTCGATAAAGAACTCCGGATCGGTCGCCAGCTTACCGTCGATATATTCGTGCAGATCTTCATAAAAAATGCCGACGTCATACAACTCATGCTTGACTATGTTGCTGTTTGTCTCCTTATAATTATCGCGCAGCGTCAGCGTGATGACGTTGTCCTTTAATACGATCTTCACGACCTCGTCGTCGTTGCAGAGCCGGCGCACATCCGAGTACGCGACTATTTCGGAGTTCTCGGCGGGCGGTCTGGCCAGCAGGTATATAGCCGATACAACAATCACAAATATCAGTATATAAAAGCCGATGTCGCGGGGGCTTCTGTTCTTTGCTTTCAAAAAATAATCACTTCTTTCGTATAATAATCCGCTCGATGCGAATTAATAATATCGCTTGCCGCAAATAAATCAATATCATGCTATATATACACCTCGGGTCTCAGCGCTCCGATGTATGGGAGATTACGGTATCGCTCCGCGCAATCCAGCCCGTAGCCGACGCAAAAAACGTCCCGACACTCAAACCCGATGTAGTCGATTTCGACCTCAATCTCCCTGCGCGATTTTTTGTCCAGCAGCGCGCATATGCGCAGCGACGCCGGTCTCATTTCCAACAGGCAGTCCCGCAGCCGCTTTAGCGTGAGACCCGAGTCCACGATGTCCTCCACCACCACGACGTCTCTTCCCTCAATATCGAGCTGAGATATATCTCCGAGTCTGACGCCGCCGGAGCTTACCGTGCCGCTCCCGTACGAGGACGCCGTTATAAATCTCACCTCACAGTACAGATCGATGTGTCTCATCAGATCCGCCATGAACACGAAGCATCCCTTGAGCACCCCGAGCAGCAGCGGCGTCCTTCCGTCGTAATCGCGTCCGAGCTGCATACCGAGGCGCGTCACACGCTCTCTTATCATCTCCTCCGTAAAGAGTACCTCGCTGATGTCCCGTTCCATATTCGCCGGCGCTCCCCTCAAATCTCGGCAGCCGGTTCCCGCCTTACGGCGGCCGACCTAACAATTATCACCTTGTCGCCGGGGGACGGTATACAGCGCGCGCCCCTCCCGACGCCTACGACCGCGAGCGGCCCCGCCTCGTCCGCTATTACCGGAACCGCAGACCTCGCCCGCGCCGGAATACGCCTCTCGATAAACAGCTTTTTCAGCGTTTTGGTTCCCGACAATTTCCCGTTCGGAGCGAGAATGTTTATCGTATCGCCGCGTCCTCTCGGCCGCGCAGTCAGCTTACCGCATATTTTACTCTTATCAAACATAAAAGTAGTTAACGATTTGTTAATTTTATCACAGCATACGCCATCTTCGCAAGAGATGAGTATTCCGGCGCCCTCCGGACGGGCGGCGACCCCCGGCGCGAGCTCCACGGGCTCAAAGACGCGCGGGGGGCCCGACGGGGCAAACATGATATATTCGTACTCGCGAAAGGCCGACACGCCTCCCGGCAGACACGCCTCCCCGGACGGCGAGCCGCGCCGGCACAAGTCCAGCACCGCGCGCACGTGCTCGCGCGTCAGACTGACGCCCGCGAGCGCGCGAATGGCGCGCGCCGCCACGGAGGGGTGAAGCGCCAGCAGCTCTCTTACCGGCGCGCGCCCGTCGTCCGGGCAGTCCGATATAAACCGGCGCGCCTCGGCCCGTAAAAAATCGTCGTCGGACCGCGAGAGCTCCGAAGCGCGCAAGATGTTTTCAGCGGCTGCGGAATTCACCGTGCGCAGCACGGGCATGACGCCGCGGCGGAGCCTGTTGCGCGCGTAATCGTCCGAAAGGTTGGTCGAATCCTCGACGTGCGGTATCCCGCGTTCAAGCAGATAAGTCTCGACGTCGCGCCGCGTCACGCAGAGCATCGGTCGCACTATGCGCCCTCGCACGGGCGGAATACCGCATATGCCGCGCGCGCCGGTCCCGCGCGCCAGATTAAAAAGCACTGTCTCGGCGTTGTCGTCCGCCGTGTGCGCCGTGGCTATGGCCGCCGCGTCAGTGCGGACGGCAATTTCTTCAAAAAACGCGTAACGCATATCGCGCGCGGCTTCCTCTATCCCCACGCGTCCGCGCGCGGCGCCGGCCGCCGTGTCGCCGCGCCCGGCGTGGTGCTTTATACCGGCGCGCTCGCAGTATCCCGCGACGAAAGCCATGTCCCGCTCCGACTCGTCCCCGCGCAGCATATGGTTGAAGTGGACGGCCTCCACGGTGTACCCGAAATCCGGTATAAGCCGCACGAGTATATCAAGCATACACATCGAGTCCGCGCCCCCCGATACGCACGCCAGCACGGCGCCGCGGCGCGGCAGCATACCGTAAGAGGCCGCGAACGCGGCCACCGCGCCCGTAATATCGTCGACCGCCGCGGCGCCGCGCATCAATACTCGTCCTCGTCTGAATATCGCCGCTCGATCGCCGTATATGCCGTGTACTCGGGCAGCCACAGCAGCTTTATCATCCCCGTATTGCCCCGCCTGTTCTTCAAGATTCTCAGCTCTGCCACATTCGGCTGGTCCGACGCCTCGTTGTAGTAGTCGTCCCGGTACAGCCCTATGACGACGTCGGCGTCCTGCTCTATCGCCCCCGACTCGCGCAGGTCCGACAGGAGAGGACGCTTGTCCGCCCTGCCCTCGTTGGCGCGCGAGAGCTGCGACATACATATCACGGGCACCTTCAGTTCTTTTGCCATTATCTTCATCATCCGGCTTATATCCGCCACGACCTGCGTCCTCGTCTCGCCCGAGTACGAGCCCTTGTCCGTCGCGCTCTGCATGAGCTGCAAATAGTCGATGACGACGAGGCCCAGCTCGTCCACGCGCCTGCACTGGGCGTTGATAGCCGACACTGTTATGGACGGATTGTCGTTTATCAGCAGGCGCGCGCGGTTGATGGACTCCACGGCTGCCGCGAGCTTTTTCCACTCGTCGGCGGACAGCCTGCCCGTCTGCAATTTTTTGTTGTCGATATAGCTCTCCGACGAGAGCATGCGCAGCGCCAGCTGTTCCTTCGACATCTCGAGTGAGAATACCGCCACGGCCTTACCGGACTCGCGCGCGACGTGGAGCGCGATGTTGAGTGCGATGCTCGTCTTTCCCATGCCGGGCCTCGACGCGATAAGGATAAGATCCGTGTCGTTGAGACCCATGATATAGTTGTCGATGTCGGAAAAGCCGGTGGACAGGCCGGGTATGCCTCCCGCGTTTTTTGACGCCTCCTGTATCTGCTCAAAAACGCTGATGAGTACGCTTGCCACCGGTTCCAGACCGTTCACGGCGCGCCCGCGGCGCAGCGCGTAGATACGTTTTTCCGCGGCCTCCAGAATATTCGACGCGCCGCCCTCGCCGTCTATCGCCATGCCGGTAATATCGGCGCCGGCGTCGGCCAGCGCGCGCAGCAGGGATTTATCGCGCACGATGGCGGCGTATTCCATCACGTTTACGGCTGTGGGGGTAATATTCGCGAGCTCGATGATATATCGCGGCGAGTCCTCGCTCCATACGCCGCGCTCGCGCATCCTGTCGAGCACCGTCACGGCGTCCACAGGCACCGAGTAGTTGAACATCGACAGTATAGTCTCGTATATGCCGCGGTTTACGTCGGAGTAGAAGTCGGACGGGCTTAAAACGCCCACCACCCCCGCGACGCAGCGCGAGTCAATGAGCATAGAGCCGAGCACCGACTGCTCCGCCTCCGTGCTGTGCGGGATCTGCCTGTTGAGAATATCGTCCATGCGAGTCCCCCGCTCAGGCTTGCGTCACGATGATATTGACGATGCCGTTCACCTCATGTCCCAGCTTGCACTTGACCTCATAGGAGCCGAACGCCTTTATATGGTCGTCCAGCGCTATTTTATTCTTCTCTATCGTTATCCCGTGCTGCCGCTGAAGCTCGTCGGATATTTCGCGCGACGTCACGGCGCCAAAGAGCTTGCCGGCGGCGCCCGCCTTCGCCGGTATCTTCACCAGTATACCCTGAAGGCGCGCGGATAACTCCAGCGCCTCTTTTTTCTCCGCCTCCGCGCGGCGTACCCGCGCCTTCTCCCGCTGCTTCATGGCGTTTATATTTTCCTCCGTCGCGCGTTCGGCCAGCTTGCGCGGCAGCAGATAATTGCGGGCGTATCCGTCGGACACCTCTATCATCTGACCCTTTTTGCCCTGATCCCTCACATCCTGCGTCAATATCACCTTCATGTGTGGTTTCCCCTTCCCGCCTGTGACGGCTTCTTATTCGTTGCTGTTCTCCAAAAAAACATCTATGGCGTCCCTCAAAAGCCCGACCGCATCCTCAAGCGACGTGTTCTTCATTTGCGCGCCGGCGGTGGACTGGTTGCCTCCCCCGCCCAGCTGCTCCAGCACAAGCTGCACGTTTATGCCGCCTATGCTCCGGCCGGATATAAAAATACCGTCGTCGTTGGGCGACGCGACAAACGAGGTCTGCACACCCGCGATGTTGAGAAGCTCGTCGGCCGCCTGCGCTATTATAACGCGGCTCACGGGGCTCGGCGACGCGGCTATGGCTACGATCTCGCGGTACATACGCGCGCCGCGGATTATCTCATAGCGTGACATCGCCGCCGCAAAATCCGACTGCATGAACCGCTTCACGTTTACCGTATCGGCGCCCAGCCGGCGCAGATACGCGGCGGCGTCAAACGTGCGGCTGCCTGTGCGTATGGAAAACGACTTTGTATCGAGCACTATGCCGGCGAGCAGCGCGTCAGCCTCCAGCTTCAGCACTCCGCCCTGTTCTACGAGGTGCTGTATCAGCTCCGTTACCAGCTCGGAGGCGGACGACGCGTACGGCTCGTAGAAATTCAGCGCGACCCCGTCTATATACGTCGCCGCTCTCCGGTGGTGGTCGATTATGACTATGCGGTCAAACGCGCCGATGAGCGATTCAAGCTCGACCTCCTCCGGCCTGCTTGTATCCACTACGACGAGCAGACCGGAGGGATCGACCTCCGCGGACGCCTCGCGGGCGTCCGTAAAAATATCCTCAAAATCCTCGGAATCGCGTATGCGCTCCAGCATCCGCCCCACCATGTTGCGCTGTATATCGATCACGATGCGCGCTTTTTTGCCCTTAGAACGCGCTATGCAGCACACTCCGACCGCCGCGCCGAGCGAATCCATGTCGGCGTTTTTGTGTCCCATGACATATACGCTCGAGGCCTCGTCAAGCAGCCGCCCGAAGACGCTGGCCATCGCGCGCGTTTTGACCTTTGTCCGTTTTTCGACCTCCGTGGAGTGTCCGCCGAAAAACTCAAGGCCCTGCGGTTTTTTTATGACGGCCTGATCCCCGCCGCGGCTGAGCGCCATCTCCGCCGCGTCGGACGCGAGCCGGTAGTCCTCCGCGGGCGTACTCCCGCCCGCGCCGACGCCGATGCTCAGCGACGCGCGCATACCGGCCGAGCCCACGAGCTCGCGCACCGAGGCGAGCAGCGAAAACTTATCCAGCAATATCTCGTCGTAGTGGCGCGCCTCGAAGATATAGAAATATCTGTCCCTGTCGTATTTGCACAGATAACCGTCTCTGCCGCCGGCCCAGCGCCCGATCCTGTCGTCAACGCCGGACAACAGCGCGGACTTGTCCTTTTCGCTCAGGCCGCGCAGCAGCTCGTCGTAGTTGTCGAGCAGAATTATGGTGAATATGAGACGCGACAGCGCGTATTCCTCGCGCGCTCTTTCGTAGTCCGTCACGTCCACAAAATAGGCGATTGAGAGATAGTCGCGCCCGCCCGAAGCCCCGTCCGCGTTGAACACGCTGCCGAATACGGCGTATTTTCGTCCGCGCAGCTCCGTTACCGGCGGCTCCCGCGCGGCTTCCTCCGTGAGCCAGCCGACGCTAAAGTCCGGCACTATCTCCTGTACGCTTATCTCAAACATGTGCTCGCGCTCGCCGGTTATATCGAGGAAACGCCGGTTAGACCAGATGATATTGCCCGTATCCGAACTGAAAGCCACGACGGGGAGCGGCGTCACGGAGAGCGTACTCTTAGCGGCGACATCCATATCACTGGCCACATGCTCGATGTAGTGCAGCAATTCCTCCGCCCGCTTGCGCGAGCTGTACCGCGTATAGACGAGCAGAAGCGCTATTATGGCGACCTCGACCGCCGCGAGCACCCAGTTGTTCTTACCAAAAAAAAACGTACACGCGGCAAAAACAACGAGCATTATAAAATACAGCCTCATGCTCGGCTGCAGCATACCCAACAGCTTTTTATTCACAGTACCGAACTCTCTCCGTCAATTCACCGCAGGGCGCGCTCCGGAGTTTCCGGAACGTCCGCGCCCCGTGCGGAGCTTTTCAGCCGGACGCGGCAAAACCGGCTTTTAATCCTGCAAGCTCTCCTGCAGCTGCCGGAATGTCTCCGTAGTCTTCAGGAACACCTCCACCAGATTCGGATCAAACTGCGTGCCGCTGCCCTCTACAATTATATTTACCGCCTCGTCGTACGAGAACGGAGGCTTGTAGCAGCGCTGGTTGACGAGCGCGTCGTACACGTCCACGATGGACAGTATCCGCGCCGATATGGGTATATCCTCGCCCTTGAGCTTTGTGGGATAGCCCTTGCCGTCCCACCGCTCGTGGTGGTAATAGCATATCTCGCGGCAGTATTTCAGGTACATCGCGTTGTCCGGCAAGGTTTTAAGTATGCTGTCGATTATGTCGCGGCCGATCGAGGTGTGCGTCCTCATTATGTCAAACTCCTCGTCGGTCAGCTTCCCCGGCTTCAGCAGGATATTGTCCGGTATGCCTATCTTGCCTATATCGTGCAGCGCGGACGCTTTGACGATCGACTCGTAGTTCTGCGCGAGCAGTATCTCGCGGTAATGTGGATATTTGAGCATCTCATTGACCATGATCTGCGTCAGCATTGTGGTTCTTCTGATATGCTCGCCGGATTCGAGGCTGCGGTACTCGATTATCGTAGCCAAGACCTCGAGAGTCTGCTCATAAGTCTTTGTGACCTCGGCGGTTTTCTTTTCGACGAGACCCTCAAGCTCTGTCTGATAGCGCATAAGGCTTATGCAGCTGTCGAGACGCGTCATAACGACGTCCGGGTTGAAGGGCTTCGACACATAGTCCGCCGCGCCGGCCTTCAGACCGCGCGACTCGTTCGTGTCGGAATCGGCCGCCGTAATAAAGAGTACCGGTATCTTGTGCGTCTCGGAGTGGTTTTTGACCGCTCTCAGCACCTCGAAGCCGTCCATGCCGGGCATAATGATGTCCAGCAGTATGGCTGTCGGCCTCACATTTTGCTTGAACAGGATGTCAAGCGTCTCCGCGCCGTCCTGCGCCTCGATCACATCGTACTGGTCGATAAGTATCTCACGGAGGATCATCCGGTTGATCTCAACGTCGTCAACAATTAAAACAAGATCCCTCATATCGGTCAATCCCTCTTTTACAGCGAATTTATCCTCTCGATCGTAGCGGCCGCCGCGGTCTTCAATTGCGCGTACAGCTCGTCATGCGGCTTGCCGTTTTTCAGCGCGGACTCAAGCGCCGCCGAAATCTCGTTGACCTTTGTCAGCGACAGATTGGCCGACACCCCCTTGATCGTGTGCGCCATATTTGCCGCTCCCTCCAAGCTGCCGTTTTCGAGCTCGGTGGTGAGCGACTCCAGATAATTGCCCTCGGCAAAGCGCGTGAGCAGCTTCTTATACAGCGCCATATTGCCGCCGACGCGTTTTACTCCGTCCTCGGCGTTGATGTAGACATTCGTATCGTTTTCCATTTTATTGACCGTTCCTTTCTTTCACCATAGAGATAAAATCAAGCTTGAACCTATTCAAACCACAGCCCCTTCAGTTGCGCGTATCCCGCGGAGGGGGTTCCGCCGCCCGCCCGTCTGCGACAGTATACCAGAGTTTTCGATATAAGGAAAGAGAGCGGCGCGAAAAACATGTGCTTTACTTGAAATAATACGCCCGCGCATATTATACACGTCCCCTGCGCCAATATCAACCGTTTGAAAAATCATTTCGTTTGTCACGGCCTGAGCCGTAACAAACGAGTTACATGGTTGAATTTTACTCGTCTGCGTGATAGACTTAGCCATATGGGAAGTCCTGTGTCTTTACAAGTCGTGTGTAACGCGTCCGGACGGGGGTGATGGGTATGCGGGAGGCGGCGCTGCTGTTTCTTGTTTTCGCGCGCGTCGGAATCACGACGTTCGGCGGGGGCTATGCCATCATGCCCGTACTCGACCGCGAGCTGGTGAAGAAGCGCGGCTGGGCGTCGCACGAGGAGCTGCTCGACTACTACGCCGTGGCGCAGTGTACGCCCGGCGTGATAGCCGTCAACACGTCCACGTTCATAGGGTACCGCAGGGCGGGCGTGACAGGCGGAATCGCCGCGACGCTGGGACTCGTGTTTCCGCCGACCGTCATAATATGCGTCATTGCCGCCGCGCTTTCCGGCTTTATGTATCTGCCCGCCGTGCGGCACGCGTTCGCGGGAATACGCGTATGCGTGTGCGTGCTGATAGCAAAAACTCTGGCGGGTATGTTGAAAAAGTCGGCGCCCGATCTCCCGGCAAAGGCGATATTTACCGCTGTGTTCATACTGTCGGCGTTTCTATCGTTTCCGACGGCTGCGCTCGTGGCGGCGGCCGGCGTCGCGGGGCTTGCGATCTCGGCCGCGCGCGGGGGGCGCGTTAAATGATATGGATACGCCTGTTCGCGGAGTTTTTTATCACCGGCCTGTTCGCCGTGGGCGGCGGCGCGGCCACGATACCCCTCCTGCGCGACATGTCGGCGCGAACCGGCTGGTTCACGTTGGGCGAGCTCGCAGATATGGTGGCGGTGGCGGAGTCCACTCCGGGGCCAATCGGCGTAAACATGGCCTCGTTCGCGGGCTACAGGACGGCGGGCATACCCGGCGCCGTAACGGCGACGCTGGGGATTGTGACGCCGTCGGTAATCGTTGTACTCATCATAGCGCGGCTGCTGGACAAGTACCGTGAAAACCGCATAACGCAGTCGGTGTTTCGCGGACTGCGACCGGCGTCCGCCGCGCTTATAGCGTCCGCGTGCTTCTCGCTTATCACGACGGTGCTCAACGCGGGCCGCGCCGGCGGATCGCTCGTAAGCTACGGCAACATCACCGCGGTGTGCCTTGCGGCGGCGCTCGTAGCGGCGACGCGCCGGATAAAGGCGCACCCTATACTTTTCATCGCCGCCTCGGCGGTCGTCGGGATAATATTTAAGATGTGAGATGATATTCTGTGGAGTATGCCATTGACGGCACGATAAAAATCGAGGAGACCGCGCAATACGACGTCGTTATAGTGGGCGCCGGCCTCGCGGGACTGTACACCGCGCTCAATATCGACGGGGAGCTCTCGTGCTGCATCCTCGCCAAGGAGGGGCTTGACATCTCAAACTCCTGGCTGGCGCAGGGCGGCATAGCGGCAGCCGTCTCGAACGACGACGCGCCCACGTTCCATCTGGAGGACACTCTCATTGCCGGGGCGGGACTGTGCGACGAGGCGGCGGTGCGCGTACTCGTGGACGAGGGGCCGCGTGACATCGCCGCTCTCGTGTCCCGCGGCGTGCCCTTTGACCTCGACGAATTCGGCGATCTGGAGATCACGCGCGAGGGCGGCCACAGGCGCAACCGTATCCTGCACGCCGGGGGCGACGCCACGGGCCGCGAGACGGTGAAGGCGCTCGCGCCCCTCGTCGCGCGACGTCCGAACGTCACGCTGTGCGAGCACGCCTGCTTCTTTGACGTCATAACGGACACGTCCGGCGCCGTCTCGGGGCTTGTCGCGCGCAAAAACGACAAGTATTTTCAACTCATATCCACGCGTAACATAGTGCTCGCGACGGGCGGCATAGGCCAGGTGTACGGCGCGAGCACAAATCCGTCGGTGGCGACGGGCGACGGTCTCGCTGCCGCCATACGGGCCGGCGCGAAGCTGCGGAACATCGAGTTTATCCAGTTCCACCCGACCGGCCTGTGGAGCCCCCGCCCGGAAAACCGCGAATTTCTCATATCCGAGGCGGTTCGCGGCGAGGGCGGCCTGCTGAAGAACCGCGAGGGCGTCCGGTTCATGGAGGGCGCGCACGAGCTCGGCGAGCTCGCGCCCCGCGATATTGTGGCGCGGGCCATTGTAAGGGAAATGACCGACACCGGCGAGGATCACGTCTTTGTCGATATAACATCAAAATCAGAGGAATTTCTTAAACGGCGATTCCCGACGATATACAGCGAGTGCCTGGGCAGAGGGATAAACATCGCGCGCGACTATATCCCCGTGACACCGGTGCAGCACTACCTCATGGGCGGCGTCGAGACGGATCTCAACGCCCGCTCGACGATTCCGGGACTGTACGCGTGCGGAGAGGCGGCGTACACCGGCGTACACGGCGCCAACCGTCTCGCGTCAAATTCAATGCTCGAGTGCCTTGTTTTCGGACGCAGGGCGGCCGAGGACATAGGCGCGCGGCGCGGCGGGGCGGGGGCGGCGCTCACGGTGCCGCAAATACCGGAGATACCCGTCAGGCGGCGTCCGGATCACGGCTTCGACTTCGGCGCGCTGAGAGCGCGTATACAGGGCATCATGAGCGAGTGCTGCTTTGTCATACGTACGGGCGAGGGGCTGCGACGCGCGCTCGACGAGACGGACGCGGCGCTACGGCGCCTCCGGGACGTGTACGTCGATTCGAACGAGTATCTGGAGACGCTGAACATCGCCACGGTCGCCAAAGCCATAGTAGAGGCCGCTCTGGCGCGTCCCGAGAGCATAGGCTCGCACTATATGGCATTATGAAAAGTAAAATTTTTATGAACTATCCCAAAACCTCCGGGCGGCGTCAAGCCGCGGCGCGGCATTGCGGCTTTGCGCGGGGAGCTTTTGGGCGACGGCGGGAGGGTTAATTTGTGGCAAGGAAAGTGCTGGTCATAGAGGACGATACGAATATCGCGGAGCTTTTGCGACTGTATATGGAGAGGGACGGCTTCGAGGTGGTAATAGCGTCTACGGGCGCCGCGGGGATATCCGAGTTCGAGCGCATATCGCCCGACCTCGTGCTGCTCGATATAATGCTGCCCGTTATGGACGGCTGGGAGGTGTGCCGCGAGATACGCGGCATCTCCAAAGCCCCGATAATCATGCTGACGGCAAAGGGCGAGACCACGGACAAGGTGACGGGACTAGAGATGGGCGCGGACGACTACGTCGTCAAGCCGTTCGAGGTCAAGGAACTGCTTGCGCGCGTCCACGCCGTCCTGCGCCGCAGCGACGACGGCGCGGACGCGCGGCGCCGTCTCGCTTTCGACAGGCTCGTAATAGATATGGACGCGTTTGAGCTGATAGTGGACGGAAAGCGTGTTGACGCTCCGCCAAAGGAGATGGAGCTGCTGTACCATCTCGCCGCCTCCCCGAACAGGGTGTACACGCGCAATCAACTGCTGGACGAGGTGTGGGGATTCGACTACTTCGGCGACTCGCGGACGGTGGACGTTCACATAAAGCGTCTGCGCGAAAAGCTCGAGAACGTCAGCGATAAGTGGTCGCTGAAAACGGTTTGGGGCGTCGGGTACAAATTCGAGTCGGAGGCCGTATGAGACACAGCGCGTTTTTTCGCGGCTTTGCGGCGACCGTTCTCGTGTTTCTCGTGTGCCTGTGCGTGCTCGGCGGTATGTTCGTAACGTGGAGCCGCAGCATAATCATGCAGGAGAGACGCAATTCGATGTCCTCAGCCGCGCACGAGGCCGTGCGGTACGTGGTCGCGCAGAGTCCTTACTATAATTTCGACCTCGGCGCGTTTGAGATACGCGTGTCGCTCTCCGTGCTTTCGGGCATATCGGGCTTTGATATACTGCTTGCCGACGCGAACGGGATCATAGTCTCGTGCTCGGACAGGCAGTTCAACAGTCCGTATATGGGCAAGAGCGTCCCCAGAGACGTGCTGGAGTTTGTGGCGGCAAGACAGGAGAGCGCCATGATATCGCGGCTCGGCGACATCTACGGCGAACGCAGATATATCTCGGGCATGCCGCTCATAACGGAAACGCCGCTGGGCGGATACGTTTTCGGATACATGTTCCTGTCGAGCGACGCGGAAACGATGGCTCGCGTCTGGCGCCAGTTCGCCGCCGCCTTTATGATGGCGGCGGGCGTCGTCATGGTCCTGGCGTTTTTTATTTCGCTGGTGATGTCCAGAAAGATGTCCGCGCCGATAGACGAGATGGCGCGCGCGGCCCGGCGCTTCGCGCGCGGCGATTTCACCGCGCGCGTCGGGAAGACGCACCGTCCCGACGAGATAGGCCAGCTAACGCAGGCGTTCAACGCTATGGCGGATTCGCTCGAACGCTCCGAAAATCTCAGACGCGAGTTCATAGCGAATGTGTCGCATGAGTTAAAGACGCCCATGACCGTGATTGCCGGCTTTGCGGACGGCATACTCGACGGTACCATCCCGCCCGAAAGCGAGAAAAAATATCTCGAAATCATCTCGTCAGAGACGCGCCGGCTGTCGCGTCTCGTGCGCGGCATGCTCGACATGTCGCGGCTGCGGGCGCAGGACAGCGCGGAGCTCATTGCCGGCAGCTTCGATATCGCCGAGGTCATACGCGTGACGCTGCTGGGGCTCGGCGCAAAAATAGAGGCGCGCGGTCTGGACGCCGCCGTGGAGCTGCCCGAGGGCGCCGTCGTTACGCGCGGCGATAAGGACTCCGTGACGCAGGTGGTGTACAATCTGCTGGACAACGCCGTCAAATTCAGCGCCGAGGGCAGCGTCGTCAAGATCAGTCTGTGGAAGCAGGGCGTCAAGGCGTTTGTGGCGGTCGAAAACCGCGGCGAGACGATACCTGAGGAGGAGATGCCGCTGATTTTCGACAGATTCCACAAGACGGATCGCGCCCGCAGCGCCGACCGCGAGGGTGTCGGCCTGGGGCTGTACATTGTCAAGACTATACTCGATAACCACAACGAGGACATATACGTCACCAGCCGCGACGGCGTGACGCGCTTCGTGTTCACGCTGACGGTGACGTAAGCTTCACGATATTGAGCGCGACGGAATATAATGCGGTAAAGGGCTGTTACCGAAAAAGCGCGCCCTAAAAAGACGTGAGTGGAGCTGACGCGATGAAATGTGACAATAAGGACAATGAGAATCGCAATGAATGTCTTAAAATGAAACGGGTACCCGGCGGCGATTTGCCTCATAGCGGACAGTACGGCGCTTGCGATATGCGCCCCGATTTCTGCTGCAAACCGGCTTGCTGCGCCGTGGGCCCGGCAGGCCCGGTGGGGCCCGCAGGACCGAAAGGCGAGCCGGGGGCTCCCGGGCAGCAGGGCCCGCAGGGGGAGGCCGGACAGCAAGGCCCGCAAGGCTTACAAGGCCCACAGGGGTCTCCTGGCGAACCCGGTTCTCCCGGCCCGCAGGGACCGCAGGGCGTTCCCGGCGCAGCCGGTCCGCATGGCCCGGAGGGCGCGCAGGGAGAGCAGGGGCCGGCCGGAGTACAGGGTATACAGGGCCCCGCGGGGGCAAACGGCGCGGACGGCGCCGGTGTAAGCATCAAGGGCTCTTATAATAGCTTGGCGGAATTGACGGCGGCCCATCCTACGGGCAACACGGGGGACGCGTATCTGGTGAACGACGATCTGTACATCTGGAGCGCCTCGTCGCAGACATGGGAGAATGTGGGAAACATCAGGGGGCCGCAGGGAGTACAGGGCCCGCAGGGAGTGCAGGGACAGCAAGGAGAACGGGGAGAGCAGGGGGCGCGCGGCCCCGCCGGCCCGCAGGGAGCCCGGGGCAATGCCGGCCCCGCCGGTCCCGCTGGTCCTGCCGGCCCGCAGGGAGCTCAGGGTAATACCGGTCCCGCCGGCCCCGTTGGCCCTGCCGGCCCTGCCGGCCTGCAGGCCTCGACAATAATTCCGTTTGCGTCCCATTCCGCGCCGCGCATGTCTACAAACAACACAGGCGCGGCCACAACGGTCAGCGCGATAACTTTCGGCGGGAGCTCGCCGGTGATAACGCTGGCGGCGGAGGGAACCGCGGCGCTCATGGGTGATAATCAGGACACGTTTACCCTGCCGTTCGACGCCGTTATCGAAAATATCTGCGTGACCTTCAATACGATCGTGGATTATACGTTCCCGCAGGGATTGACGGTCTATCCGTTTTTGCAGCTATACACCGCGCCCCCGGACAGCAATGTATTCGCGCCTGTCGCGGAGACAAAGCTCGCGGTAAACGTGGGATACAGCGGCACGGTGCTCTCCCATACACCCAGAGCGGCCTCGCTGCAACAGCTCGGTCTGTCTCTGAGCGCGGGAACCAGGATACTCATAGGCGGCCATATGGAGACTGCCGGAGGCTCCGGTCTTTCCCGCGACTATTACTTCTATTTTACGGGCGGAATCTCGCTGCGGGAGACGTGACGGCGCCCCGTTTGCAGCCGCTTCGCGCCATATGGTATAATGTCCGCACAGCGGACATTATACGTGGCTGTCCCCATCGGCTCGCCGCTTCGCGGCAACCGCCGAGGGATGACACATTATACCATTGCCGCTTCGCGTCATGGTATAATGTCCACGTTGTGGACATTATACGAGGCTGTCCCCATCGGCTCGCCGCTTCGCGGCAACCGCCGAGGGATGACACATTATACCATTGCCGCTTCGCGTCATGGTATAATGTCCACGTTGTGGACATTATACAGTAGATAGTACGCTTCAAACGTCTTGATTTGTGGGGAGGGCCGGATGGACGATATTTCCGTCGCAGTCGCCGAAATTTCCAAAAAACTGCCCGAGCTCGAATACAGGCGCTCGGAGCTGCTGTCCGGACATACGTCGCTGCGGATAGGCGGGCCGGTGACCGCCATGTTTTTTCCGAAATCGGCGCATGAGCTGGAAACACTGCGCTCGCTGCTGCGGGATCGCGGCGTCGCGCCCATCGTCATGGGCAACGGGACAAACATACTCGCGGACGGGCGCGGTTTTGACGCTATCGCCATAAAAACGACGGGCCTAAGCGGGCTTGAGACGACGCCGGACGGGTCGATACGCGCCGGCGCGGGCGTGACGCTGCGGCGGCTCGCGGCGTTCGCCCGCGATAACGGTCTGCGCGGACTCGAGTTTGCGCACGGCATACCCGGCACGCTCGGCGGCGCCGTCGTGATGAACGCGGGAGCGTACGGCGGGCAGATGAGCGACGCCGTCGCCGCGGTTCGGTATCTGCCCCGGTTTGACGGCGCGACTACGGCGGCGGAGGCGGAGGAGGCCGGCGCCGCGGAGTGCGGCTTCGGGTACAGGCGGAGCAGGTTTTCAGATGGCGGCGAGGTCGTCGTCTCGGCGGATATACGGCTTGAGCGAGCCGACGCCGGGGAGATCACCGCCCGTATGGAGGAACTGGCCGCGCGGAGACGCGCCTCGCAGCCGCTTGATCTGCCCAGCGCCGGGAGCGCGTTCAAGCGCCCGCGCGACGGGTACGCGGCGGAGCTCATCGAGCGGGCGGGCTTAAAGGGGCACTCGGTCGGCGGGGCGCGCGTATCGGAGAAGCACGCCGGTTTTATAGTAAACGCCGCGGACGCGACGTTTGATGATGACCTGCGGTTGATAGAGTATGTCCGTGTCCGCGTTTTGACGCTCTTTGGAGTAGCTCTCGAGCCGGAGATAAAAATATTACGCAGGGACTTAAACGGAGGCGCGCAGTCATGGAAATTCTGATTATTTCGGGACTCTCCGGCGCGGGAAAGAGCCGCGTCGCCGCTATTTTGGAGGACATGGACTACTACTGCGTGGACAACATGCCCGTGGCCATGATGCCAAAGTTCGCGGAGCTCGTCAATGGCGCGCGCGGCAGATACGAGCGCGTGGCGATGGTGACGGACGTCAGGGCGACGCGCAATATAGGCGAGCTGTTTGACGCGCTGGAGGGCATGAAGGCTCTTGGCTGCGAGTATCGGATACTGTTCGTAGAGGCCGATGTCGCCACTATTGTAAAGAGATACAAGGAGACGCGCAGGCGCCACCCGCTAGAGGCGTCGGAGGGCTTGCAGCTTGAAAACGCCGTGAGAAGCGAGATAGCGCTTCTCTCGCCTCTGCGCAGTCAGGCGGACGACGTCATAGACACGACGGGACTCACTCTCGGCAACCTCCAGCGGCGGCTCTTTACCCAATTTACGCAGGGGACGGACAGCAAGGCGATCGGCGTCAGCGTAAAATCGTTCGGCTTCAAGCACGGACTGCCAATAGAGGCGGATCTCGTATTCGACGTGAGATTTCTGCCGAATCCGTATTACGTCAGCGGACTGCACGGACTGAGCGGCTTGGACGACGCCGTCAAAAATTATGTATTTGACTTCGAGCAGACCCGGAAATTTATGGAGACGCTGGGCGGGATGATGGAATTTCTGCTTCCGTATTATATCGAGGAGGGAAAGCGCTATCTCGTGGTTTGCATCGGCTGCACGGGGGGACGGCACAGATCCGTGGCGGTCGCGCAGGCTCTGGCGGAGCGGTTGAGCGGAGCGGGATACGCGGTGGACTGCATCCACAGGGATATTGATAAGGGCGGCTGACCGTGGCGGGGCGCGCGGCTCCGGGCAGATCGGGGTTGCGCGTCCGTGCGCGGGCACACGCCGGGCGAGGTGAGAAGGGGATGTCGTTTTCGGGCGGCATAAAGGCGGAGCTGTGCAGGAACGCGCCCGGATGCGATTTCTGCGTGGCCGCGGAATGCTTTGGGATATTGCTGTATTGCAACACGTTTTCCGGCAACGAAATACGAATAATAACTGAAAATCGCGACCTTGCCGCCGCCCTGCCGCGGCTGTTTCTCAGCGCCTTTGGCGTGCGGTTCGACGTCGCGCCCGGGGAGGACGCGGCGGCGGGGAAGCGCGTATTCGTCGTCAATGAGCGGGAAAAGCTGAAGCGCGTCTTTGAGCTGTACGGACTCAGCGGCGAGAGCATGCTCGCCCACCACATCAATCTCGGGGTTCTCGAGGCGGATTGCTGCCGGCGCAGCTTTGTGCGCGGCGCTTTTCTTGCGGGCGGGTCGGTGACCGATCCCGCCAAGCGTTACCACCTGGAACTCGTCACCGGGCACTACAACGTGAGCAGAGAGATGTATACCCTCCTGCTCGATATGGATTTCCAACCGAAGGAGATGTCCCGAAACGGCAGCTATATCGTATATTTCAAGCAGAGCGGGGCGATAGAGGATTTTCTGACGCTCATCGGCGCGCCTGTCGCGGCGATGGAGCTGATGTCGGCGAAAATCGAAAAATCCATGCGCAACAGCGTGAACAGACGCGTGAACTGCGACACCGCGAACGTGACAAAGACCGTCGAAGCGGCACAGCAGCAGATAGAGGCGATCGGCAGACTCACCGCCGCGCGCGTGACGCCGGAGCTGCCCGAAAAACTGAGACAGGCGGCCGTATTGAGAACGGAGAACCCCGAACTCAGTCTCGCGGAGCTCGGGGGACTGTGTTCGCCCCCCGTCACAAAATCGTGCATGAACCACAGGATGAGAAAGCTGCTGGAGATGTCCGCGGCGCTTGACGAAACCGGTAGCTGAGCGGGCGCCCGGCTTAACGTCCGTTTGCCGCCTCGCTGCGGCGCGCGGGATATACGCGGCGGCGCGTCCGGCTTCAAACGACCGTCAATTCCTTTGGCAGACTTGTGATGTTCTCGCTGCCGTCCTCAGTGATATACAGGACGTCCTCTATGCGCACTCCGAAGCGGCCCGGGAGGTATATGCCCGGCTCCGCCGAGATGACCGCGCCGTGGGGCAGCGGCTTGTCGTTTGCCTCCGAGGCGTTCGGCTGCTCGTGTACCTCGAGTCCCAGCCCGTGCCCGAAGCCGTGCCCGAAGTACCCGCCGTAGCCCGCCTCGTCTATTACGGCGCGCGCCGCGCCGTCCACCTCGCGCCCTGTGACGCCGGCTCGCGCCGTCTCGATACCGCGAAGCTGCGCCCTCAGCACCGTGGCGTACACGCGCAGCATCTCGTGCGTCGGCTCGCCGACGCATAGCGTCCGGGTGGTGTCGCTGCACCAGCCGTCAACCCTCACGCCGAAATCTATGGTGAGAAATCCATCCTGTATCTTGTGGTCGGTCGGAACACCGTGCGGCATACTCGAACGCGTTCCGGACACTACAATGGGGTCGAACGATTTGTCGTCCGCGCCGTTTCTCAAAAATCTGTATATGAGCTCCGCCGCCAGCTCTTTTTCCGATATGTCCCGGTTGATGAGCGGAAGTATCTGTTCAAACGAGCGCTCCGCCACGCGCTGCGCCCGCTTCATCGCCTCCAACTCCGCGGCGCTCTTGACCGACCGCAGTCTGCCCAGCAGCGCGGAAACCGCGAACAGCGGCGCCTTCAGCCGCGTCCGCCATACCTCGTACTCCGAGCACGTGACGCGCTCGTCCTCAAAGCCGACGCGCCGCAGTCCGAGCTCCGATATTATCGCGTTGATTGCGTCCGAATACCCGTTGTGTCCCGATACCTGCCTGATCTCCGCGCCCTCGATTGCCGCAGCGGCGGACTCGAAGTACCGGGAGTCCGTAAAAAACCACGCGCGATCCCGCGTGACGAGCGCGACCCCCGCGCTCGACTCAAAGCCCGTGGCGTACAGTCTGTTTGCCGGGCTCGTCACCATGACGCAGTCGCCGTCCCTGTCGCGCAGCACGCGCATGATTTTCGCGAGATTGTTGATTTTGAAGCCCAAACCCCTCATCTCCTTATTCTGCGGTCGCCGCGCGTCTGCGCCGGGCGCGCCATCGCCCGGAACGGCGCCTCAAGACCGTATCGCGCCGCGAGAAACGCATTGCTCAAGCGGATTGGACGTACCAATATCGACGTGACGCCGGCGCGATTGGCCGCGAGCGTATCGGTGTAGACCTGATCGCCGGCGAACGCGGCGCGATCCGGCGCGCTGCCCGACTCGCGCAGCGCCGCGAAAATGCCCGCCGGAGACGGCTTGCGCGCGTTTTTTATGTAGCCGATCCGCATCATCCCGGCTAACCTCTCCGCGCGCCCCGGCCTGCGGCTGTTTGAGACGATGAACAGCCGCACCCCGCCGGCGCGCACGGAATCCGCCCAGCGGACGACGCGCTCCTCGGGAGCGTCCGCGCCGTAGGGCGCCAGCGTATTGTCGAGATCGAGCATCAGGAAAGTGACCCCGATCTCTCTCAGAAACGCGGCGCTTATGTCGGAGACCGCGCCGAAGGAGTACGCCGGGACAGGTGAAAATTTCATATTCCTTGCCTTTCGTGAATACCAATCAAATAATTCCGTTTGGCGACAGTATATGAGAAGCAAATTCGGATGGACAGGTTGAGGTTATGAAAATATTTCTCGCGTCGCCCCCGGAGACGGCGGCCGACGCCGCGCGGACGGGGCTGGAGCTCGCGCATCTGGACTACAAGCTGGAGGACGGCCGCCTCTGGCGCATAGAGGGCGGAGGTGCGCGCGGCGGGCTCATGGTGTGCGAGCTCGCGGGACTCGCGGCGGAGAGCGACGCCCGGGCGGCGGCGCGGGATATCCTCGCGGAATGCTCCGCGCGCGATTACGGCGGGGTGGTTCTGAGTCTCGAACGGGCGCCTAACCGGTCCCATATCGAGCTCGCGCGCCTCACGGGCGCCGCGGCGGCGGAGCGCGGTATGCTGTTCTTCTCCGGGGAGCGGCTTGCGCTCGCCGCCGGCTTGCCGTCCGGCGCCGCGCTCATACCCGCATCGCCGGACGGCGGGAGTCTGGAGGCGCGTCTTCGTGAGGCCGCGGGTCTCTTTGGCGCGGAACGCGTCGCACTGGAGATAGACGTCGTCATGGAGGACATCACCCCGCCGTCGCCGCCCGGCGCCGGACGTCCGCTGTCCCGAGGCGAATTGTCCGCTCTCGCCGCCCGGTACTGCAAAAAGCCGCAGTTTTCAGAGTATCTGTGCTGCAATTACTTCACATACCGCGCGGGCGCGTCGCGCCACGTCATTCTGTACGACGACCTCGCCAGCGTCAGGGCCAAGCTGTCGCTCGGCGCGAGTCTCGACATAGGCGCGGCCTTTTTATTCTATCCGCGCGCCGCGGATTTCGCGTCGAGTCTCCGCGGAGAATGAGATACCGCCGCACGCCGCGAATGGATCGCGGCAGGCGCTACGGCCCGGCATCGCGGCGTACCGCCTTTACTCTGCGCTCTATCACGGCGCGCGGACGCATGATCTCGTGGCCGCAGCACAGACACTTCATCTTAAAATCGGCGCCGACGCGCGTCACGAGCCATTCAAAGCCGCCGCACGGATGCTTTTTCTTCATCGTAAGTATGTCGCCCACAGCAATATCCATAATTTGTCAGATTTTTTTGATTTCCTCCCAGTAGCGCTTCGCCGCCTGTTCGGCCTTGTTATCCCCGTACTCGTAGTATTTCGCGCCCGCGAGCGCGTCCGGAAGATATTGCTGCGGGGCGTAATGGTTCGGGTAGTCGTGCGGATAGATGTAGTTCTGATCGCGCTCAAAGCCCGCGCCGTCCGCGTGTACGTTCTGTAACTGACGCGGTATGTCCCCTGTTTTGCCGGCGCGCACGTCCCCAAGCGCCGCGTCTATCGCGAGGTACGCGCTGTTTGACTTGGGCGCCGTCGCCAGCAGAACGGCGGCGTCCGCGAGCGGTATACGCGCCTCCGGCAGTCCGAGCTGCACGGCGCTGTCCACGCACGCCTTGACGATAGCCAGCGCCTGCGGATACGCGAGTCCGACGTCCTCGGCCGCTATCACGAGCAGCCTCCGGCACGGCGATATGATGTCGCCCGCCTCCAAAAGCCGCGCGAGATAGTGGAGCGCGGCGTCCGGATCGGAGCCACGGATCGACTTTTGGAGCGCGGAGACGATGTCGTAGTGGCCGTCGCCGTCCCTGTCGTACCGCATGGCGCTCCGCTGCGAGACGCCGACCGCGTCGTCGAGCGTGAGCGTCGCGCGGCCGCCGGCGTTTGCGCCCGCCGCGTAGTACAGCAGCTCCACGGCGTTTAGAGCCTTTCGCACGTCGCCGCCGCACGAGCTCGCGATATGCCGCGCGGCTCCGTCCTCGATGTCTATAGTCACGCCGTCCCGGTTTTCGAGGAACGCGACGGCGCGCCTCACGGCGAGCTCCGCGTCCGCGGCGGCTACGGCCTTGAACTCAAAGACCGTGCAGCGGCTTAAAATCGCGTTGTATACGTAGAAATACGGATTTTCCGTGGTGGACGCGATGAGCGTCATACTGCCATTCTCTATGAATTCAAGGAGGGACTGCTGCTGCTTCTTGTTGAAATACTGTATCTCGTCGAGGTAGAGAAGAACTCCGTTCGGCGTGAGAAACGTGTCGAGCTCCGATATTATGCTCTTGACGTCCGCGATGCCGGACGTCGTGGCGTTGAGCTTGCGCAGCGTTCTGCCCGACTCGCGCGCTATGATGTTCGCCACTGTGGTCTTGCCCGTGCCGGACGGCCCGTAGAACAGCATGTTGGGTATCGCCCCGCCGGCAATTATACGCCGCAGAAGCCCGTTTTTACCAAGTATGTGCTCCTGCCCCACGACGCCGGACAGCGTCTCCGGCCGCAATTCATCCGCAAGCGGGCGGTACATCGCGCGCTCCTCCGCCGTCCCGCCGGCGTCTACCGGTAAATGGGATGGCCGGCGCACAGCCGATCCACCTCCGAACGGATATAGTCCGCCCTTCCGTCGAGGTCGGTAGCCGCTAGATAGATAAGCTCCGCTATCTTGTCCATATCCCCCTCCGAAAAACCGCGCGTCGTGACGGACGGCGTACCGAGCCGCAGACCGCTCGTCAAGGAGGCGTTTTCGGGATCGTTCGGTATCTTATTTTTATTGGCGGTGATATACACGGAGTCCAGCATACGCTCCATATCGCGGCCGGTGAGTCCGAAGCGCCGCAGATCGAGCAGCATCAGGTGGTTGTCCGTCCCGCCGGATACGAGATCGAAGCCGCGCGCGCGCAGGGACGTCGCCAGCGCGGTCGCGTTGCGGCGGATGCGGCGCTGATAGTCCGCAAATTCCGGGCGCAGCGCCTCGCCGAACGCGATGGCCTTTGCCGCTATGATGTGCATGAGCGGCCCGCCCTGCGCGCCGGGGAAGACGGCGCTGTTTATTCTTTTTGCGATATCTTCGTCATTTGTCATGAGGAAGCCGCCGCGCGGGCCGCGCATCGTCTTATGCGTCGTGCTGGAGACAATGTCGGCGTAGGGCACGGGGCTCGGGTGCTCCCCCGCCGCGACGAGTCCGCAGATGTGGGCGATGTCGGCCATGAGGTAGGCGCCGACCTCTTTGGCTATCTGTGAGAACGCCGCGAAATCAATAATGCGCGGGTACGCCGACGCCCCGGCTATGATCATGCGCGGCCTGTGCTCCAGCGCGAGACGGCGCAGCTCGTCGTAGTCGATGAGATTTGTGTCCGGCGTAACGCCGTAGGATACTATCTTATATTGCTTCCCGGAGAAATTGGCGGCGCTGCCGTGAGAGAGGTGTCCGCCGTGGTCAAGATTCATGCCGAGCACGGTGTCGCCCGGTTTGACGAGCGTTATATACGCCACGTAATTTGCCGATACGCCCGAGTGCGGCTGCACGTTCACAAATTTTGCTCCGAACAGCTTTTTGGCGCGCTCTATGGCGATACTCTCGACGACGTCCACGTTTTCACAGCCGCCGTAGTATCTGTGTCCCGGATAACCCTCGGCGTACTTGTTGGTCAGTACCGTGCCGGCGGCCGCCAGAACTGCCTCGCTGACAAAATTCTCGGACGCTATCAGCTCGATATTTCTCCTCTGGCGCGCGTACTCGCTCTCGACCGCCGCCCCGACCTCCGGATCGTACTCTGATATAAAGGACATCAAATCTCTAACCACTTACGTTCCTCCCGACAATAATTAACTCCGCAGTACAAGCGGCGCGCTCAATTATAACCGCAGTTTTGACATTTTTCAAGGAACAATTTCGTTTGTCACGGCTTGCGGTTTTTGCCCGCCTCCCTGTAGCCTTCAAGAACCTCGCCATACCGCCGCCACGCGCGCGCGACGGCGTCGTCCCACGACAGATATAGGTCGTCCATAGCGCGCCGCCCGAGCGCCCCCGCCCATTCCCTGTCGGAAGCCGTTCTGATTACGGCGTCCATGAGGTCGGACGCGTCGTCGTGTATCAGGAGACCGTTCCGACCGTCCGTCACGCCATGCGCGGCGGAGCTGTCCCGCAGAAGAACGCTGGCGAGGCCGCAGGCCGCCGCCTCGCGCACGACTATGCCGCTGGTATCATAATCGGAGGGGAACAGGAACATGTCGGCGAGCGAGTAATGCGCGCGAAGCTCGCCCCGGTCGCTCACCCGTCCCGTAAAGACACAGGCGTCCGCCAGCCCCAGCAGCTCGGCGTTCTTTACTATGGCGTCGTAATCCTGTCCCCCGCCCACAAAAATCATCTTAAATTTCACACCGCGGGCTTTGGCCATGTAGAGGCCGTCTAATATTGTGCGTATGCCCTTGTACCACATCATGCGGCCGACAAACAGGAATACGGACATGTCCTTTCTTATGCCGTACCGGGCGGCGAGAGCCTCGACGTCGGAGCGTTCGGAGGGGCCCTTGCTGAAATCCACGCCGTTTTCCATCAGCAGCGGCTGACCCGTATAGCCGAGTCCTCTCAGATTTTCGGCCGCGCCCGGACTCACGACCCACACCTCGTCGCTCGTTCTTATGTTTGCCATCATGACGTTTATAACAGCCGTTTGCAGAATCTCCGACTTGAACGTATTGGCGATGTCCACGTCGAACTTTGTATGGTACGTGAAGACTATCGGCGCGTCCAGAGCGGGGCGCAGAGTCCGCGCCAGCACTGATGTTCGCAGAGTCCGCGCCAGCACTGACGAGGCAAACGGACAGTGGCTGTGCAGAATGTTGACGCCGAGCTTTTTAAGCTCCTTCGCCACCACAGGCGTGACGGGAAGCCCTGAGCGGTATCCGAAGAATTTTTCCGTTTTGATGCTGGGGTAGCGTATGACGGGGAACGGATAGTCGTCGTGTACGCCCGGATAGGCCGGCGTCGCTACGGCGCAGAGGCCGTATTTGCTGTTGATGATCGACGCGTAATTGTACACCGTGGTGGAGACCCCGTCGATGAGCGGCGGGAACGAGTCGTTCAGAAGACAAACACTGATATCCATATTCATTTCACCTAAGACATTTCGCTCTGCGAGTCGTAACCGTCAAGGAAGCTGTGTTCCACGCCATCGAGCCTGTAGCCCAGAACCGTATTGAGATTTACCATGTTGACGCTGCTGAAAATGTGGCGTTCGACGTCGGGATACCGCCGCTTCAGGTCGCGTATCAGGCGCTTTACGTCTGCGCGGGCGCCTCCGCCCTCGCCCTGCGCGGTCTCGCAGTGCTCCGTAAAGCGGCACGCGCAGCGGATGAATTCGAGCCCGTTATAGCGCGCCCACGAGATTATGTCGTCCTCGCGCACGCAGTACATGGGGCGTATGAGCTCCATGCCGGGAAAATTTTTGCTGCGCAGCTTAGGCATCATCGTCTGTATTTGCGCGCCGTGCAGCAGACCCATCAGGATCGTCTCAATCACGTCGTTGAAATGGTGTCCGAGAGCGATCTTGTTGCAACCGCGCTCCCGCGCCGCCTTGTAGAGGTGGCCGCGCCGCATACGCGCGCACAGATAACAGGGCGAACCGCCGGCGCGCGCCGCGGCGTCAAAGATGCCGGATTCAAAAAACTCGGCGGGTATGCCGAGACGCCTGGCGTTCGTGACGACTTTTTCGCGGTTTTCGGCGTTGTAGCCGGGGTCCATCACGAGAAAGACGGCCTCAAAGGGTATCTCCGTGCGCCGGAGCAGCGCCTGAAACAGCTTCGCCATGAGCGCGGAGTCCTTGCCGCCCGACATGCACACAGCTATTCTGTCGCCGGGCGAAATTAGCCCGTACCGCTTTATGCCCGCTATGAACGGGCGCCAGAGCGACTTGCGGTACTTTTTTTCGATGCTGCGTTCAACGCTCTCGTAAAACGACGGCGGGAGCGCCGCCGCGTCCGCGTCAAGCGACAAGAAAACCTCCCCCTCCGACTACGGTATATTGTCCACGCAGTAGATAGTATATCGCAGTCGGAGGGAATCGTCAAAATTATTTTTCACTCCGATTATTATTCATTCTTCACTATTCATTATTCATTCGCCGCAGCGCGGCGCCGCCGTCGCCGGTCTGTGTAAAAAACATGTTGCGGTGTTCCACGGATGTCGAGAATACGATAAGCGTCTTGGTTTTGCCAAACCGCTGAAGCTCTCCTATGAACGCGTCGAGCTCCGGAGGCGTCCTGAAAATCACCTCTATCAGCATGGAATACTCACCCGTGACGCAGTTGCACTCCACGACGCTCGGAACGCCCGCGATGTACGGGTAAAACTCCTTCTTTTGTACGGGCTCTATCTCCACGTTGATGAAAGCCTTTGTGTAAAACCCGAGCGCGAGCGGATTTATCTCCGCGTGGTAACCGGATATGACGCCCGACTTTTCGAGATTTTCGACCCGCGCGGAAACCGCCGTAGAGGACAAAAAGACGCGTCCGGCGATCTCCTTGTACGACATTCGCGCGTTCTCCGTGAGAAGCCCCACGATTTTGCGGTCAATTTCATCAAGCTTTATCTCCAAAGCGCCAAACCTCCCCTCCCCATAAAGTCATGGGAATATCCCCTTTATCTCCTCCGCGTATATCAGCCGCCGGAGCGCCAGAATGTACGCCGCCATGCGGAGAGAACACGCGCGCTCCGCCTGTACCAGCTTGATTTCCGCGTACGCGTTTGACATAATGTCCTCCAGCATTTCGTGTACGCGCTCGCGCGCCCACGTGAGCTCCTGAATGTTTTGCACCCACTCGAAATAGGACACTATGACGCCGCCGCTGTTGGCGAAAATATCCGGAACCGCGAGTATGCCGCGCTCCTCCAGCACGGCGTCCGCCTCCGCCGTCGTCGGGCCGTTGGCCGCCTCGACGACATAACCGCAGCGCAGTCTTGCGGCGACCGTCGCGTCTATCTGGTTCTCCAGCGCCGCGGGGACAAGGATGTCGCACTCGCACGTCAGCGTTTCGTCATTCGTGATGTGGCGCACCCCGTCGCCGTCGTAATCGCGCAGCAGACCGCCCTTTTTCGTGTACAGCGCTATATCATCCGCGTCGAGACCGCCCTCGCGGTAAACGCCGCCGGAAACGTCGCTCATCGCGACGACGCGCGCGTTCCTGTGATGAAAAATTTTAGCGGCATTGCCCCCGACGTTGCCGTTGCCCTGAACGGCGACGCGCATACCATCAAGCGTTTTGCCGCGCTCCGCGAGCAGCAGCTTCGCGCTTATGACGACGCCGCGCCCCGTGGCGGACGCCCTCCCGCGTGAGCCGCCGAGTTCCACGGGTTTGCCGGTTACGACGCCGGGACAGGGCTTGCCCTTTAGCATACTGTAGGTGTCGAGCACCCACGCCATAATCTGCGCGTTCGTATTCACGTCGGGCGCGGGAATGTCGGAGTCCGCGCCGATGATAGGCTCTATGGCGTAAGTATAGCGCCGCGTCAGGCGGCATAGTTCGCGCTCGGAGAGCGTGCCGGGCTCCACTCTCACGCCGCCCTTCGCGCCTCCGAACGGGATATTGACGACGGCGCATTTCAGCGACATCCACGTCGCGAGCGCCTTTATCTCGTTTAAGTCGCAATCCTGATGAAAACGTATCCCGCCCTTGAACGGGCCGCGAATATTCGAGTGCTGCACCCTGTAGCCCTCGAATACGCGCACATTTCCGTCGTCCATCTCCACGGGCAGATACACCTTTGTCTCCCGCTGCGGATTTTTGATAATCTCAAACACACGCTGATTTATTTCCCCCACGCGCATCGCGCGCTCCATAATGGTCACGACGTTGGCGTAGGGATCGCGAACCTCTGACATGCGGCAGTTCCTCCCGGCTTTATACATATTTTTGACAGCTTCAGCGGATCTGATTTAATGTGGGCGCGGGCTCGTCCCCGCGCCCGTATTAAATCACCAAGGGGGGCGCCATGTCAATAATTCAACTGTAAATGCTTATATTTCGGCGAAATAAGTATGTATAACTTGATTAAATCAAGTTTATTGCGTAAATACATCGCTTTTCAACGCTCGGACAGACACAGCAAATGTCGCCTCCGACGAACCATCGCAAGTGCGTCCCTACAGGAATAACAAGTCCCGCAGGGCATCCCTAACAACAAACGAAATCATTCCCCAAAACAAACGAAATCATTCCCCAAAAGTTTCTATTGTTTTTTTTTCTGCAGTATGCTAAACTGTTGCCGCAGACACTATTACGCACGGTTCCGGATTTTTTGCCATGTGCCGTTCGGAGCGCGCCGTTTCGCCCGCGCGAGGATTTGCGGGCGGGGAGGGCGCCGCTTGGGGCGGTTGGCGCTGGAGACGATGGGGCCGGAGGGAGAGCGGCGTTTGAACGCGGCTCAAATCAACAAAAAAACGGAGGAATTTGTTCATGGCGGTAGTTACAATGAAACAGCTTTTGGAGGCGGGCGTACATTTCGGGCACCAGACGAGGCGCTGGAACCCGAAAATGGCGCCGTATATCTATATGGAGCGCAACGGCATCTATATAATCGACCTCCAAAAAACGGTGAAGAAGCTCGACGAGGCGTATAATTTTGTGCGCCTGATGAGCGAGGGCGGGGGCGCGCTTCTCTTTGTGGGCACAAAAAAGCAGGCGCAGGACTCCGTGCGCGACGAGGCGGAGAGGGCCGGAGCGTACTATGTCAACGCGCGCTGGCTCGGCGGAATGCTCACCAATTTCAAGACGATGCGGACGCGCATCGACAGGCTCGCGCAGTTGCGCAAAATGCAGGAGGACGGCACGTTCGACATGCTGCCGAAAAAAGAGGTCATCAAGCACACAAACGAGATCGCCAAGCTGGAGAAGTACCTCGGAGGCGTCAAGAACATGAAAAAGCCTCCCGCCGCGCTGTTCATAGTCGATCCGCGCAAGGAACGCAACGCGATAGCCGAGGCGAGAAAGCTCAAGATACCGATAGTGGCCATTGTGGACACAAACTGCGATCCCGACGAGATCGACTATATAATCCCCGGCAACGACGACGCGATACGCGCAATCCGCCTCATGTCCCAGACGATGGCGAACGCCGTCATAGAGGGCAGGCAGGGAGCGGACGCGGAGGCGCCGGAGGGCGATGGCAGTGAGGCGTCCGGACTCGGCGAGGCCGCGGCGACGGAAACGCCCGAAATCGCGGCGCCGGCGGAACCGGTTGCGCCCGCGGCGCCCGCGGCGCCGGCTGAACCGATAGCGCAGGCGGCGCCGGAGCCGGCAAAACAGGAGGCCGCCGCGGAGCCGGAAGCTCCCGCGGAAGCGGCGCCGGCCGGCGAGCCGGCGTAACGGCGGATAATATTAATTCGCACGATATGTCGTGTCGAATTAATATCGCGCATATGTTTCGGTTGCCGCCATAGGTGGCGAGAAACATGCGCTTATGAGCGAGAAAAGTCCCGAGCGGCTTTGCCGTAAGGATAAGACTTTTCGAGCGGATTAATATCAATGTAAAGGAAGGTCATTTGTGATGGCATTTTCCGCAGGCGACGTAAAGGCTCTGCGCGAGCAGACCGGCGTCGGTATGATGGACTGTAAAAAAGCGCTGGAGGCGTCCGGCGGCGACATGGAGAAAGCGATAGATTATCTGCGCGAGCGCGGACTGGCGGCGGCGCAGAAGAAGGCGGGGCGCGTCGCCGCCGAGGGCGTCGCGTACGCGGCCGTGTTCGGGGACGTCGGCGTCGCCGTGGAGGTCAACGCGGAGACGGACTTCGTGGCGAAGAACGACAAGTTCCTCGATTTTGTCAAGGGCGTCGCGCAAGCCGTTGCGGACGGAGCGCCGTCCGACGTGGACGCGCTGCTGGACTCCGTATATCCGGGCGGGGACAAGACGGTGCGCGAGCGCCGGCAGGAGATGGTGCTCGTCATCGGCGAGAACATCAGTGTGCGCCGTTTCGCGCGATATGACGAGGGGCTGTGCGTGCCGTACGTACACGCTGGCGGCAAGATAGGCGTTCTTGTCGTACTCGAGTGTGAAAACGTATCCGATACGGACGCGGTGAGGGAACTCGGCAGAGATATAGCGATGCAGATAGCGGCCATGCGGCCGACATATCTGGATTCGTCGGCCGTCGATCCCAAGGAGCTCGAGCGCGAGCGCGAGATACAGCTCAGCAAGGCACTAGAGGAGAACAAGGCGAAAAAGCTGCCCGAGGAGAAGTCACTCCAGATAGCCCAGAGTATGGTAAAAGGGCGGATAAACAAGTTCTTTGAGGAGATATGTCTGCTCAATCAGCCGTATGTCAAAGGGGACAAGATAACCGTCGGGCAGCACGTTAAGAACGTCTCAAAGGAGCTCGGGGGCGACGTGAGGATCAAGGCGTTCACGCGATTTGAAAAGGGCGAGGGAATAGAGAAAAAGCAGGAGGATTTTGCCGCCGAGATCGCCGACCTCGTAAAATAAAGCATGAAAAAGATTGTGACGGCAGCGATAGCGGCGCTGATGACGGTGTGCATGACGACGGCTTACGCGCAGCAGCCGGGCGGCGCCTCCGATCCGCTTGTGACGCTTATGTACCTAAACGAGACGTACCGCCCGGCGCTCGTCGCCGACGGCCGCGCGGAGATCGACAGGGCGCTCGGCGCCGTGTATGACGCCGCGGCGGAGAAGCTCGGGCTTGGCGAGAGCGTTCCGGGGTACAGCTTTGCCGGGAGCTTCACGGAGCTGGCGCTGGAGCCGGGCGACGTCGTCAGGCTGACCTCCGGCAGCAGCTTCATACTGACGCGGGGCGCGGCTTCACTCGCCATAGAAAACGGCGGGGTCATAAACGTGTCCACGGGCAATGTGGTGAGCTCCGGCTCGATGCTCGTGGTAAACCAGCGATATATGTGCGTGGAGGAGACCGAGGCTGTCGTTACCGCCTCGGCGGACGCCGTAGGGCAGGTGGACGGCTATTACATGACCGACGGCGTCGCGGTGACGAAGCACGCGGTATTTTCAGACGTAAAAACCTCGGACTGGTTCTACGACGCCGTGGATTACGCATACAGTAACAAGCTGCTCAACGGAGTCGCGGCCGACAGGTTCGCGCCGAACGACTCCATGACGCGCGCGATGTTTGTGACCGCGCTGTACAGGCTCGACGGCACGCCGCCCGTCACCGACGCGGGCGAGTTTTCCGACGTGGCGGACCCGTCGCAGTATTATTACGGCGCGGTGAGCTGGGCCAACGGGAATAAGATCGTCACGGGCTACGGCGACGGCAGCTTCCGCCCGTCCGCGAGCATAACGCGCGAGCAGATGGCCGTCATAATGTACCGATACGCGATATATAAGGGTATAGATACCGCGTCGGCCGGCGCGGGGTCGGGGAGCTTTGACGCGTTCTCCGACAGCGCGGACGTGTCAGCGTACGCCGCCGACGCCGTGCGTTGGGCGGTGGCTCTCGGCGTCGTCAACGGCTCAGACGGTAAACTGCTTCCCGGCGGGACTGCCACAAGAGCGCAAGTGGCGCAGATAATCCTGAATTTTAACGAAAAAGTTATCGCGCAGAGTGTTGAGACAAGGAACGACGGGGCGGCGGAGACCGGCGCGTCCGCCGAAACTCCGCAATTGTGAGAAAGGACTGAATATGAACGTGAAAATAAAACGGCTGATTTCGACCGCTCTCCTATCGGCGCTTCTCCTGTCTATCGCACCGCCCGGCGCGCATTTCTCGGCGGCCTCCGCGCCGTCAAGCTGGGCCGTCCCGGAGATAAACGAAGCCAACACCGAGGGACTTCTGACACCGAACGCGCAGAAGGACTTCCAGAGGAATCTGACGCGTTCAGAGTTCTGCGAGCTCGTCGTAGCGCTGATTGAGCGCACTCTGGGACAGGAGCTGCCGCTGCCGGCGGCGAATCCGTTCACGGACACGAGCAACATCGACGTGCAGAAGGCGTCGCTCTACGGCGGGTCAACTCCCGTCGTCAACGGAGTCGGCAACGGTCTGTTCGCGCCGGACAAGAGCGTGGCGCGGCAGGAGATCATCACCATGATGATACGCGCGCTCAACCGCCTTTCGACCGACACGGGAAAAAATCTGCTGCCGTCGCAGCCGGTGGCCTCGCTCCCGTTCGGCGACAGCTCGAAGATCGCCGATTACGCCGTTAACTCGGTAAAGACGGCGTATGCCAACGGGATGATAAAGGGCAATAATCTGGGGAACTTCAACCCGCTCGCGCAGATAACGTCGGAGGAGTGCGTCGCCGTCGTCAGGCGCAGCAACAACTCGTCGCAGACCATAATCAACGCGGGACTCACCAACGAGCAGCTCGCCGACAAGACGGTCAGGGACATGAACATCGGCTTTGCCTACGGCGACACCGCCGACGGGGTATCGCAGAGCATCCTGCTGCCGGCGACGGGCGCGGGCGGCGCCGCCATAACGTGGTCGAGCGCTAATCCGAACGCCGTCAGCGCGTCGGGTACAGTCTCGACGGTTGGCGCCCCGCAGACCGCGACGCTCACTGCCACGGTCAGAATAGGCACGGCGACGAGAACGAGGCAGTTCACGCTTAAAACGACGTCCTCGACAGGGGATAACAGGTTACTCGAAAACGCGTACAGGGAGCTTGAAATACTGTTCCTCAATCAGGGCGATACGCTCAGCTCGGTGACGGGGCGCGTGTTCCTGCCGGACACCGTTCTTGGCGCGGACGTAACATGGACTTCAAGTCTGCCCTCGACAGTAAACGCGGGCACCGGCGCGGTGACGATTCCGTCAAACGGCTCGCAGAGCGTCACGCTGACGGCTACTATCGCATATAACGGGAAGTACGTGACTAAGACATTCGTGCTGTCCGTCACGGATCCGAGCAGCGTAAAGCAGGTATCTCTGCACGGCGTCGAGCTTGGCATGACGCTGAGTCAGACGCAGTCGGTACTCGGCACGGCAAGGGACAGCTTCAAGCTGTCGACAACTGAGACGTGGTACGTCTTCCATACAAACTACAATAGTTTTATCGCCGTATGCATCCGGTCGAACGGCGTTGCCGCAATATACTCGATGGCGTCGAGTTGGGCGACGCAGCTGAAAAACAAGACGACCGGCGCGGTGATAACGCCCGAACAGGCCGACGCGATGACGGGCGTCGGCGGCAGGGCGTACACCGACAGCGCCGTATCCGGCGGGACTCGCTACGCCGTGCTGATCTATGACGAGACGTCCGGCGTGACCGCTGCGCGGGTGTTCGACTCCGGGCCGGCGGAGCAGTTTATATTTCAGACGATAAACGCGTTCCGGTATCTCAAAGGCTATTCGGTGCTCGCGTGGAACGCGAAGCTCGGGGCGTCGGCGAGGGCACACACCGCCGACATGGGCACGAACAATTATCTGTCCGAGACGGGTCGCAGCGGCAGCACCTTCGCCACGCGCGCGCTGGCGCAGGGCTATGAGAGCGCGCTGGTGGCCTCCGGCGCGGTGACGGGCGGAGGCGCGAACGCTTTTGATATCCTCGACGGCTATATCGGAGTCGCCACCAACCGCGCAAAGCTGCTGAGCACGTCGCTGACTGTCGTCGGCGTGGGCTTCGGGAGCGGATACTCCGGCGCGAACAGCACGCTGGGAACGGTCGTGTTCGGGACGCTGATAGGCATTACGGGAGTTACAAGCACGCCGTCGGCAGTGGCGGTCAACGTCAACGGCAGCGCCGTCGTGACACTGACCGTCTCGCCGTCGAACCGGAACGAGACGTTCACCGTCGCGTCGTCGAACACCTATTACTTTACCGTGACTGCGAATACCGGCTCCGCCTCGACGGTGACGGCGACGCTCACGGGGGTGGCGCAGGGCAGCGCGAACATCACGGTTACCGGCAGCTCCAGCGGCAACGTGTACTCGATCCCCGTAAGTATCGGCACGGTCTACGCGTCGAGCGTCACTATAAGTAACGAGAAAACGACGGTTGTAAGCAATCAAACGACCCCGGTTGCAAACGCCGGCAACTATGTTCTGGGCAAGGGAAATACGTACAAGTTCACCGCGTATACGAACACTTCCTCTTCGTACGCGACGGACGCCGCCGTCACGTGGTCGTCCTCCGCCCCCTCCGTGGCCACGGTATCCTCGACCGGCCTCGTCACGGGCTTGAACAACGGTACGGCGGCGATAACGGCGAGGATACAGCGCAGCGCCAGCGCGAGCGATTATATAACCGTGACGATGAGTTTCACCGTAGTCACGCTGTCGTTCAGCGGCACAGGAATGAGCAACAACATCTTAAGCCTGAATATATCCAGCTCCAATGCCTCCGCCGTGATAACCCCGACCGTGGCGGGCGCGTCGCTGCCGAGCGGGACGACGCTGCAGTATTACGGGACGTCGAGTAATTCCGGCATAGTCACGGTTGCGTCCGCGTACGCGTCAACGGTTAGCGTCACGGGCGTGGCTTCCGGACAGGCGGCGATAAACGTCACGGCGATCGCGACAGGCTTGACCGGCGACGCAAAAGTCACCGGTAGCTTCACGGCGACAGTCACAGGACAGTCGCAGTATCCGACGGGCTTCACCCTTTCGACGACAGAACTTACAGTCTACGCCGGAGATCCCACACCAAAATACATCACCGTTACGACGAATCCTCCCAATGTTGCGAACAAGACCATGGTGATCGATGCTGCGGAGTCAACGTCGGGCTATGGTAGTATCGCATCAATTACGCTGGACAGCACAAACAACAGAATTGCGATTGCTGGCAATGCTACGGGAACAGTGAGCATACGCGTGTATATGAAGGGACAAAATATCGACGATCGGATAAATCCGCAAACTTTCTCAGTTACTGTCGCTCCCGCGGAGGTTACCGGCATTATGATCAATGGTGGCGCCGAGTCCGTAACTATTGACAACAACCAGGCTGTAACTCTAACTTGTCAACTGGTGCCCTCGTACGCGACGACGCCCGTCACAATCATATGGAGCAGTAACAATCCCGCAGCAGCTACAGTTGACACAAACGGCGTCGTCACACCGGTTGGCAATGGTCAAGCGATTATCACCGCGGCAATAAACAACACATATATAACTGATACAATTGGCGTTAGTGTAACCTTTCTCGGTCCTCAGACTTAACAGCAACGTTTAGCGCCGCTCCGTGCGGAGCAATAACGCTCCGACTTGTGAAAGGGGGGCAGCGGATATGCGCAGGATGCCGATCGGCATACAGGATTTTGATAGCCTGATAACGGGCGGATACGCCTACATCGATAAGACCCGGTGGGTATACGAACTGGCGAACGAAGGCGTCTACTTCTTCCTCGGCCGCCCGAGACGCTTCGGGAAGAGTCTGCTGCTCTCCACGCTGTGCGCGTACTTCGAGGGTAAGCGGGAGCTGTTTCGTGGGCTTGCGATGGAGGGCCTTGAAAAGGAATGGGCGTCATGGCCCGTGCTGCACATTGATTTGAACGTGTCCTCATACAGGAACGCGGAGGATTTGGAATCCGGTCTGGACACTAATCTGCGGCGTTTTGAGAGAGTGTGGGGTATTGACGGGCAGACGTCCGGGAAGACGCCGGCCGCGCGTTTTTACGACCTGATTCAAACAGCCTGTGAGAAGTCGGGGCGCAGAATCGTGGTCTTGGTGGACGAGTACGACAGACCGCTGTTGCAGACGATGGAGGCGGGCGCGGCGAACGACGAGATGCGAACCGCGCTGAAGGGATTCTACGGAGTCTTGAAGAGCGCCAACCAATGGCTGCGCTTCGTGCTGCTGACGGGAGTTACCAAATTCAGCAGGGTCAGCGTGTTCAGCGACTTGAACATGCTGCGGGATATCAGCATGGAGGAGCCTTACAACGGCATATGCGGCATATCCGCGCGGGAACTCGAGGAGAACTTCAAGACTGAGCTTTCGGCGCTGGCGGAGAAAAACGGCATGACATACGGCGAAGCCGTCGCCGAGATGAAAAGGCGCTACGACGGATACCGATTCAGCGACGCCGACGAGAGCATGTACAATCCGTTCAGTGTGCTTAATACATTGAAAAAGAAAGTATTCTCTTACTACTGGTTCAAGACGGGAACGCCGACTTTCCTCATCGAACAGATCAGGAAAGCGGATTTTGACCTTCTGAAATTCGCGGGCGGCGTGGAAATACCGGCCCACTCTATAGACGACTACCGTGCGGGAGGGGACAATCCCGTGCCGCTGCTGTACCAGAGCGGCTACCTGACGATAGTCGGTCACAGGAACGACCGGTATATGCTCGATTTCCCGAACGAGGAGGTGCGGTACGGATTTCTGAGAGAGCTGTTGCCGTACTATACCTACAGACCGCCGGGACAGGAATTTTTCGCCGATTACTTCATCGACGATCTGCGCGCGGGCGATGTGGACGGCTTTATGGGGCGTATGCGGGCTTTCTTCGCGAACATACCATACGAGCTGAACGATAATACGGAGCGCCATTACCAGACCGTGTTCTATCTCGTGTTCACCATGCTTGGGCAGTACGCGCAGGCGGAGGTACGCAGCGCAAAGGGGAGGGCGGACGCCGTAGTCCGGACGCCGGACGCGGTGTACGTATTCGAGTTCAAGCTGAACGGTACGGCGGAGGAAGCGCTTGCGCAGATCGACGACAGGGGTTACGCCATCCCCTATGAGGCGGGCGGGCGCAAGGTCGTTAAGATCGGCGCGGCATTCGATAAGGACGAGCGGAACATCTCGCGCTGGCTTGTGAGATAAATCCGCATATCAGGGGGGTTAGCAACAAATGTACATAGATTCAAAAACCGCGGAGGGACAGGCTGTTCTTGAAGCGGCGCGCGCGATGTGCGCCGCGGCGCGCACCGCGCCCAAGGCGTGCGGTACCGACGAACTCGACACGGCGATACTGACCGGAGAGGACAAGGACGCGCTCGCGACGAAGATGCGCGAAATCGGGACGGCGCTGGGTGACAAGGGCGGCTTCTTCATACGCGACGCGGGCAACGTGGACGAGAGCGCGGCCGTCGTGCTAATCGGCGCGAAGTACGAGACGCGCAAGCTCGGGAAGCTGTGCGGACTGTGCGGGTTCGACGGGTGTACGGAGTGTAAGCGGGCGGGCGCGACGTGTGTATTCACGCCGATGGATCTCGGTATAGCGCTCGGAAGCGCGGTCGCCGTCGCCGCCGACCGCCGGCTGGATAACCGCATGATGTTCACCGCGGGCAAGGCGGCCGACGCGCTCGGGATGCTTGGAGAGCTCGGGGAACGCAGAATGATAATCGGCATACCGCTCTCCGCGTCCGGCAAGTCGCCGTATTTTGACAGAAAGTAAAGCAGGAGGGAAAAGGTTGAAACAAGTTCAACCTTTTCGTTGCAATCGCGTTTTGCTCGCCCTACGGGCAACCGCAAAACAGGCGCATTATGACCATGTCTTTTCATGATCGTTTTGTGCCTGAAGTGAAACGAAAGGAATGGTCATAAATATGACTGAATTCAACGTGACTATCGAGGGTTCCGGCAAGCACTGTCATGTCAGGCGCGAGACGCTCGAGCGCCTGTTTGGCGCCGGGTTTGAGTTGGAGGTAAAGAAGTGGCTGTCACAGCCGGGGCAGTTCGCGACGCCGCAGAAGGTGACCGTCGTCGGGCCGCGCGGCGAGACGTCGATTTCGATAATCGGGCCGTGCCGCAAGGCGGATCAGGTCGAGCTCTCGATGACGGACGCGCGCGCGCTCGGATTTGACTGCCCTATACGGGAGAGCGGCGACCTGCGCGGCAGCCCCGGCTGCAAGCTGATAGGGCCGGCGGGCGAGGCGGTCATAGACGAGGGAGTTATAGTGGCCAAACGGCACGTTCACCTCACGCCCGAGGACGCGGAAAAATACGGGCTGAAGGACAAACAGCTCGTAAGGGTGTCCGTGGGGGGCGACAGGGCGCTCGTGTTCGATGAGGTCGTCGCGCGAGTCAGCCCCGAATACGCCACATATATGCACATAGACTACGACGAGATGAACGCCGCCGCCATGACGGGCGCGGAGCCGGTCGGCCACGTGACGGCGTAAACCTCTCTAATCACAGATTTTTCGCGGCGTGAAGCCTATGTAGTCGGCGGAAATCATATGGTAATCAATACCGTCAACAACGCCCTGTACGGCATAGCGGTGGCCGGCCCCGTGTACGTGGCCGTACCAGCATCGCTTGACGTTATGGGCGCGCATTACGTCGATGATCTCGTCGCATCTGCTCCTGTTGAATATTGGGGGATAGTGGAGAAAACAGAGCTTTTCAGGCGCGTCTCCTGCCGCCTCCAGAGATATATTCAATCTCTGCGCCTCACGGCGGATGATTTTGTCGTTGTGCGACGCGTCGAGCTTGTCCTCAATCGTCCACCCGCGCGAACCGCAGATGGCCTTATCCCCGTAGAGAAAGCAATTATTGTGAAGAATACTCATATCGGAAAAACCGTGCGTCTCGAAAAAAGCGCTTATTTTCGCCGCCGTACTCCACCAATGGTCGTGGTTGCCCTTCATAATGAGCTTTTTACCCGGCAGCTCCGATATAAAGCGGAAGTCCCGGACACTCTTGTCAAGCGAAGACGCCCACGACAAATCGCCGCACAACACGCATACGTCGTCAGGCGTGAGCGCGGCGAAGCCCGCCGCTATTTTTCCTACGTAGCCGTCCCAGCCCTCGCCGAAGACGTCCATTGGTTTATTGCTCCCGAGCGAAAGATGCAGATCTCCGATCGCGTACAGCGCCATTCGGCAGTTTTTTCCTTTCGGTGAATAATACGCGACGCGCGCGCAAATACTACTTGCGGGTGCCGCAGGACGCCCTGTCTGAAACGGGATAATATCCCGGAATGCCGCCACGGAAAGCTCCCGACGTTTACGCCCGGACGCTTTGATGCCGTGACGCGCACATTAACGTGGAGGTACTACCATGAGCAGCAGTAACAACTACGGCGGCAATTCAAACGGCAAAAACAGCACCGGAGGCGGCGACGCCCGCAACTGCCAAAGCGACAGGGATCGCTGCGGGAAAAATGCCGGCGACGACAAAACCGGCGCCGAGAGCAACGGGAAGAACCACGGCGCGGTCCCGGGCGGCAAGAACGTCAACGGCGGCCATGGCGCCAAGCCGGACTGCGGGCGCGCGGGCGCGAACAGCGTAACCAGACCGGCAAAGTAACGGATTTGCTCCGAAGTCCGGCGCCGCACATTTCGGATTGCAGCGCCGGACTTCGACCTTACGGTCACAAAATCAAGCCGCGCGGCGGGCGCGTTCCCCCGGCGACGCGTCTTATACCTCCGCCGTCCAGCCCATGTCGTCGGGACGATCGCCCGTCTGTAAGCCGTAGAGCGTCTCGTAAAGCCGCTGCGACAGCTCGCCCACCTTGCCGCCGCTGATTGTGATCTCGCCGTTTTCAAACACAAGCCTGCCCACCGGCGATATGACCGCCGCCGTTCCCGCGGCAAACACCTCTCCGAGACGGCCGCCCTCCGCGGCTGCGCGTACGTCGTCGATACTCAGACGTCGCTCGGATACGCGCGCGCCCCACTTTTTGAGCAGCGCTATCACGCTGTCGCGCGTCACGCCGGGCAGGATAGTTCCGGACAGCGGCGCCGTTATGACCTCGCCGTCAATAACAAAAAAGGCGTTAGACGTGCCTATTTCCTCGACGTATTTGCGCTCAATGGCATCGAGCCACAGCGCCTGTTCACAACCGCGCGCCGCGGCCTTCCCCTGCGCTTTCAGCGAAGCGGCGTAATTGCCGCCCACCTTGGCAAAGCCCGTGCCGCCCGGAAACGCGCGCACGTACTCCTCTTCGACAAATATGCTCGTCGCGGCGAGCGAACCGCCCGGCGTGTCGTAGTAAGGGCCGACGGGCGAGCATATGATCACAAATTTGTAGTGATGCGCCGGATGCACGCCAATAACCGGCTCGTCCGCGAATATGAACGGACGGATGTACAGACTAGTACCCTCCTTCTCCGGTATCCAACCGCGCTCCAGCGAGACTATCGCTTTCACTGCCTCGACAAACAGCCCGTCGTCGAGACGGGGTATACATATCCTGTCGCACGAGCGCGCCGCGCGCGCGGCGTTCATGTCCGGGCGGAACAGCAGCACGCGCCCGTCGCGCGCGCGGTACGCCTTCAGTCCCTCGAATATCTCCTGCGCGTAATGCAGCACGGCGGCGGCGGGGTCGAGCGCAATCGGCCCGTAGGGGACGATACGCCCGTCGTGCCAGCCATTCTCGTCGTCATAGTCCATTATGAGCATATGGTCGGAGAACGCGCGCCCGAATTTGAGCGTATCCGGATCCGGTTTGGGTTTGGGATTTGCCGTTTTCTCTATCCTGAATTCATATTTCATTTTGTCACTGCTCCTTGTCCGAATTTTTTGCGCTCTTGCGTTCCCGCAGACGTCTTACAATATGCACGGTGAACATGACGGCGCCGGCTGCCATTAAAATAATGGATATTACGCTAAACCGCTTGCCCTCCTCGGGCTTCAGCAGCACGTCCACCCAGATACCCGCGGAAAATGTGATAAGCCCGATATTCCCGATATTCTTGACGACGAATTCTTTCATTGTACGCACCCTTTCATCCCGCTCACTGCGCGCTTGGCTTCCAGAAGTCAAACGCGCCGATATTCAAGTCGATGAGCTTGGCCTTGCTTCCGGTAAACGTCTTCTCCATTACCTTGAGTATCGAGTCGCGCGACACGACGCCGGTGGATCGCACGATCGCGCCCAGCATTATCATATTGGCCACGCGCGCGCTGCCGAGCTCCTTCGCGAGCTCGTTCACGGGAACGTCGTGCACGGTGATGTCGGCGCGCGACGGCCTCTGCGATATTATCGACGTGTTGAGCAGCAGTACGCCGCCCGGTTTTACCATCCGCTCGAATTTGAGCAGCGAGGGGAGATTCATAGCCACTACGCAGTCGGCGTCGTATATAAGCGGGCTGCTTATCGGCCTGTCGGACACCACTACCGTGCAGTTGGCCGTGCCGCCGCGCATCTCCGGCCCGTACGACGGGTAATAGGTGGTCTCCTTGCCCTCGTACATGGCGGCGTACGTCGTCATCTGTCCCATGAGGATTATGCCCTGTCCGCCGGAACCGGCGAAAAACAGCTTTTGAGCGCTCATACGGCCTTACTCACCTCCGGTTCCCTGAAAACTCCCAGCGGGTAATACGGTATCATGTTCGAGCCGACCCATTTCATGGCGTCGGCGGGCGTCAGCCCCCAGTTTGTGGGGCAGGTGGACAGAAATTCCACGAACGTGAACCCGAGGCGCTTCTCCTGTATCTCCAGCGCGCGCCGCACGGCTTTTTTCGCGGCGCGTATGTGCGCCGGGGAGTCGAGCGCCACGCGCTCGACGTAGACGGCGCCGTCGAGCGACGACAGCAACTCGCAGACGCGTATGGGACTGCCGGCCTGCGCGACGGTTCGCCCCTCCTGCGACGTGGTGGAGCGCTGCCCTATGAGCGTGGTGGGCGCCATCTGTCCGCCTGTCATACCGTATATGCAGTTGTTTATGAAAAAGGTGGTGAACTTCTCGCCCCGGGCGGCCGCGTGTATTATCTCAGCCGTCCCGATGGACGCGAGATCGCCGTCCCCCTGATACGTGAAGACTGTCTTGTCGGGATGCACCCTGCGTATCCCGGAGGCGACGGCGGGCGCGCGCCCGTGCGCCGACTCGCACATATCCACGTTCATGAACTTGTGGGCCTGCACGCTGCACCCGATGGGCGCCACGCCTATGGCGTCGCCCAGCTTGCCCAGCTCGTCGAGCGTCTCGGTTACCAATCTGTGCGCTATGCCGTGCGTACAGCCGGGACAGTAGCTGGTGTCCACCCTGCACATGCCCTTTGTATATGTAAATACCGGTTTCAACTTACGACACATCCTTCAAGTCGTATGTAATGACGCAGTCATCACGTACGGATATATTCCTTAAATATAGCCTCCGCCCTGTCGGCGAGCTCCAGCGAGGTCGGTATCATGCCGCCCGTGCGGTGTATGAGTCTGACGGGAAGGCGCTTTCCGACGCCTATCCTCACGTCCTCTATCATCTGTCCCATCGACAGCTCCGCGGAAATTACCACTTTTGTACGCGGCCCTATCTTGTCAAACTCCCCATATGGGAACGGCCACAGTGAGACAGGGCGTATGAGTCCGGCCGATATGCCGCGCTCCGCCAGTATCTCGACGGCTTCCTTCGCTATTCGTGCGACGGTGCCGAAGGCCACAAGGACGATGTCGGCGTCCTCCACGCCGACGCTCTCCGCCGCGACGAGCTCTCGTTCGGCGCGCGCGTACTTCTCGAAAAGCTTCTCGACGTGCGCCTCGAGGTCGTCGGGCTGCATACGCAGGGACTTGACCACGTTTTTGCGCGAATCGTCGTCCCCGTAGCCCGTTATGGCCCACGGCTTGCGGGCGCGTATCCCCTGCGGCTCGTCAAACGGACGCTGCTCCGGAAGCGTGACGGGCTCCATCATCTGGCCCAGTATGCCGTCCGCGAATATCATGACCGGGTTGCGCCACTTCTCGGCGAGCGGCGCGGCGTTATATATGAGATCGACCGCCTCCTGTATTCCCGAGGGCGCGAATACGGGTATCCTGTAGTCGCCGTTGCCGCCTCCGCGCGTCGCCTGAAAGTAGTCCGCCTGCCCGGGCTGTATGCCGCCTATGCCCGGCCCCCCGCGTGAAACGTTGAGCGCGACGAGCGGCGCCTCCGCCGAGCACAGAAAGCTCATCCCTTCCTGCATCAGGGCTATGCCGGGCGAGGACGACGATATGAAGACGCTGCCGCCGGCGGCGCTCGCCCCATAGGCCATGTTTATCGCCCCGAGCTCGCTCTCGGCCTGTAAAAACGTCCCGCCCCTCTTTGGAAGCTCGCGCGATATGTACTCGGGTATCTCGCTCTGAGGCGTGATCGGATACCCGAAGTAGAACCGGCAGCCTCCGCGTATGGCGGCCTCGGCGAACGCCTCGTTGCCCTTCATCAGCACTTTTTCGCCCATCAGTCGTCGTCCCCCCTGTATATGGATATAGCGCCGTCCGGACAGACGAGGGCGCACGACTGACAGCCGACGCACTCCTCCTGCCGCGTTATCGACGCGGGCGAATACCCCTTGTCATTGATCGTGTCGCTCGGGGCTATGAGCCCCTTTGGACAGTATGCGGCGCACAGCTCGCACCCCTTGCACACCTCGCCGTCAAACATAACTATAAATCCAGCCATAGCGTAACCACCCCATTACGAATTGTGAATCCGATTTATCTGTAAGCCCCGCGGGGCGCGCCCGGCGGGAACCGACCCGCCGCCGCTCAATTAAAACGGCTTTGTTATTCTAACCGCGATGTTCATTGCCAGCTCTCCCGCATATACATCCCGAGAGGAAAGAGTCTCCCGCCAAGCTCCGACAGCTCCTCCGGACGCAATAGCGGCGCCGGATAGCAGTCGCACAGGAGCGCTCTGCCCGTCGCCCCGCACACGCGCTCACAGAGCTCGTGTCCCCGCCTGACCGTATCGGCCGTCGTCTCGCGCAGCAGATGGCAGTTGTTGACGACGTATTCGACGCGCAGACCCGTCGCGGCCTCGATGGCCTCTATATGGCTGACGGCGCCCTCCGCGGAGGACGTCTCCGGCCTGTTGGCGTTTACGACCGCGAGGACGGCGGTAATGTCCGCCCTGAAATACTTTCCAAACTGGTTGAGTACGAGAGCCCCGCTGTCGTTGCCGCCCGCGTCGATGAGCGTCAGGCACCCGGGATCCTCAAGCGGCGCGCGCGCGGCGGCCCCGAGCGCGGGCAGCTCCGCCGTTATCTCCTCGCGGTACAGGCTCCCGTATACGGCGACGCCCGCCCCCTCCAGGAGAGACCTCCGCTCACGCGAGCGGAAGTAGGGGTTGGCTATGTCGAGATCGATGAGCGCTAGTCCCGGATAGCCGCGCTCCCCGGACGCCAGCGCCATAGCGAGACTCACGGCAAATTCCGTCTTACCGCTGCCGTAGTGCCCCGTGATGATGATAACACGCCGCCCGGGCGGCAGAGGCGTGGCGCTTTCGGACATGACCGGTTCCTTTCGGCGCGGCAAGCCCGCCGCCGACGGCGCCGCCAAACCGCGTCCCGCGCGGTGGCGCCACGGCTCGACGTCCGCTCGCCGTCTGTGATACGGATATTCTATATATATCCGTCCCGTTTGTCAAGGCGGGGGCACGCGGGATAATTTCGTCGTGAATAATTTCGTTTGTTACGGCGAAGCCGTGACACACGAAATGAAGATAATCTTTGACAAACCGACCTCACAAGGGTATAATACGATACAATATTTTGTGGAAGGTTGGTGCCGCGATGCCCGGCGAGAGGATATATAATTTTTCAGCGGGTCCCTCCGTGCTGCCGCTGTCCGTGCTTGAACGCGCGGCGGGCGAGATGACAAACTACCGTGGCTGTGGTATGTCCGTCATGGAGATGAGTCATCGGAGCCGCGTGTATCTGTCTATTTTTGAGGAGACAAAGGCGGACTTGAAACGGCTGCTGCGCGTACCGGACACGCACGAAATACTGTTTATGCACGGAGGCGCCACGTTTCAGTTTTCCGCCGTTCCGCTGAACCTGATAGGCCGGACGGGCCGCGCCGACTACGCCATTACCGGCAACTTTTCCGATTTGGCCGCGAAGGAGGCGAGGAAGTACGGAGACGTCGGGATAGCCGCCACCTCCGAGGCTTCGGGCCACACTACGATACCGGCGCAGTCCGAGCTCCGCGTTTCGGACGGCGCGTCGTATTTCTATTACTGCGCCAACAACACGATATACGGCACGGAGTGGAAGTACGTGCCCGACGCGGGCGGCGTTCCGCTCGTCGCCGATATGTCGTCAAATATCCTGTCCGCGCCGCTGGACGTCTCGAGCTTTGGAGTGATATTCGCCGGCGTGCAGAAAAATATGGCGCCCGCCGGAATGGCGGCGGTGATAATCGACCGGAAGCTTCTCGACTCACAGCTCCCGTACACGCCGAATATTATGAGCTACCGCGCGGCGACGGACGCCGACTCCATGCTGAACACTCCCCCGTGCTACACGATATATATGCTCGGACTGATGCTCAAATGGCTCGACGGACAGGGCGGCGTCGAGGGGATGGAGCGCATAAAGTCGGCAAAGGCGAGGATCCTCTACGATTTCCTCGACGACAGCCGCATGTTCCGGGGCTGCGCCGCCGCGGAGGCGCGTTCCGATATGAACGTCACGTTCAGGACGCAGCGCGAGGAGCTAGACGCGAAATTTGTCGGGGAGGCCGAGCTCGCCGGATTCGTCAATCTCAAGGGCCACCGCAAGGTCGGCGGCATGCGCGCGTCCATCTATAACGCCATGCCGTCCGAGGGCGTCTCAAAGCTCGTGGACTTTATGGCAAAATTCGAAAGGGAAAACAGATAGGGGTTTCTATTTATGTATAAAATCAGAACGCTCAACGCCATATCGCCCGCCGGCTTCGAGTCCCTTGATACGACGCGATACTCCGTCTCGGACGACGAGAAGAACCCGGACGTCATTCTGGTGAGGTCGGCGACGATGCACGATATGGAGTTCGGGCCGGAGCTTCTCTGCATAGCGCGGGCCGGCGCGGGCACGAACAATATACCTATAGACAGGTGCGGCGAGCGCGGCATCATCGTGTTCAACACGCCCGGCGCGAACGCCGAGGCAGTCAAGGAACTCGTTATGTGCTCGCTCTTTCTCTCGTCGCGCGATATCACGGGCGGAATCGAGTGGGTAAAGAGCATAGCGTCCAGAGGCGACGAAATATCGGCGCTCGTCGAAAAGGGCAAGAACGCCTTTTCGGGCCCCGAAATCCACGGTAAAACGCTCGGCGTTATCGGTCTGGGCGCCGTGGGCGCGAAGACGGCGCATGCCGCCCATTCGCTCGGCATGAGGGTGTACGGCTACGACCCGTATCTCTCCGTAGACGCCGCGTGGCGCCTCTCGTCCCACATATTGCACGCGCGCGATCTCGACACCATATACGCGAATTCCGATTATATAACCATCCACGTGCCGTATCTCGACGCCACTCACAGATTGATAGACAGCAGGGCGATTGCGAAAATGCGGGACGGCGTGCGAATAGTCAACCTCGCCCGCGCGGAGCTTGTCAGCGACGACGACGTCCTGGAGGCGATTGCCGCAAAGAAGATCGCGTGTTATGTGACCGACTTCCCGAACGCAAAGATGGCGAACGCGGAAGGAGTCGTCGCGATACCGCATCTGGGCGCGTCCACCCCGGAGAGCGAGGACAACTGCGCGCAAATGGCTGTGCGCGAGATTGTCGATTATATCGAAAACGGGAATATAATCAACTCCGTCAACATGCCGTTTGTCATGCTTCCGAGAACGGGCGATATGCGCATTTGCGTTATCCACAAGAATATACCGGACATGATATCCAAAATAACGGGCGCCGTTTCGGCGTGCGGCATAAACATTGAGAACATGATAAACGCCGGCTCCAAAGGACGCGGCGAGGCGTACACCGTCATAGACGCAAGCTCCGTCGCGCCGGGGCTCGCCGGCGCGATACGCGCCATCGACGGCGTCATCAGGGTGCGCGTTCTGGAGTGACACAGGGGTTTTTGGGGGATGCCTATGGAAACTCGACCTCTTAAAAAGCTTATGCTGGTCGTAAACCCGTATTCCGGGCGCGGTCTGGCCAATTCCACTCTCGGGGTAATCGTCAACAGACTCTGTGACAACGGGTTTTGCGTCACGGTGTATATGACCGGAGTCTTCAGCGCCGAGAGCCTGACGTCCCGGTTTGGCCGGAACTACGACGTCATCGTGTGCGTCGGGGGGGACGGTACGCTCAGCGGCGCCGTCTCCGGACTGATGGAACTCGCGTCGCCGCCGCCCGTCGGATATATCCCCACGGGCACGGCGAACGACGTCGCCAACACGCTCTCCCTCCCGCGCGATCCGCAGCTAGCCATACAGGCCATAATAAACGGCGTCTCGTCGCCGTTCGACGTCGGGCGTTTCGGGGATAAGTATTTCACGTACATCGCGGCTTTCGGAGCCTTTACCGGCGCGTCGTATCTCACGCCCCAGAGCGCAAAGCGCGCGCTGGGGCACCTCGCGTATATCCTGAACGGTCTGGCGGATCTGTCGGCGATAAAGCCGCGCCGCGCCGTCGTCGAGTATGACGGCGGAAGCGTGGACGGCAGCTTCATATTCGGGGCCGTCACAAATTCGACCTCCGTCGCGGGGCTTGCGAGGCTGTCCCGTGACGACGTCGATCTGAGCGACGGCCTGTTTGAGGTCGTGCTCGTGCGTCAGCCCGTGTCGATCCGTGATTTGAGCGATATCATATCGAGCATACTCAAAAAAAACTACCAGTCCGACAACGTGCAGATGCTGCACACCTCGGAGGTGAGCTTCAAATTTGACGAGGCCGTCGCGTGGACGCTCGACGGCGAGGACGGCGGCACTCATACGCACGTGAGAATAGAAAACCGGACGCGTGCGGTGAAAATCCTCCTGAGCGGCGGCAACACGCCTCTCGGGGCGCGGGTCTGAGCGATGGTACTCAATGTTCTCGCCATCGGCGACGCGGTAGGCGAGGCCGGCCTTGACGTCCTGTCAAAAAAGCTGCGCGGCGTCAAGCGGTACAGGGACGTGGGCTTTACCGTGGCCAACGGGGAGAACGCGTCGGGCGTCGGCATCACTCCCGGTCAGGCCGAGAGGATGTTCGCGTCCGGCGTCGATGTGATAACGCTCGGCAATCACACGTGGAGCAGACGCGAGATATGCGATTATCTCGACGACGACGCGCGGATACTGCGCCCGGCGAACTACGCCCCGCAGGCGCCGGGACGCGGCTGGGGCGTGTACGGCACGCCTCTCGGCGACGTGTGCGTCATAAATCTGATCGGCAGATGTGATATGAAGTTTGGCAGCGAGAACCCGTTTCTCGAAGCCGACAGGATATTGGGGCGCCTGAGAACTAACATCGTACTCGTCGATTTTCACGCCGAGGCCACGAGCGAAAAGCTGTCGATGGCATATTATCTCGACGGGCGCGTCTCCGCCCTGTGGGGTACTCATACGCACGTGCAGACGTCGGACGGACGCGTTTTCCAAAACGGCATGGGGTATATCACCGACCTCGGCATGACGGGTGCGGTAAATTCGGTTATCGGTATAAAGCCCGAGTTATCAGTGTCCAACTTCCTCGGCAATCCGCCCGGACGCCTCGAGGCGGCGTCCGGCGAGGCAAAGATCGAGTGCGCCGTTTTTGAGCTTGACGCCGGGACGGGGCGCTGCCTCTCCGTCGAAGCGCTGCGGATATTATAGCGGCGGTTTTCTTCTTATGCTTATTTTGGACTCCGTACCGCGTATGAGGCGTTTTATATTCTCGCTGTGACGCGCTATGACCAGCAGCGCGCACAGGAGCGCGACGACAAATTCGCGGACACCGCCCAGACCGAGCAGCAGCATCGAGACGGGATACGCCAGTACGCCCGTTATCGCTCCGAGCGACACAAAACGCGTCGTCAGCACCACCGCCGCAAAGACGCCCCACGACATGAGCGCTACGCGCCAGTCTATGATCCAGAGGATCGTTCCCACGGCCATCACTCCCTTGCCGCCGGAAAAATCGTACATCGCGGGAAAACAGTGGCCCAGCATCACGAAAAGCCCGGAGAACTGTCTGCCGAACAGCATCGCGCCGCCGCCCATGAATTTATACATCAGCCATCCGCCGAACAGCACGGGCACGAGCGTCTTTGCCGCGTCGATCACCACGACGAGGGCGGCGCCGGACTTCCCGAAAACGCGGTAAAAGTTAGTCAGGCCGGGATTACCGCTTCCGAATTTTCTTATATCCTTGCGGTATATGCCCATAGAGGCTATTATGGCGCCATTCACACCGCCAAGCGCGTACGCGGGCAGCGCCATTATCAACAGCAGCAGATAAAACAAATTATATTTCCCCCGATTCCGACAAAATGTTACTGATCCCGGTCTTTTTGTCGCACGATAAGTCTGACGGGTGTGCCCTCCAGGCCGAATACCGAGCGTATTCTGTTCTCGATATACCTCTTGTACGAGAAATGGAACAGTTTGGAGTCATTGCAGAAGCAGACAAAAGTCGGAGGGCGCACGCCCGCCTGAGTCATGTAGTATATCTTCAATCTGCGGCCCTTGTCGGACGGCGGCTGCATACGCGCCACGGCGTCGGCGAGGGCGTCGTTCAGCGAACCGGTGGAAACGCGCGTGAGCGCCTGACCGTTGACGTAGTTTATGAGCTCGAAGATACGCCCCACCCTCTGCCCGGTGAGCGCCGATATGAACAGCGTCGGAGAATACGCCATGAAGCTCAAATCCCTCTTTATGGCGTCCCGCGCTATATCCATCGTCCTGTGATCCTTTTCGACGAGGTCCCACTTGTTGGCGACGATCACGCTCGCCTTGCCGGCCTCGTGCGCGAGCCCCGCTACTTTTGTGTCCTGTTCCGTCACGCCCGCCGCCGCGTCGAGTACGACGAGACACACGTCCGCCCGCTCTATCGCCATGTGCGCGCGCAGCACGGAAAAGCGTTCAAGTCTGCCGTCAACCTTTGATTTGCGCCTTATTCCCGCCGTATCGATAAAAACATATCTGCCGGTCTCGTTTTCAAAGTCCGTGTTCACGGCGTCGCGTGTCGTGCCGGCCACATCGCTGACTATGACGCGATTCTCGCCTAGAATTGCGTTCACGAGCGACGATTTTCCGACGTTGGGCTTACCTATGACCGCCACGCGCACCGCGTCGTCAACGCTTTCCGACTCCCCGCGCGGGGGAAAGCTCCGCTCGCACGCGTCGAGCAGATCGCCCGTGCCGTGTCCGTGCGCGGCGGATACGGCTATGGGCTCTCCCAGGCCGAGGGAGTAAAAATCGTATATATCCGGGTTTTCGGGGCCCGTCGAGTCCATCTTGTTCACGGCAAGCACGACGGGCTTTCCGGAGCGGAGCAGCAGCCGGGCGATGTCCTGATCCGCCGCCGTAACTCCCGCCTTTATGTCGGCGACGAAGACCACGACGTCGGCAAAATCAATGGCAAGCATCGCCTGTTCGCGGATGAACAGAAGTATCTCGTCGTCGGCTGAGGGCTCGATCCCGCCCGTATCGACCAATGCGAACTCGCGGCCGTTCCAGTCCGAGACGGCGTACAGCCTGTCACGCGTCACGCCCGGCGTGTCCTCCACAATAGAGAGACGGCGCCCGGCTATTCTGTTGAAGAGCATGGATTTGCCCACGTTCGGACGTCCGACAATGGCGATCAACGGTCTGCCCACTCACACTACTCCTTCGTCCGCGCCCGGGACGCCGAGCACGGCCCCGAGCAAATCGGCGCCGCTCGGCCCGACGGCGCGAACATGTACGCCGAGCCGCTCCGACAGCGTTTCCAGCGTCACGTCGTCAAGAAACACACTCTCCCCGCGCCTTAGCATGGCGCGGGGTATGAGCAGCCGGTCCCCGAGTGTCTTTCCCGAAAGCTGCGCTATGATGTCCCCGCCGGTCACCAGGCCCGCCACATCCACCGACTCCCCAAAAAAGTCATTCCTTATCTCGTACACCTCGCCGGCCGCGACGCCGTAACGCTCGGCCGCGGCGCGCGTCATCTCCCGTATGAAGCCGCCGGCGGCGCGCCCCGTCGCGACTGAAAAGCCGCCGGACGTCCGCGCCCCCGCGACACTCCCGGACTCAAAAAAACCGCCGTCCAGCGCCTCGCCGAACTCGGTCAAAAGCAGCCGCATCATACCTACGCCGTTCTCAAGCTGCGGGTATCCCTCGTAAAAATCGTCGTCCGGCAGACCGCGGCCGGCCTTGATATACATCTCGTCCGCGCAGAAAGCGAAACGCGAGCCGAGTTCTCTCAAAAAAACGCCGCCCAGCTCCTCCACGAGCCGCAGCGTCTCGCGCGCGGAAGCGCCGTCAAACGCCCGCAACTCCGCGAGTCCGTCCCTGTGCCTCGTAAGTCCTACGGGCACTACCGACACGCTGGCGACTCCGGGGTACAGCCCGGCCAGCTCCGTGAGCGATTTTCGCAGCTCCGCGCCGTCGTTTACGCCGGGACAGCACACTATCTGGCAGTTTACGGTGATCCCGCCTCCGGCGAGCGCCTCGAGCTTGTCCATGATCCCGCGCGGCTTGCCGCTTCCCAGCATACGGCCGCGGACGTCCGGGTCGGTCGAATGTACCGACACGTTGATGGGGCTGACGCGCAGACGTATCATGCGCTCCAGCTCACCCGGCGGCAGGCCGGTGAGCGTGACGTAATTCCCGTGCAGAAAACTCAGGCGCGCGTCATCGTCCTTATAGTAGAGAGTACCGCGCATACCGCGCGGTAATTGATCGACAAAGCAGAATATACACCTGTTTGAGCACGACCGCTCCGCGTCCATCAGCGGGTCGTCAAACTCCAGCCCTAATCCCGCTCCCGCCGGCTTGCGCAAACGGACGACCTTTAAGGCGCCGTCCCGTCCGAGCAGCCTGACCGTCAGCCGCGGCTCGTAGGCGGCGTACATATAGTCGAGCACGTCTTTTATCCCGCGTCCGTTTATGCTCACAAGGACGTCGCCGACCGCGATTCTCGTCTTCGAGGCCGGACTTCCCGCCTCAATGGCGCGGACGGTCTTCCCCCGCGACGCGGCGGCCGGCGCGTCGCGCCGAATAAATCGCATCCCGGTCTCTCTAAGCGTTCAAAACATCGCGCCCGTTATACGTCCCGCACGCCTTGCACACCCTGTGCGGCAGACGATACTGCCCGCACTTGGGGCACTTGACAATCCCCGGCGCGGTCAGCTTCCAGTGCGACGAACGCCGCTTATCCCTCCGCGCCTTTGATACCTTACCCTTTGGAACAGCCATATCGACACCTCCCGTCAAACATCATTCCCGCTGCCGCGCGGGCGCGCGCCGAATGAAGCCCGGCGCGTCAGATAAGTTCCTCCGTCTCCAGAAGGCGCATGAGAGGGGCCAATCTGGGGTCGGGCGCACGGACACAGCCGCACGGTCCCTCGTTGAGGTCAGCCCCGCAGAGCTCGCACAAGCCCTTGCAGTCCTCCCGGCACAGTACCGTGGGCTCCGCGTTGAGGATGAGCTCCGTGGTTACGATATCGTCCACGTCAACGCGGTCGCCGCTGATGACGTACTTGTCGATATCCTCCCGCTCGGAGTCCTCCTCACGCACCAGCGTGACGGATACGCGCCTGTCAAGCGGCATGGCGAATTCCTTGAGACAGCGCGCGCAGACACACCGCGCCGAGGCGCTCACGTCCGCCGTAAGCGTCAGCAAGCCGGCGCCGTTCCTGACGGCGCCCGCCGCGCGCGGCTCGCCTATGAGCTCCAGTACCGACTCGGAGAGCAGCTCCGATAAGTCCGGCGCGCAATCAAACGGCTCCGAACGGCCGGGAGACAGGAGCAGATCGCGCAAATCCAGAACCATACCACGCACCTCGCACACGTCCAAGTATTATATTGCGTCCCCGCGCCGCTTGTCAACTGTTTTTTTTGCGCCGGGTTAGCGCCGGGGTACGGTTTGCGGAGCGGTTTGCGGAGCTGTTTCGGTCGCAGCCCTATCTCACCATGCCGCCGTTTGCCTCGATCGTGGCGCCCGTAACAAACGACGCCTCGTCGGAGGCGAGCCATACGGCTATGTCGGCCATCTCGTCAGGCGTCCCCGCGCGTTTCATCGGAATGTTCTCCTCGAGCTTGCGGAACATCTCCGGGTTGACGCGCGCGAGATCGGTGGCGATGAGTCCGGGCGCAAGGTTGTTCAGGCGGATATTGTACTCGGCGTACTCCTTTGCCAGAGCGCGCGTCAGGTGCTCCATGCCCGCCTTGATAAAGCAGTAGAGCGGCTCGTGCGGCGACGAGAGCGTCGCGTCGATGGACGTCACGTTTATGACGGCGCCCCCGCGCTGCCGCCGCATTATGGGCAATATCTCCCACATCGCGTATATGCCGCCGAGCGCGTCGGTGTTTATGAGCCTGTGCCAGTCCTCTACAGTGGCGTCCTCGAACCTTATGTTGCCCAGTACGCCGGCGTTATTTACAAGTACGTCGATTTTGCCGAAGCGTTCCATCACCCCGGCGGTCAGAGACTTTACATCCCCGTATTCCGTCACGTCGGCGCGTATGAACAGCGCCTGTCCGCCGCCGTCAGTTATGCGTTTCGTGTTGCGCTCCCCGAGCTCGGAGCGCCGCCCCGTGAGGACGGTAACGGCGCCCTCGCGGGCGAAGCGATACGCTATCGCCTCGCCGATACCGCTTGTCGCGCCGGTGATTATCGCGACGCGTCTATCAAGTCTGCCGGCCGTATTTCCGCCACCCATGATCTCAGCCCTCCGTCTGGACGAGCTCCAGCCTCTCGCCGGACGGCCCTCTGAAGAAGAAAAAACCGCCTCCCGGCATTATGACCGGCTCGTCCATGAGACATTCGACGCCGAGCCCGCGCAGACGCTTCGCTCCGGCGCGCACATCGGGAACCGATATGCCGATGAGCTCTATCACCCCGTCGCCGCGTCCGGGCCGCGCGTCCGGAGCGGTGTGCCTTACAAACTCTATGACATCGCCCCGGTACTGTACGCGCGCTATCTCAATGCCCTGCGACTCCAGCGCCTCGCGCATCACGAACTCAAAACCGAGTACGCGTGTGTAAAAATCCACGGATTTATCCAGATCGTCCGAGACGACGCAGACGTGGTCTATACCCTTTCCCATCAGTCATTACCCCCTGTCATAAGCTCTGGAGAGGAATTCCGTCACGTCCGCCGCCGTCACCTCGCGCGGGCAGTGGACAAACGGATACGGCTCCATGATTCGCGGAACGGCGGCCAGCAGTTCCCCGCGTGAACAGTAATCCGACAGTTTTGGAAAGCCTATCTTCCCGTACAGGCCGATCACAGCCTCGCGCGCCGCCGCGCCTATCGTCTCGGGGGGCGCTCCCTCCGGAACATCGCCGCCGAGCAGCCGCGCCACGGTCGCCACGCGCTCCGGCAGCGCCGGCGCCACGAATTCAAGTCCCTCCGGGAGCGTCATACCGCACGCCGCGCCGTGCGGTATGTGGAACAGCATGCCGATGATGAGTCCTATCTCGTGCGGTATGTGGCAGAACGGCCCCATGAGACCGAGCCCGCCGAGCGTCGCCGCGAGCTGGACGCCCTCGCGGGCGGCGGGATCGCCGGGGTCGTCGAATACGCGCGGCAGACTAGCGCCAATGAGCGCTATCGCGCGCTCCGTCAGGACGTCGCTTATCGCGTTGGGCTTATTCGACGTGTACGCCTCTGCCGCGTGACACAGCGCGTCGACCGCCGTCGTCGCCGTGACGCCGGGCGGGAGCCCGAGCGTCAGTTCGGGATCGACTATGCCGAGATTCGACATGCAAGGTACGTTGTGCTTCTCATTTGTGGCGGAATCGGTTATTACGCCGCCGGGCGTCGCCTCGCTGCCCGTTCCGGCCGTAGTCGGGATGACGATTATCGGGTACATCTTCGACTCGTCGGGTACGACGTCCTCGTGCGCGAGGTAGTAGCGCGAGATGGGCGGCGGATTAGTAAGAAGTATCTTCGCCGCCTTGCCCGTGTCGAGACTGCTGCCGCCGCCCACGGCGACGACGCCGTCCACGCCCTCACGCACACCGAGCGCCGCGGCCGCCTCGCACGACCAGTCGGGCGGGTCGGACTGCGCCTCGTCGAAGATCACGGCGCCTATTCCCGCGGCCTGTATGCTGCCGAGCACCTTATCCAGAATACCGGCCGACTTTACGCCGGCGTCGCACACGACGAGCGCCTTTGTGACCCCCAGACGCCGAAGCTCCTCGCCCGTGCGCCTGTGTGTCCCGCGTCCGAACAGTATCGGGTTGCGCGTCGCCAGACACGTGCTTGTTTGCTGTTCGCTCATTCGCGATACCCCCTTTACGGGTACATGCTACACCGGGACTTGCCGGTTGTCAACAATAAACTCGTGTCCGGGCGGTTTAGTCATGTAAACGCGGGTTGACGACCTCGATGTGCGGATAGGCAAAATCCAGACCGGCCGCCTTGAACCGGTGGTACGTCTCCAATAATATGTCGTTTTTCATGTCGAGCGACAGGCTGAAATCCTTTACCCACACGCGCGCGCGTATTATGACAGCCGAATCGGCCAGCTCATTTACGAGAACGCGCACGGACGGCACGCCCGCCGTGATCTCCTCCGGCGTTCGGACGTCGAAATATAGGGGATGCATCAGTATGACGTCGCGTATGGTCTCGATAGCGAGGTCTATGTCGGAGTCGTACGTCACGCTGAAATCGAGAAACATACATATTTTGCGGTCTGAAAAGCTCGAATTTTCTATCGAGCTGCGGTTTATGACGCCGTTGGGTATGATGAGCCGCCTGTTCTCGAAAGTGCGTATGACGGTGTGGCGCAGCGTCACCTCCTCGACGGTGCCGGAGATGTCGCGGTCGATGTAGCGTATCACGTCGCCTATCCGGAACGGGTGCGAGAATATGATAACGACGCCGCCGAAGATGTTCCCTATCGTCTCCTGACACGCTATGCCGAGCACGACCGCGGCGATTCCGGAGCTCGCCAACAGAGTGCTCACCGACGTCTTTACATTGCCGGACAGCACGCTCATGCCCGCCAGGATATATACGGCGATCAGCAGACCATACCGGATTAGCCTAAGGTAACCATGACTCCTGCCACTGATCGACCTATGCTTCAGCGTCCTTTTGAATACGATGTTGATCACTTTTACGAGAATAACCGTGACGAGAATGACCGCCGCCGCCCTGATGGCGAAATTGAGCGTGGCGTCTTTCGTGAGACCGAGACGGTTAAGCAGCTCTTCCATTCAAAACGCCCCGCCCTATGCCACGCGCTTTGCCCCGAACCACGTCCTCGTATAATACGCGCTGTCCAGACGGCTTATTATCACCCCGGTAGACGACGTTGACGCGTGTATGAATTCCTGATCGCCGATATATATTCCCACATGTGTCACGCTGTTTCCGTTCGACGAGAAGAACACCAGATCCCCCGCACCAAGCTCCGATTTTTCGATATGTACGCCGTTGTCCCTGTACTGGCCGGAGGCGTTTCGCGTCAGCGAGATGCCGAAGCTCTTGTAAACATACGACGTAAAGCCGGAACAGTCGAAGCCGGACGGCGACGCGCCTCCGTACACATACCGGCTGCCGAGATATTCAAGCGCGTAATCCACCAGATCGTTTCCCGTTTTGGAGTGGGCGGGCGCGGGCGACGTCTTCGCGGCGGTGCGCTTTGTCGTGCTGTCGGGCTGGTAGCTCGACACGATTTTCATATAGTCGGAGCGTATGTAACCGGTGAGTCCGTCATGGCGCACCTTATACCAGCCGCTGTTTATGCCGATGACGCTCATGGACGTCCCGCTGTTGTAATAGCCGAGCGGGTCGGCGACCGTCGAAGGACTCTCCCTTATGTACACCGAATCGCCCGTCAACTTGCCGGTGGCGGTGAAGTTTTCCGCCGTCAGCACGTCTCTGAAAAACTCCGACTTGGCGTAACCCTCGGTTCCGTTGAAATTGATGCGGAACCACTCGCTGTTTGTCTTCTCCAGTATGACGACTATGTCGCTGTCGTCGAGCGTGGCGACAATGGAATTCGACATACCCGGCCCCGACCGGACGTTCAACTGCGTCGCCTCAACCGTCGCCGCGCCGTAGGCCAGATTGGCGGCCGAGGCTGTCAGGGTAAACGCCGACGACAGGACGACAGCGGCAATTATGACGGAGAGAAAACTTTTCGCGATTTTCATTTGAATTGCTTTCCTTTCAGACGATTTACCGGAGACCGAACGCGTCGCGGCGGCGGCTGTCACGCCGGACGGACAGGCCACCGTGTTACTTTCCCGACAGCGCCCTGTCCAACCAGACCGACGCCACGTCAATCGCCTCAAACAGGCTCGTCTTTTCGCTTTTTTTGACGACCCTGTCGCGGGATTTGAGCTTTGGGTCGGTGTATTGAAGCTGGACAATCACCCTCGACGGGAGATCGAGCTCGCCGGACTTTTTTGTCTCCGTCACTTGGAGCATGATGATGTACTTGTCCGACATGCTGCCGTAGTATATAAAATTGTCTTTCCTGCGCAGCGGATGCCCCTTATATTCAAGGGCGACGCGGCTGCCGGTCGTCGTAGAAGCGGGCATACGCTACCTCCATTCGGATTGTTGTAAATGAATTGTAACACCTTGTTTCCGCCGTGTCAATATTTTTTTTTGATTTTTTTAATTTTTTTAGATTTATTTTTTGGGATTTTCTGATCCGCGCGAAAATTTGTCTCATTCATCCGCACAATAACCGGAAACACCGCGCGCTTCGCGCGGTGTTTTGTCCCATCCGTGCGGCGGAACGAGAGCACCGCGGGCGACCGAGGGCGGTCGCCCCTACAGGACGGGGATGCGAATCCCTGCCGGAGGCATGCCAAAAGAGAAGCCCTCCCCCCACCCTCTATTTCCCCTCGACCATTGTCAGCGAAATCTTGCCTCGCTCTTTGTCAATGCCGCTGACCCAGACCTTCACCGTGTCGCCGACAGCGACGACCTCGCTCGGGTGACGGATAAAGCGGTTTGCCATTTTGCTGACGTGAACAAGCCCGTCCTGTTTCACGCCAATGTCCACGAACGCGCCGAAATCAACGACGTTGCGGACTGTTCCGGTAAGCTCCATTCCGGCGGTCAGGTCGTCAAACGATCTCACAGAGCGGCTGAACACCACGGGCGGCGCATCATCACGCGGGTCACGTCCCGGCTTTTGCAGCTCCGCCACAATGTCGCGCAGCGTCGGCAAGCCTACTCCGAGCTTGGCGGACAGCGCGGGCAAATCGCAGTCAAGACCGAGCTCTAACAGCTTTTCGGCGGCGGCGTAGCTTTCGGGGTGGACGCCTGTGTTGTCGAGCATGTTCCCGCCGTCGCGGATCCGCAGGAAGCCCGCGCATTGCTTGAACGCCTTATCGCCGAGCTTAGGCACTTTTTTGAGCAGCTTGCGGTCGACAAACGCGCCGTTCGTCTCGCGATAGGCGACTATGTTTTTCGCGACAGCATTGCCGATTCCCGCGACATACGACAGCAAGCTCGCGCTTGCAGTGTTCAGGTCAACGCCGACGCGGTTGACGACGTTTTCAACCACGCCCGTCAGCGCGGCGTCAAGCGCGGTCTGGTTGACGTCGTGCTGGTACTGCCCGACGCCCATCGACTTTGGCGGGATTTTGACGAGCTCCGCAAGCGGGTCTTGAAGCCGTCTGCCGAGACTCATCGCGCCGCGAGTGGTCACATCCAAATCGGGGTACTCCTCGCTCGCGAGCTTTGACGCGGAATAGACAGACGCGCCCGCCTCGTTAACAATTGTGTACTGTATCGTCAAGCCCGACCTTTCAATGAAATTCGCGACGGTCTCCTCCGTTTCCCGCGAACCCGTGCCGTTGCCGATAACAATCACATTGATGCCGTACTTGGCGGCGTAGTTTTTCAAAGCCACCTCCGTTCCGGCGATATCGGACTTCGGCGGCGTGGGATAGATCGTCGTATAGTCTAAGAGCTTGCCATGTTCGTCGAGTACCGCGACCTTACAGCCTGTACGGTATCCGGGGTCGATCGCGATTACCCTCGCGCCCTTGACGGGCCGCTGTGACAGAAGATTTTCCGTATTCCTTGCAAATACCTTGATAGCGTCAATTTCGGCGCGTTCGGTGAGCTCGTTTCGCATCTCGCGTTCCAGGCCCGGCGCGATTATCCGCTTGTAGCTGTCGGCAAGCGTGGTTTCGAGAAGCTCGGTAAATATGCTCCGCCGGGTGATAACACGCCGTTTCAGCATACTGACCGCCGTCTCCGTTTCGGTCTGCACCTTGACCTTTAGCTTGCCCTCTTTTTCGCCGCGATTGATAGCCAGCACACGGTGGTTCGGGATTTTGAGAATCAGTTCGCTGAAATCGTAGTACATCTCATAAACGGTCTTTTCCCTCTTATCGGTGGCTTCGGCGGACCCGTCGGCTTCGGCGCGTCTTGACTGCATCTCGCCGCGCTTGCGCGTGAAGTCGCGCAGCATTGCCGTGACCTCCGCATCGTCCGCGACCCGTTCCGCGATAATGTCAAGCGCGCCGTGCAACGCGGCCTCGGCGGTGTCGAAGCCGCGCTCAACATTGATGAACGGCGCCGCGAGCTTCAACGTGTCGCCGCTCGTCAGTTTTTGCTCCATAATCGTGTCGGCAAGCGGCTCTAACCCCGCCTCTTTCGCCTTTGACGCCCGTGTGGCGCGTTTCTTTTTGAACGGCTTGTACAAATCCTCTACGCGCTGTAACATAGCGGCGGACTCTATATCGGCTTGCAGCTCCGGCGTCAGCTTGCCCTGCTCGTCAATCAGCCTGATTATCTCCTGCTTGCGGGCTTCGAGGTTTCGCAGATGTGCCAGCCGCTCGTCAAGCTCGCGGAGCGTTACGTCGGAGAGTGCGCCCGTCGCCTCCTTGCGGTAGCGGGCGATGAACGGAATCGTGTTACCGTCGTCAATCAGCGCGATTGTAGAGCTGACCTGCGCCTGGGTCAGCTTGAACTCCGCGGCAAGCGCAGAGGGAATATTCAACATCAACCTTTCTCCTTATCGAATAATTTCTATTCTAAGCATTGCGCATCCCCTCTTTTCATCAGTGCTTTTCTACCTATATTTTATCATATTACAACAAAAAAGTCTATGATTTTCTTAATCATAGACTTTTTTGTTGGCATGTTGACTTTTTCAGCGGGCTCAAAATGCGGGGGCGTAGTTCGTCTGCCACTGGCGATTGGTATGTTTGATGTCAAATCCAAGTGCCCTACGGGGGACGCGTCCCGAATGGCATCCCGAACGCCTGTGAGGGCGGGTTTCAAACCCGCCCCTACAGAAACCGCGCACATGACATGGCGTTCCCTCACGCCCTTACTGCTGCTATTGCTGTTGTTGCTGTTGTTGAAGTACCCACGCGCCGTCCTGCCAGACATAGATGCGCTCGTATTCGAGCTTATCAACGGGTAGTCCGTGCAGGCCGCCCGTGCCATTTTCTTCGGAAAGCCAACCGCCGCCCCAGAGCACACTTTTAATTTGCGCGTTTGCGGGGATGATGACCGTGCCGCCCGCCGCTCCGGCAATTGCACCCGCGATGTTGAGCGTACCCTGAACTGTGAATGTACTCTTTATGGTGAGTGTCACACCGTCCTCAATAACCCATATTTTCGGAGCTATCGGCTCAGTGATGTCAAAGCTGCCATAAATGTTGAATCCGGAGATTTCGTCACTCACAATATCGAGCAATTGCTCTTCCGTGTCGGCATTGGCCCAGAAGATGCCGTCGTCTTCCCATTTGCCTTCGTTAAAAGCAAAACCGATATTGTATACATAGCTTTTTGCCGGAAACGCGCCAATCGCCGAAACGCTCTCGCCGTTTCCGTTGACTGTCGCTTTTGAGTCAAACATCAGGCCATTATTGCCCGTGGTACTTGTCAGTGCCCCGTTGACCGTAAGTCTGCCCCCGACCCACATACCCGCTCCCGCCAAGTTCAGAGTGCCGTCTATTTCAAGCGTGGTACCGCCGCCGATGCGAAATGTAATGCCGGATTCCATCGTCACAGTTACACCCGCCGGGATATACAGGGTGCTGTTTGGACGATTTCCCATCAATAAGTCATAAGCGTCAAATGGTTCATATTCTCCGACAACATCGGTCGTTAACGTCATATTTTCCGTCACAACTATGCGGACGTTTTCCGTACCGGCTTTGATTATTTGCACAAGTCCCTCCGCCGTATCCACTTCGACGGTGCTTGGTTCAATAGGCGTCGGAGTCGGGGTCGGTGGTGGAGTTAAAGTTGGAGTCGGGGGTGGAGTCGGAGTTGGAGTCGGAGTCGGGGGTGGAGTTGGACTTAAAGTTGGGGTTGGAGTTGGAGTTGGAGTATTCGGATACGTAGGGACATATGTGCCCGTGCCGCCGGGGTTGCTTGTATTTCCGTCGGAGGAGTCCGGCGTCGTCTGCGTATCTCCCGCCTTTACAACTCCGGTCGCAGTCGTCACATAGTCGCGGCTGTCGTTGATGATGATCGTGTTTGGAGTTGTGACTATCGCCCCCACTGCTTCGGGCTTGACTGTGACCTGCGCCAGCGTACCGCCACCCTCCACCGATGCGCCGTCGGCGTCCACCGTCAAGATCTCGACGCTCGCGCCCTTCTCAACGGTGATCCGCACGCCGTTTTCCACTATTTCTATCGACTGTATAACCGCGCCACTTTCAAGCTGGATGTGTACGTTCGGCTTTCCGGCGACGACTGCCGCGACCTTGCTGCCGCCCTTGACGACTATCGAGTGACTGCCGCCGCCGTAGACGATCAATCTGCCCTCCACCGTCGTGCCGTCGAGCGTAACGTCCCCGTCTCCTACGCCGTGGCCGATAATCAGGTCGCCCTTTACCGTCGTATCTTTCACCGTTACGTCCGCCGAGCGGACAATCAAGCCGCGCTCATACGTTTTATCGGTCACATCGCTGTCGGCTATCGCCGATACGGCGTTGTGTGCGGTTTGGATGATCTGGGCGCGCGTAAATGTGGATTTCGGCGCAAATTTGCCGTCCCCGACACCGTGCTGATACCCCGAGTCTTTCAGCGCGTACACGTACGGACGGTACGCAGCGTCGATGTCCTCGTCGTCCTCATACAACTCCGTCGGCTCATTCACCGCCTCCAGTCCGAGTGCGATGGCGAGTGTTTTTGCCGCCGCCTCACGCGTGACCGTTTCGCTGTTTGCCCATTCAGGCACGTCGCCGCCCAGCAACCTCGCCACTACGATGTCGAGATCCGCAGCGCGCATCGCGTCGTCAGGTCCGAAGCTGCCGTCGCCATAGCCGAACAAAATGCCGTTTTCGCGACTGCTCCACGTGTTTATTGCCTCATAATACCAAGCCTCCGGAGCGACATCCGTGTACTCCGTCCCCGCCGCCGCAGTCCCAACCGGCGGCGCGAGCGACGCCGCCAGCGCGAGCGCGAGCAGCAGTGCGAGAAGCCTCGCGCCCGCCTTTCCCGGGATTTGTCTGTTTTGGTTTTCCATTGTCCTTGACCTCCAATAATAAAATATAGTCCTCCGGGGCTTCGGCGCGAAGCCGCCGAGAGGACCGGCAAAAACGGGCGCGCAGTGAACTTTGGCGGAAAGCGCCCGTTACCTACGCGCCCCACATGTACTCCATGACCGCCGCGCCGTATGTACACAAGGCACGGCGCGGGAAACGGCGCATAAAATTCAGCGTTGCGCGGTGCTGCTAACACCCAGCGACCGCCGCGGCTCGTTTTACCGGCCTCGCGAGGGTATGTTACCACATCTGGAAAAGATATGCAACAGATATTTGAATCATTTCGTTTGTCACGGTTTGAGGCGTATCGCGCGCCCTTACCCCTCCGCGAGCGAGGCTTTTTCCTCCGGGGTTATCATGCCGTGGAACGTCATCATTAGCACGGTGTCGCCGGCCTCCTTCGCGCATTTGGCGAGAAAGAGCTTGTCGCGCGGGTCGGAGTAGTCGTATATCGTGCGGAGGTAGTCGATGATCTCGCGGTCGTCCCGTTCATCCGTCAGGCGCAGTATTTTTATTGCCGATATCAGCATGGCGTCTCTATACTTATTTTGAAAAAGCGTCATGGAAACATATTCCAAAGCGCTTTTCATGTCAGACCGCTGCGCCGCAGTTTTAGCCATCAGGCTGAATATTTCATCCAGACTGGCGCCTGTCAGACGCGTGAACAGCTCGCCGTTATATTTACTCCCGCACAGCGCTTCGCATGATTTTAGGTATTCCCACGCCTCGTCATAGCGCTCCAGCTTATATAGCGCATGCCCGCAAAAATAATGAAATTCCGGGCTGCTCGGAAGCATTTTAACCGCTCGCTCCGAAAGCTCGGCCGCGCGCCCGTAGTCACATTTTTTCATCGCGTCGTCTACCATATAATCATAAGCGCTGCGGGCGACGACAGGATTAGGCGTGTCGTCACTCTCCACGACCTGACTGAACAGATCAAGGACTTCATCCGCGCTGCCCGGATTTTGACGCAGCGAGGCCGCTAAGTATCCCTTGAGGTTGATGTCGTCGGGATTATCCTCCAACTCCCTGCGGATAATCTCCGCGTTGCGCTCGCCCTTATGCTTATCCACCGCCTCGGACAGAGCGTATCCGGTGTGCATGATTTTGATACCGTCGGCAAAGAAAACAATATCCCCAACATTGACCCGGAGATACTCATGGATTTTATTGATGTAACGGATATGCGGCAGATTACGAAAAATACGGTTCTGGGTATACTCCAGAATATTGTTCCCGTCGTCGTCAAGATTCAGCATAGAGCACGATAATACCGCGATGTGCCCGCCTATTTTTTTATCCCGCTCTATTTCCTCAAGAAACGGAATTATGAGACTCGTGGAATCCGGCTCGAAATACTCGTCGGCGTCGAGGAAGGCTATCCAGTTACCGCGCGCCTTGCCTATGGCGTAGTTCTTTGCCGCCGAGAAGTCGTCAATCCACTCGAAGTGAAACACCTTCGCGCCCATGCTCTCGGCTATCTCCACCGTGCGGTCAGTAGAGCCTGTGTCCACTACAATCTGCTCGAACACTATATCCTTTGCCCAACTCAGCGCACGCTCGATGTTTTTTTCCTCGTTTTTGACTATCATGCACTGCGACAGCCGCACGGGTTCGGACGCCGCCCCCCGGCGGGACGCCGTCTGCCGCGCCCTGTTCGCGATCCTGTTGCCGTGGAATTGGTTCGGATTTTTGCTCATAACGGACACCTCAAATCGGATGGTTTGGATAATTTGACGTTAAATAGTAATAATATTTGCTTGACAATTTGCTCCGCCGTGCGTACAATTGAGATATAGCGCGCGTGTAACGCGCAATTATGCTTTATGGAGGTAACGTCAATGAGCTTCAGCGCGTCGCTGCTTAATAGCTTTGTGCCTATCACGCAGTTCAATAAAGGGCAGGCCGCCAAGGTCTTCGACCGTCTCAAAACCGAGCGCCGCCTTATCGTTTTGAAGAACAACGCGCCCGCCGCCGTCATCCTCTCGCCCGATGAGTACGAAAACATCATGGAGGTATTCGAGGACGCGTACCTATACGACATCGCGCAGAAGCGTATTGCTCAAAATCCGAACTTTGAAGGGTGTATATCCCATGATGAATTTTGGATGAAACTCGGCATCGACTCTGATGATGTGGACGGGTACGAGGACATAGAAATTGAGTAAATGGGATGTGGTTTATCTCCCTGAAACGTGGGACGATATCCGGCGCATTGATTCCGGGCAATTGCGCCAAATAAAAAAGGGTATCGAAAAAACAGCACAAAACCCCTTGCCACAGTCCGAAGGCGGATATGGGAAGCCGCTGCGAAATCAGGCCGGACTCGAACTCGCCGGACTGTACAAGATCAAATTCAAAAAGCTCGGCAGACGCGTCGTCTATGCGCTGGAGCGCGAAAATGGCAAGATGACGGTAATCGTAATCGCCGCCCGCGAGGACTTCGATGTATACATTTCGGCAGAAAAACGCCGCATAAAATACGGTTTATAAAAAATTGGTGACTCGTCCTCACGTGCGGCGTCCCGCCGCACGTGTGACCCGAACGGAAGAACCGCGGGCGACCGGGGTCGGTCGCCCCTACTCGTCCTCACACGCTACGCTAAGTCTCGCTTCCGGCTAAAGCCGAAAGCTCGCTCGCTACGCGGTTCGTCCTCTCCAAAACGCAACCATTTCATTGGGTTGCGTTTTGGCTTTGGACGTAGTTCTCGGGCCACAGCGAAAAGGACGTAAGAGCGAAAACGAGTGCAAACAAATTATTCCCTATCTGGCATTATTGCGTACAATGGAAAAAGATGATACAATACGCGGCATCAAGGAGAGAAAGGCGGAAAACAGTGATTGATCAATACCAGATCGTAAAGCTCAAAAGCGGTCAAAAAGCGTGTATTGTTGAGATTCTGGAGCAAGGCAGGGCATATATAGCGGATATCGAAATATCAGAAGGCAATTTTGAAACCGAGCAAATATCTCAAGATGATATTGCGTGTGTTTATGTTGAGGTTGAAATACCTCTGTCGAAGACTGTTTAAGCCTGCAGCATATGTACGCAACGTAATGAGACCGACCCTACGGATTTGCGCACCCAACGCATCCCCGTCCTGTAGGGGCGACCGACCCCGGTCGCCCGCGGTATATGTACGCAACGTAATGCGGACGAACACGCGGGACGCGCTATGGGATATAGGGACATGCGTAGGGGCGCGATAAATCGCGCCCCTACGGATTTCATAAGCGATGAATGTAATGCAATTAACCCAATAATTGCAGCACGCCCTGCGGGATCGTCGGCGCGGACTGCGCTAAGTCTCGCCTCGCCGTAAACGGCAAGGCTCGCTCGCTCCGTCGCGCCTCCTCTCCAAAACGCAACCATTTCATTGGGTTGCGTTTTGTGTACGGAACGAACGCCTTCCCGCTTTGCGTTGTAACGCCACTGCATTACGCGTCGCCGGGTGTTTGAATTAGCCCAGCAGCTGCAGCACGCCCTGCGGGAAGGCGTTGGCCTGCGCGAGCATGGCGGTGGACGCTTGGAAAAGGATGGACTGCTTTGTGAAGTTCGTCATCTCCTTGGCCATGTCCACATCGCGGATACGGCTCTCGGCAGCCTGTATGTTCTCAGCCGAGATGTCGAGGCTGTTCGCGGTGTACTCCATGCGGTTCTGGACCGCGCCGAGCTTCGAGCGCTCCGTCGTGACATAGCTAAGGGCTATGTCAAGGGTGTCGAGCTGCGCGGTGAGCTTGCCCTTTCCGGTGTCGAGTGTAATTTCAAGATTAGACGTACCCTTGCCGTTACCGATGCCGAGCTTATCGGTGGTGATCGAGTTTATGGATATGGCGATACCCTGATTTGCGTTCGCGCCGACCTGGAAGTACAGCGCGCCGCCGCCCGGCTCCGCGTCATATTTCTCTTGCGCCTTATACAGCTCCGTTTTCGCCGCCGCGAGATGAGCGTCTGAGCCGGGCGCGGTATCGACTCCGGTTATTACCGTATTTGCAGCGGCGCGGGCGTCAAGAGCGGTTCCCGTGGTACCAAGCTTCGCGTCAATCTGGGTCAATCTGTCTTTCAGCTCGTTTATCGCGTCTATCGCGTCCTGATTCCCGGTGGTGATAGCGGCTAAGGCCGCACTCAGATCAGCAAACACCATGCCCACGGCCGTAAGGCCTGTCGCGGAGGCACCGGTAATGGCTAGGCTAGAAAGATCAATGCCGTTTACGTTGCCGTACAGCGTCGTGTTCCACGAAGTGGTGAACGTGTCGGTAAGCGTGCCGGCCACGGCGTTGTTGACCGTGTTGACGAGCGAGGATATATCCTGAGCTATGATATTCTTTATCTCCTGTACCTTGTCTCGCGCGAGCGTATCCGAGTCGTCGAGCTTGACCTTCTCGGTCTGGTTTGCGATATTCGACGCGTTGTAAGCGTTCCTCGCCTGAACCAGATCAGCAGTGATGCTCGCGTCCTTATTGCCGCCGCAGTCGCCGTTGATGAGCTTTTTCTTGTTGAACTCGACGCGCTCCGTCATGGAGTCGATCTCCTGCGTGAGTTGGTCGATCTCGTCCTTTATCTTCTGACGGTCGCCCGTGCCCTGATTGTTGTTCTCCTGCGTGTCGTTCGACGCGTAGACGACGAGCTCGCGGATGCGCTGGAGCATGTTGTCGATTTCCTGCAGACCGCCCTCCGCCGTCTGGATGAGAGATATGCCGTCCTGCGTGTTCTTCGAGGCCATCGTAAGGCCGCGGATCTGCGCGCGCATCTTTTCGGATATGGCAAGACCCGCCGCGTCGTCCGCGGCGGAATTTATGCGATACCCTGAGGATAGCTTGGCTATGGACTTCGTCGCGTTTGTCTGGTTGATGCCGTAAAATCTGTGCGCGTTGAGTGCCGAGACGTTGTTTTGAATACGCATGTTTTATTACACTTCCTTGGTTTACGTTATCCCCGGGCGATCCGTCGCCCAAAGGCGCTGGGTCTATATTCATCAACGCGAATCGGATGTGCACCTCTTCTTCGCGGAAATGACGTCCTCACGCGCTACGCTAAGTCTCGCGTCCGCGTAAACGCGAACGCTCGCTCGCTTCGCGGTTCGTCCTCTCCGAAACGAACCCACTTCGTTGGGCTTCGTTTCGGGTAACGCGAGGGTGTTGGGTCGAGGGTTTTTGCCTTTACGACGCGGCTACCCTTTCCTCTGTGGCGGCGACGTCACGCTCGTATACGGCTTGCCGCCGTATCGCCACGTCCTTCGGCGCCTCTATGCCGACTTTTGACACATTGCTTCCCCCGATGATCTTTACCTTGATGTCGTCGCCGATCATGATGTAGTCGCCTTCCTTGACGCTGAGCAAAAGCATTTCAAAACCCTCCCTGTTTTGGTTCTCCATATTTACCACGGAATAAACATTCCGTGGTAAAGCGAGTGCGGCGGGCGGAGCGTGAGGGCATAAAAAAGCACCCCGATAGGGGCGCGACTGGGATATTTTTGCTCTTGCGCCACACGTTTTGGGTGCAGAAACCACACCGGAGCAAATTTTGGAATAAAATTTTGCGCTCCGGTGCTAAAGTTTTGCCCATTTATGCCGATAAACCTATTTGTAACGGCATTGACGCGTGTTATCGCGTCGTTTGAGGGCGGTGTGCGGACTGTTTTCGGCCGTATGTAAAGCTGCCGCCGCACTCGTTTACCACGGAATGTTTATTCCGTGGTATTTTTGGTTTGCCACCCGCTTGCGCCGCCCGTTCGTCCAAACCCCCTCGGAGAGCGGAGGGGATATTCAAAGGGGCACGGGGTTCCCCTTTGAAGAAGCGCTGTGCGGAGCACATAGCATTTCCGCAGAAATGCGGCGCTTCTTGGAATGTTTATTCCGTGGTATTTTTAGTTGTGCGCCCACTTGCGCCGCTTC
>JAISXU010000006.1 GCA_031270395.1 Oscillospiraceae bacterium
GTGAAAGCATTCCACTGCTGGACGACCCATATCCTTGGCTAGGTCAGAAACGACTGGCGTTTACCGCTAGTACGCACACTTAATTGGGTATACTTAATCTCGTGAAAATCCATGATAAATATTATTGTTCTTGTTTCCATGAACAGCGGTTTTATCGCCGTCGTCCGGGCCTTGACCGCCGGAGGCTTGCGGCTGCAATTGACGGCGGACAGTACGCGCGTGAAGCTGACATAGGGATTTATCGGCGGAGGGATGTGATATTACGGAGAATATAAGTCTTGATCTGCTGCCAAAGGACGGCGCCCGGCTTGAAAAAGAACTCGCGGCGGGCAACATGGTGGCCGCCCGCTCGCGCGGCGATTTTTTGTACATACTGGAGCGCGACGGCGAATTTCACATGTTCTCGCACACTCCCGGAGCGCCCGGCGGCGGACAGAAGCGGTTCCCAAAGGACGAAAAACACACCGCCGTCATCCGCAGGATCGCGGATTTGTCCGACAGTGTGTATCTTGTGGAGTTTGGCGGGGAATTGGATATCTACGGCGTCATGTACAGCGCCGAGGAGGGTATTTTGTCAATGTTTCCCGGCGACGACAGGGACGGCGACGCCGTAGTCGATTTTGAGCTTCCCACGTAGGATAACCGCACGCCGCCTCTATGTAACAGTGTAGCTGCCGCGAATCATCACCTTGACGGTATCGGCGGTCGCCTTAATGCCGTTTCCCTCGATCGTCACCATGTACAGATGGTTCGCGGTCAGTCCGCCCCCTGACGCGAGTGTCGCGCCCTGCGTCGAGTCCACGAGGCCGGGCGCCTCGCCCGCCGCCGTCGCCGTGCCGATCCGCAGCAGCAGCTCGACGCCGACGGAGCATTTTACCGACTGCCCGCGGCTGAGCGTCACGACGGAAAATACATCCGCCTCGCTCACCTCCGGAGACGTCGGACGCTGCGCTCCGGAGCTGACGCTCTCGTCGAAGCGTCTCGCCAGATCGCCTTTAGCGGTCTCTAATTCGCTTTGCAGCTCCGTCTTGATTTGCGGCGTGAATTTCTCGTTGAGATAACTCAGCGTGACAAGCGGGTCCGACTGCGTGCCGGAGCTTGTCGCGGCCATTATAGTGAGACTCGCCGTAACGCACGCCGCCAGCAGCAACGCGGCGGCAATATACGGTTTTTTTCTTCTTTTCATCTTTACCTCTTTACCTCTTTCCCGTCAGTCAGTCAGCCCGAGGCTGACCGCTATGGCGTTATCCACTTTGTACATAACACGCTCGTCAAGCTGACCCATCCGCTCCTTTAATCTCCTCTTGTCAAGCGTCCTCACTTGTTCCAGCAGCACTACCGAATCTCTGGCCAGCCCGCAGTCGCCTCCGCCAAGCTCTATATGCGTCGGCAGACGCGCCTTATTTATCTGTGACGTGATGGCGGCTGCTATCACCGTAGGACTGTGCCTGTTTCCGACGTCGTTCTGCACTATCAGCACCGGCCTTATACCCCCCTGCTCACTGCCGATCACCGGACTCAAGTCCGCGTAATAGATGTCTCCCCTTTTTATTCCGCCAGTCACGCGCTTCACTTCCCGACAAATATACTCGCTCCGGCGGCGCTTCCGCTCTCGCGCCTATGTAACCGGGCTAATATAATTTTGTCTCAAAGCGGCGTTATTTATACAGCTTTACAGGAATAAATTTGTTTATAAATAAATTCTCGGCACTCTGGCGGATATTGACGTCAATATCTCGTTCGGTACGGTTCCGGCCAGCTCCGCCAGCTCTCCGGCGGTTATCCGCCCACCGCCGTCGGCGCCGAGCAGCGTCGCCACGCTCCCCTCCGCGACGCCCGGTATGCCGGTTACGTCCGCCATGCAGGCGTCCATACATATGGCGCCTATCTGCGGCGCCCGCGCGCCGTTTATGAGAAACTCCAGCTTGCCGGACAGCGCGCGGTGGAGGCCGTCCGCGTATCCCGCGGGCAGCACCGCTATTACAGAATCGTCCCGCGCGGCGTAGCGTCTTCCGTAGCTCACCGTGTCTCCCCGCCTTATCCTCTTTACCTGCATGACGCGAGATCGCAGACTCATGGCGGGCCGCAGCTCGACGCCGCCGGTTGCGTGTCCGGGATAACACCCGTACAGAGCGATGCCGGGGCGAATCATGTCGAGATATGCGTCGCTATAGTTTATCACCGCTCCGCTGTTAGCGCAATGCTTGATTTTGAAAACGCGCCCGGTTTTTTTCTCCAGCGCTTCCACAGTCGCCAGAAACGACGCGAGCTGCCCCCGCGTGAAGGTCGCGTCGTCGGACTCCGACTCGGCGAAGTGCGTGAATATCCCCTCTATATCCAAGCCGGGCAGCGCCATTGCCTTTTCCGGCTCCGCCGGCTGCCACTCCCCGAGCCGCCCCATGCCCGTGTCGAGCTTTATATGGACTCGCAGGCGCCGTCCGAGGGCGGCGGCGGAATACGCCAGAGCGGCGTCGAGCCCGCACACCGTTTGCGTTATGCCGTGTTCAAGCAAAAGCCGGGTGTATTCACGCGGCGTATGCCCAAGTATGAGTATCGGGAGCTCTATTCCCGCCTCCCGCAACTGCATCGCCTCGGACAGACACGCGACGCCGAGATAGTCGCAGCCCGCGCGCTCCAGCGCGCGCGACACCTGTACGGCGCCGTGCCCGTACGCGTCCGCCTTGACGATGCCGAGAAATTTAGCGCCGACGGACAGCCGCGCCCTTATCGCCCTGTAATTGTGCTCCACGGCGCCGAGATCGATCTCGGCCCACGTCCTCATTTGCTGCAATTCCATCAACTTATCTCTATGCTTTCTATTTCACAGACTATGACCATCCTGCCGTCTCCATATATCTCCGAGCGCATGGGCAGAAGCGTCTCCGCGTCGAACCACGTCCTTTGAGACGAGTCCTCCGTTATCCTGGTCTCCACCGCGAGCGCGTCAATGCCGTCAAGCAGTTCGAAGCTCATGAGCTCCGCGTATCCGTCGGTCCACTGCCCGAGGAGCGCCGGCAGCGCCTGAACAGGCGACAGCCCGTCTCCGGTGAGCGCTCCCGCCTCCAGCGACAGCCCGTCGTACTCCAAGGAACACTCGGGAAACACGACTCTTGCCGTTATACCCGCTATCCGCTCCGGCTCCAGTATTTCGACGGTTCCCATGTCCGCGGAGCCTGTGTATTTCACGGAAAAGCTGAATACGCCGTCGCCGTAATCGGCCGTAATATCGGCCGTGGTCTCGACGCTTTCCGCGCCTCTGAAGACGTCCTTTATCCCGGCCTCCAGCGTCTCCGGCTTCGCGCGTTCCGAGCACGACGCCGCGAATAACAGCGTCAGCGCCGTCAGCGCCCATGTGGGTACCTCTAAGAACCTCATACTCGGCGCAACGCCGGATCTTTTTCCGGCATATATCACAAAAAGCCTTGCGAATACACAAAGTATTCGCTGCGTTTTTTGTTTCATCTGCCGAAAATATCTCTCGGCATTGCATCCGGTAGAGGTTTTTAGAGGTACCCATGTGAAATAGACCTTCCGCAACTATGTCCGCCTCCATATCAAGCTGTGTCTCCCCTCGGAGCGCCGTCCTGTCCGCGCGTATGGCGTTTGAGCGTCTCCGGAAGCGCCTCTATGATATCCGTCGCCGTAACGCCGTACTCGCCGTACCTATCGGCGCACATGTCTCCCGCCGCCCCGTGCAGATATACGGCGGACAGCGCCGCGTCCTTCAGCGGGAAGCCCTGACCGGCGAGCGAGAGTATAATGCCCGCCAGCACGTCTCCGGAGCCGCCCTTAGCGAGCGCCGGGCCGCCCGTTGTGTTTATGTACGCGCATCCGTCGGGCAGCGCCGTTATCGTGTGATAGCCTTTCAGTACGAGTATACAGCCGTATCGAACGGCGAAATCGACGGCGGCGCCCAGTCTGTCCCCGGAGTGCTCCCCGCCCGTGAGCCGGGAAAACTCGCCGTCGTGCGGCGTGAGTACCACGGGGCACGTCGCTTTCTTTAATATATCTATATTCCCCGCGAGGACGTTTATACCGTCCGCGTCCAGAATCAGAGGCATTTTCGACCGGGTCAGCAGCTCGAAAATGAGCTTTTTGACGTTCTCGCCCGTTCCGAGTCCCGGCCCTGCGAGAACCGCGTCGCACCGCGCGATGCGGTCGGCGGCCTCGCGCGGCGCGTTCTCCGACAGCCCGCCGTCCTCCGCGCACTCCAGCGGGAACACCATTTCGACGTCGCACTTGGCCGCCACAATGCCGTACACGGAGCGCGGAACGCACACATAGACGAGTCCCGCGCCGGTACGCGACGCCGCGCGCGCAGCGAGCGCGGGCGCGCCGGTGCAGCCTACGCTTCCGGCAAAAATAACGCCGCGTCCGTAATCTCCCTTGTGCGTATCGCGCGCCCTCGCCGGCAGCGTTATGTCCCCGGCGCCGACGGTGAACAGCTTCGACGCCGCCGCCGAAATCACATCACCCGGTACGCCTATGTCACAGACGCGCACCTCTCCGCAGTACAGGCATCCCGGAGGCAGAAAGTGTCCCGGCTTTGCCAGCGAAAATGTGACGGTTATATCCGCGCGCGCCGCCTCTCCGCATATCCTGCCCGTGTCCGTCTCAACGCCGGAGGGCATGTCGGCCGCCACCACGCCCGCGCCGGACGAGTTTATGAGCCGAACGGCCTCCAGAGCGCCGCCCGTGAGCTCATCTCTGACGCCCACCCCGAATATGGCGTCGATTATGACGTCGCACGACGCCGCGAACTCCCGTACCCGCTCGCCGCCGTCAAATTCTTCCGGGACGACCCCGAATCCGCTGAGCCGCCGCTCCATCTCGGACGTGTCGGCGCTCATCCGCCCGCGCGGAGTGACAAGGAAGACGCGCACGTCGAGTCCGCGCCGCAGCAGCAGCGCGGCGGCGGCCATGCCGTCGCCGCCGTTATTGCCTGAGCCGCAGAACACGGCGACACGTCCGCCGCCGCGCGGCAGAAGCTCGGCCGCCGCGGCGGCGATGTGTCCGGCGGCGCGCGTCATCAGCTCCGCGGACGCGATGCCGAGCTCGTCTATCGCATACCGGTCTATCTCCCGTATCAACGCCTGTCCGGCAAGCTTCATATCGTCTCACCTCAAAAATCGCCAAAAACGCCGCCCGACCATGATTATAATCCGGAAGGCGAAAATAGTCAAACTCTGTGCGGCTTTTGGATGCCGGTGGATCCCCCCGCCCCGCAGCCCCGCAGCGCTTTACAAATCGCGGCGGGGGGTGTATTATTGGCGCAAGGGCGGCGGACGGGCACAATTTACCATGCGGGATTTTCCGCCCACGGGATGTTTTTTGGTCCCGCGGTTTTTTATTTTTTGGGCATGATAAAGGATGGTACGATACAATGACTCTGTACGAAGAACTCCGGGCGCGCGGCCTTATCGCGCAGACGACGGGCGAGGATGAGGTCGCCGAGCTCATAAACAACGGCAAGGCGACATTCTATATCGGCTACGACCCCACGGCGGACAGCCTGACCGCCGGCCACTACATGACGCTGTGCCTGATGAAGCGCCTGCAAATGGCGGGAAACCGCCCTGTGGCGCTCGCCGGCGGCGGGACGGGCATGGTCGGGGACCCCTCCGGCAGACAGGACCTGCGCAAGATTATGACCGTCGAGACGGTAGACTATAACGTCGCGAAAATTAAGGAGCAGATATCGCGATTCATCGAGTTCGGCGAGGGGAAGGGCCTGCTCGTAAACAACGCCGACTGGCTCCGCGGCCTCAACTACCTCGAATTCCTGCGCGATTTCGGCGTACACTTTTCGGTGAACCGTATGCTCACGGCCGACTGCTACAGAAACCGCATGGAAAAGGGGCTCACATTCCTCGAATTCAACTATATGATCATGCAGGCGTACGACTTCTACGAGCTGTTTTTGCGCTGCGGGTGCAATATGCAGTGCGGCGGCGACGACCAGTGGAGCAATATGCTCGCGGGCACGGAGCTCATCCGCCGCAAGCTGCAAAAGGACGCGCATGTGCTGACGATAACTCTGCTCACGGACTCGAACGGCGTCAAGATGGGAAAGACGGCAGGCAACGCGCTCTGGCTCGACGCCAACAGGACGAGTCCCTACGAGTTTTTCCAGTATTGGCGCAACGTGGACGACGCCAGCGTTGTGAAGTGTCTTAAAATGCTGACGTTCTTGCCTGTTGAACAAATAGCGGAGATGGAGGCCTGGCGCGATAAGAAGCTCAACGAGGCGAAGGAAATACTCGCGTATGAGGTCACAAAGCAGATACACGGCGAGGACGCGGCTGCCGCCGCGCGCGATACGGCGCGCGCGCTGTTCACTTCCGGCGGCGCGGCCGACATGCCGGAGACGGCGCTGACGGAAGCGGACTTCACGGACGGGATGATAGACATTCTGGCGCTCTTGCAGAAATCCGGGCTGGTTCCCTCGCGCAGCGATGCGCGCCGCGCGGTCATGCAGGGCGGCGTGGAGGCCGACGGTGAAAAAATTACGGATATCGCGAAAAAATACACTCCCGACGAGCTGTGCGGCGCGGGACTGATCCTCAGACGCGGCAAGAAAAGCTTTCGCAGAGTCACGCTATGCGGATGAAGAAACGCCGGCGCGTCATCCTCGCGTCGGCGCTCACGCTGGCCGCGATCGTCGCGGTGGTGCTCGTTCGCGCGGGCGCGCCGTCGAGTCCGCCGCCCGCCGCGTCTCCCCCCGTGTCCCCGACGGCGACGCCGACGCCATTGCCGACGCCGTCGTACACTCCCACACCCACGCCGACCGCGGCTCCGGAGTCGCCGCCCTACGACGGCCCGCGCAACCCGCTCACCGGTATGCCGTCCGACGGCGAAATATCAAGCCGGCGGCCGATGGCTGTGATCCTCAACAACAGGGCGATAGCACAGCCACAGCACGGCATATCCGAGGCGGACATCATCTACGAAGCGCCGGTCGAGGGCGGAATAACGCGTATGCTCGCCGTATATCAGGATACATCGGCGGTGGGCGTCCTCGGCAGCGTGCGCAGCGCGCGCAACTGCTTTGTCGATCTCGCTCAGGGGCACGACGCCGTCCTCATACACGCCGGCGGCAGTCCGCAGGCGTACGCGGCGATAATGAACCGCGGAGTGACAAATATCGACGGCGTAAATGGCGGCAGACAGCACATTTTTTACCGCGATCAGGCGCGACTCAAAAAAATGGGCTACGAGCATAGCCTTATGACCTCCGGCGAGTTGATAGCCGAATATCTGCCTACATACAAGCTGCGTCTCGACCACGGCGACGGATATGAATATGGCGCGACCTTCGCGGACGACGGGACTCCGGCGGACGGCGTGTCCGCGGCGGAGCTCACCGTCTCGTTCTCCGGCCTCAAGACGACGTCTTTCTCCCTGGACCCGCCAAGCGGGCAATATCTTGTCAGCCAGTACAAAAAGCCGTACGCGGACGGGAACGGCGGCGCGCGAGTATCAGTAACAAACGTGCTAGTCCTCGTAACCTCCGCATCGCTCATACCCGGCGACAGCGAGGGCAGACTCGACATCCGGCTGACGGGCGGGGGCGCCGGCTACTTCGCGTGCGGCGGCAAGCTCGTCGAAATCAACTGGCAAAAGACCGACGCCACGGCGCAATTCGTACTTACGCGAAAGGACGGGACGCCTCTCACGCTCGGACGCGGGCGGAGCTATTTCTGCATAACGCCCGAGGGTGCGAACACAGCGTCAAGTCTCATAAACTAGAATACGGCATGGGACAAAAAATTTCTCGATTCCTATTGACATTGTACTAATACACATGATACACTTAGTACACGCGGGACTTCCGCGTGGCCGGGGACTGTGCCGCGCGAATATTCCGGGGAAGTCAAACGAAAGGAGAGGGATACGTGTTTACGCTGGACTTGCGAAGCCGGAAAGCCATCTACGAGCAGACGGCGGACAATCTGCGGGATCTCATACTGACGGGCGTGCTGCCGCCCGGGGCGAAGCTGCCGTCCGTGCGGGAGCTCGCGGAGAGTCTGACCATCAACCCGAACACGGCGCAAAAGGCGTACAGGGAACTGGAAAACCGGGGCTATGTGTACTCCACGCCGGGTCTGGGGACGTTCGTCTCACCGCCGGAGCAGCGCGCGCCCGACACAAGGCTGCGCGCCGGCGCGGAGGCAGCGCTGCGCCGCGCCGTGCTGGAGCTGCGCCGCGCGGGGGTCGGTACGGATGAAATCAGGGCGCTTTTCAACGAAATAAACGAAACATCAGGGGGGGAGCAAAAGCATGATTGAAGTAATGGCGCTCCACAAGCGGTTCGATAAGAACGCCGCGCTTGACGGGCTGGAGCTGCGCGTCAAAAAGGGTTCCATATACGGACTTATCGGCGTCAACGGCTCCGGCAAGACGACGGCGCTGAAAGCCATAACCGGCATACTGCGCCCCGACGCCGGCGAGGCGCTGATGGACGGACAGCCCGTGTACGAAAACCTCGAGCTCAAAGCGCGCGTGGGCTTTATTCCGGACGAACTGTTTTTCTTCGGCGCGTACAGTCTCGACGAGTGCGCGGCCTTCTATCGCAGACTGTACCCGAATTGGAACTCCGGGCGGTACGCCGAGATGAAGGAGCGCTTCGGCCTGCCGGAGCGCGGCCGCGTGACGCGCTTCTCCAAGGGCATGCAAAAGCAGGCGGCGTTTCTGCTCACGATGTCGGTCATGCCGGACTACCTCATCCTCGACGAGCCCATCGACGGTCTCGACCCGCTCGTGCGCAAGCTCGTGTGGAAGTACATCGTGGACGACGTGGCCGCGCGCTCGATGACTGTGCTCGTGTCGTCGCACAATCTGCGCGAGATGGAGGGCATTTGCGACAGCATCGGCATACTCGACAAGGGCAAAATGTTCATAGAACGCGAGCTCGACGAGCTGAAATCTGATATCCACAAGGTACAGGCGGCATTCCCGGAGGGCACGCCGGAGGAGGGGCGGTACGACGGTCTGGGCGTCCTGCACAGAGAAAAGCGCGGCGCGGTGGAGCTTCTGATAATCCGCAGTCCCGAGGAGACGGTACGCGCCGTCATAGGCTCGCGCTCTCCGCTGATATTCGATATTCTGCCGCTGTCGCTCGAGGAAATATTTATATACGAACTTGGAGGTGAACGCAATGCGCTCGGCGACATCATATTTTAGGCCCTCGTGGGCGCTTCTGCGCGAAAATCTGAAACGCTTCTGGGCAGTACCCGCCGTCGGCATGGTCTGCTGGTTCTTCGCCGGGATATTCCCGCTGCTCATTGACGGCAACTCTCGGCAATGGTTTATCATGGCCGCGGACATGCGCCATCCCGCTTTTATCATTTTCACACCCATCTTTCCGCTCATAGCGTCCGCCGTCACGCTCCGCTATCTGTTCTCGCCGTCCTCCGTCTCCGCCATGCACACGCTTCCCCTCACGCGCGGGCGGCTCTACTGTACGAGCTTTGTCTCCGCCGCCGCGATGAGTATAGCGCCCGCCGTCGTCACTTATCTGGTGATGGCGCTCCCCGGCGCGGTCGAAGGTTATAGTATGCTCCCCGCCTTTGCGCTGACGCTTCTGCTGACGCTGTTTTATACCGCGCTCTTCCACGTCGCGGCAATGCTCACGGGCAGCGGCGTGATGCATCTGGGCGTGTGCGGCTTTCTCTCCTTCGCGCCGTCGGCGCTCGTGCTGCTCGTCGGCGTATACTGCCAGTCACTGCTGTTCGGCTATAGCGGAGACGCCGCCATGGGAGTCCTTGCCACCCGGCTCGTTCCCCTGCTGTACTTTACTGACGAGGGCATCCTGAGCTCCGCCGTTTGGCTCGCCGCATATATTCTCTCCGTTCCGGCGCTATACGCCACCGGCGCCGTACTGTACGCCCGCCGCCATCTCGAGAGGGCGGGAGACTCCATCGTCTTTCCGTTCTTTGAGCTGATCTTCACGTTCACCGTCACGTTCGCGGGGATGACCGTGCTGAGTATGATTTTTGACGGCGCGGGCTGGGGCAAATTCCCGTTCAACCTCGGTCTCCTGTTCGGCGCGGCGCTGTGCTTGATTGCGTCGCGCATGGTCGCAAAAAAGAGTCTGCGCGTGTTTAACGGGACGACGCTGCTCAGGGGAGGCGTTTTCGCCGGCGCCGCGGCGCTGCTGATCTGCTTCCTTAACTTCGACCTCACGGGTTACGAGAAGCGCGTGCCCGCGCCGGAGCGCGTCGAGTACGCGGAGCTTAACCGTGACTTTTTACCGTGGCTGTCAAACCGGCAAATCTATGCGTATGGCAATCCATCATATCTCGTTTTCAGCGAACCGGAGAACATTCGCGCCGTTACCGGACTGCACAGCTCCATAACGGAGCTGCGCGACTTGTACGACCACAGCGGTCTGGGGGGCATGCCGCGCGGCACAGGAGGCGGGCTCAGCGTTTATCTGAGGTATCAAATGACTTTCGGCGAGCTCTCCCGTCGCTATTTCATCCCCGCCGAGCATATGGCGGACGACGCGAACGCGAGGGCGCTTTTCGAGTCGGAGGAATTCAAGCTGCAAAACGACGTCTCCAACGCCGCGCTGGGTCAGCCTATCAGTGTAGTATTGAGCCCCAGAGCTAATTATGGGAGATACGACTACTTCCCGAACGACTCCGCGTCTTCGCTCGCTCTTGACATAACGATATCCTCGGACGAATACGCCGAATTGTTGAACGCGCTCGCGGAGGATATGCGCGGCGAGACATGGGAGGATATCACATCCAACCCGCTGTGCGATTTTGTAGTCTCCATTGATTATATACCTGATACTGATACTGATAATGCTTACGCGAGGGCGTCGCGGGCGCCCGCGCGGGAGTGGGTGTCCGACCCAAGCTCCAACTACGCCGAAATCGCCGTGCCGCCGCATTACGAGCGCACGATCACGTGGCTCGTCTCGCGCGGATACTACGAACGACTGACGGCATGGAGGGAGCAAATCGTCTCCGCGCAGCTCACGCGCGTCACCGTCGAGAACGGCGCCGACGGCGCCGTATGGCACAGCTCGGACAGCGGGCCCGTGATTACGGACGCGGCCTCCATACGCCGCGCGCTTGACGGCGCCTCCGGGCAGCCCGGGCCGCAATGGCGCGACGGTTACTGGGATATGACTATCTCCATCGGCGATTCGGAGGACCCGTACTCGTACGTCAGCGTATTCTTTCCCGCGGACTCACCCGTCATAGATAATTTAATAGGGGGATAAAACCGCTCCGTATTGCGCCCGCAGAGACTGACGCCGCCGCGGGCGCTAGGCATTTCCAAGACCTGCGACCGCAGCGGCGCCCTGTCTGAAAATTTTTGAAAATTTCCACGCCCTTATCCCTTGATACTTGTCGCGGAAGCTGATAGAATTAGAGGGCAGGGCGGCGCTCCGCGCCGCAGATAAGGCGACAAAATATTGTGACAGAGGAGAGGTGCGTCAAAATGGTCAAGGTTATCATGGGCCTGAAGGGTACGGGCAAGACGAAGCAGCTCATAGAGCTTGTGAAGAAGGCGGCGGACAGCGAGGACGGCAGTGTCGTCTGCATGGAAAAGAGTCCAAAGCTGACGTATGACATCCCGCACACCGTCAGGCTGATAGAGACGGACGACTACAGTATCAACGGATACGACTGCATGAGGGGCTTCATATGCGGTCTGCACGCGGCAAATTACGACATAACCCATATCTTCATCGACAGCCTGCTCAGAATAATAGACCGCGACGTCGACGACGACATGGTGAAATTCCTCGACTGGTGCGAGAGCTTCAGCAGCCGCGAAAACGTCAAATTCACCATGATGATCAGCGCCGATACGTCCCTCGCGAGCGGCGGCGTTAAGAAGTATTTCTAGGCTGTGGACATCTCGGGTAAACCGCGCCTACTGCTGCATAGCTGCTGCGCCCCGTGCAGCAGCTATGTTATTGAGCGCCTGTCCGACGCGTTCGACATCACGGTTTTTTACTATAACCCCAATATATACCCCATAGAGGAGTACGAAAAACGGGCGGAATGGCAGCGCAAGCTGCCGGAGCTTCTCGGTCTGGACGGTAAGGTGAAGATAACTCAAGGCGAGTACGACCCGCGCGCGTTTTACGAAGCGGCGCGGGGATACGAGACGCAGCCGGAGGGCGGGGAGCGCTGCCGCAGGTGCTTTGAGCTCCGCCTCGAGGCGACCGCCGCGCGCGCGTCGGAGCTCCGCTGCGACGCCTTTACGACGACGCTGTCCGTGAGTCCGCACAAGGACGCCCGCGCGATAAACGAAGCGGGCGCCGCCGCCTCGCGGAAATACGGCGTGGAATTTCTGCACTCGGATTTCAAAAAACGCGGCGGGTATCTGCGGTCGGTCGAGCTCTCAAAAAAAAATAATATTTATAGACAGCGCTACTGCGGCTGCGAGTTCTCGATGCGCGGCGCGGCTACGACCTGAAAAGGTTGAGAAGCCGCGTCATGAAGCTCTCAGCCTCCGGCTCCGGCTCGACAGGCGCGGGAGACGCCGGAATGGCGATCTTCTCCGTGCGTATGACAAACTGCACCAAAGTGACGTTTTCGTTCTTAGGAGACGTAAACGAGACGGGTTTTGCGCCGGAGGCGCCGTAGCCGTCCATTATTTCGTCTATCTGTTCGTCTATTTCACCGGGTATCTTGCCGACCTCTCCATTAAGCGCGTCGAGTCCCGCCTGAAATTCGGGAAAGCCGTCATTGGCAAATTTGTCCGCGCCGTCCGCCGCCTCGCTAATACCCCCGGCGAGCTCGCCGCCGGCGCGGGCGAGCTCGCCCAAGCCGTCGGCATACGCCGCAAGTCCGCTGTGGAAATCGCCGTAATTGGCGCTGATTTCGGAGATCGCGTCTGTGAGCTGTCCGAGCTGCCCGGCGATGTCAATATCGGATACGCCCTGCGCCTGCATAGCCACAATGAGCAGAGTGCCGGCCGCGCTGTTCATGCTCTCCGCAGCGGCGGTTATCGCGGGCCGCACGGCCTCAAACGCGGGCTTTGCGGCGCCATACGCCGCTCTGACCGCCTCCGACGCGGCGTATGACGCCGCCAGAGCGTCTACGGTATCCGCGTGTCCGGGCGCGGCGGCGCGCAGCGCCGCGACGGCTTCATCCGACAGGCGCCGCTCCGGTATGCCCTCTATGGCGGCGTCGAGCGCCGCGTAACCCTCCGCATAGGCCCCCTCCAGCTCCGCGAGTCCGTCCTTCGCGGCGGCCAGCGAGCCGGCAAGCCGCTGCAGCACGGCGGGAAGCTGCGACAGTTGACTTATGTCCGGCATGTCCTGAGAGGCGAGGGCGTCGTCGATCGTCTTCAGCGCCTCACCGATCTGCGCTGAACCCTCCGTGAGCCGCGCGGACGAGGCGCTCAGGCCGCGCAGACCGGCGTCGAATTCTCCGGCGCCCTTCGCGAGCGTCCGCATACCGCCGGCGAGCGAGCGGGCGCCCTCTCCCAATTGCCGCGCGCCGGCGGCGAGCGCCGCCACGCCGTCCGTGAGCTCGTCAAACCGGCCGGTCACGCCGCCGAGCTCCGGCGTCTCAAACGATGAAGAAAACGGCAGCGCCGAAATCTCAATGCCCTCCATCTCAAAATCCGAGACGTCGCACTCGATGCGAAGGTCGGCGTCCGCGCCCGGCATGACGGTATAGCTCAGTACCCTGTCGCGTCCGGCGTTTGCCTGAACGGCGCCCGGGGCGAGAATACCGGAGCAGCTCGCCGAGCCGAGCTTCACTGTGATTTGCAAAAGATAGTTCTCCGTAAAATACTTGTGGTACGCGTCGTAGTCGCCCATCGGACGCGCCGCCGTTTTGATATTGATAAGCAGGCGGCCCGACACGCCCGGCAGATATTCGGGCGATACGCGCGAACCGTCCAGCTCGTAGGTTATATCGAAGCCCCACGGCAGGGGCGCGAAATGCGCGTCGCCCTGATAGTACGCGCGCCCCTCGCCGACGCTCAGAGTTACGTGTTCGCCGGGAGTGTTTTCTATCATGTTCCCGCCGGTGAGGTCCTTTACATCATCGTAGTCGCCGTAGTCCGTCACAAGACCGCCGCGCGCGACGTCCAGAATGTTCACCACGTATTCGCCGAGCAGACCTCCGTCCGCCGCCAGAAGCGCGTAGACGACCTCCTCCTTGCTCCAAACCGCATCCTGCGGGGCGCCGGGCGCGCTATCGCCCCCGCCTCCGCCGGTCAACGGCCCGTCACTCCGCGAGCAGGACGCGGCCAGTACGAGTAATGCCGCGAGCAGCGCCGCCGCGCCCCGTCTGACGATCTTCCGCGCGCCGAATGGCGGCGCGCCCGGTTTTTTTCTCATTTATATGAACATTCCTTTCGCACAGCTGCAGCCACAAAATTACGCGGTTTCGCGCAGCGGGAGCGCCACGCTTTTTTACTGCAAGTCTGAATTTATTCAGACTTCCTCTCCAGAAATCCCGCCCTGCGCGTCGTCCTCGCTATGGGCTTGTCCAAAACGACAAGCGCCGCCGGGAGGAAGCACACGACGAGACCCATTGAAAAGATCGTGCCGCGTCCGAGCAGAATACCCATATCCGACACGATCGGGTTGGTTGACGTCATCCCCAGAGCAAAGCCCGCGAGCGCCAGTATGAGGCCGGACACGAGTATCGACGTGAAGACCTCGCCCAGCGTGACGCGTATCGCCTCCGGCTTGGGCAGCGCGCGCCTGTTCTCCCTGTAGTGATCCGTCAGCAGAATCGCGTAATCAACTGTCGCGCCGAGCTGCACCGTGCTTATAACGAGATACCCGATATAGCAGAGCGGCGTCGCCGTGAAATATGGCACGGACAGATTCAGCCAGATGGCCGACTCAATCGTAAGCAGCAGTATTACAGGCAGCACCGCCGAGCGGAACGTCACGGTCAGCACCGCCAAAATGGACGCTATCGCCAGAAAATTGACGAGCTTGTTATCGCGCGTGACTACTTCCTTCATGTCGTGGAGTATGACGCTCGACCCGAGTATGTAAAATTCTTCGCCGTACAGTCCGCGCGCGGCGGCCTCGAGCTCCTCCACGAGCTTGAACGCCGCGTCGCCCTCGGATTCCGTGTCGGTGTATATTATGATTCGGGAAAACCGCTCCGAATAGAACTGCCCGGCGACCGCGGGGTCCAGAAATCCGCTCGGTATCACGTCTCCCACCGCGGACGCGTACGACACCACCCCGGTCACATGCGGTATCGACGCGCACCGCTCCGACAGAAGAGCCTCGCTTACGACATTGCCCTCCGGGGCAAGAAGCACGATCGGGTTATAAACTCCAAACACGGCTTGTGTTGACGCGGTGTCGTATCCGACGCGGCTCGTCTCGTTGAGCTTGTCAAACCCGTACAGGAACTCGTTCCGACTCTGCGCGAGAAACGCGGGTACGACGAGCGCGAGCACGAGGACAAGGGCGGGAACGCGTATCTTGGGAATGACTCTGCCGACCGCCTTGAAGTCCGGCAGCAGCTTGCGGTGCCGCGTCCTGTCGAGCAGCCCGCAGCAGCACAGCGTCAGCGCGGGCAGAAACGTCATAACGGATATGAAGCTGAGGACGATGCCCTTAGCGAGGATCAGGCCGAGATCCGCCCCGAGACGGAAATCCATGAATACGAGCGCTATAAACCCGAACAGCGTCGTCGCGGCGCTCGCCGCCACAGACGAGAACGCGCGTCCCATCGCCATCTTCATGGCCGAAACAGCGTCGTCCGTCCGCCCCCGGCAGTCCTCGAACGCGTGAAGCAGGAAGATAGCGTAATCGAGCGAGACCGCGAGCTGAAGTATCGGGCTTATCGCCCGCGTTATGAACGACGTCTCGCCGAAGAAGACGTTTGTGCCCATGTTCATGACGACGGACACGCCGATTGCCGCGAAAAAAAGCAGCGGCTCAAGCCATGACGAAGTAGTCAGCAGCAATATTATAAGTATCAGCGGTATCACAATGAGCATCGCTTGAGTCGTCTCCGCGCCGGCCGTGAGCTGCATCGCGCCGCGTCCGACGGCGTCCCCGGACAATGCGTTGCTGTCGCCTATTACCTCGTATATCCGACTCGTCGTCTCAATTTCGTCGCCCGCACGCACGGTCAGGGAGATGAGCGCGTTCCCGTCCTTATAGTACTCACTGACGAGCTCGGGATCGGCCGCCTCCACAGGCGTCACGAGGTCCAGCACATCGTCGAGCCACTGTACGCCGGAGACGCCGTCGAGCTCCGCGAGCCGCCTCTTGTATTCGAGGGCCTCCGGTATCCCCGCGTTTCGTATCATTACGCGAGCGTTGGGCGCCGGCTGCGTGAACTCGTCTCCCATTATACCCAGCGCCTTGGACGAACCGGTATTTTCGGGCAGATATTCCGCCAGATCGTAGTTGACGCCCACCCCGAATTGCGCGAGCGCGCACACCAGCGTCAAAATTATGAACGCGACCGTCACGAAGCGCCTGTGCTTCGTAATTATCCCTGCAAAAAAATCCAAAATACCGCCCCTTGCCGCCGCTTTGCCATATTCTTCAAGTGCTCTCTCCGCCTGAAAGCAGTCCGCCGGCGACACGTTCCGACCGGCTTTTACCGGGCGTCTCGCGCCGCTCTCACGCGGTCAACGGCAGTAAGACGGATACCACGAGTCCGCCGTCCTCTGCGTTGCGCAGCTCCAGAGCTCCGCCGTGATAACGTATTATCTCATCACAGACGGCAAGACCTATGCCGCTCCCGCGCTCCTTTGAATTGCTCCCCTTATAGAACTTCATCTTTACGTTCTCAAGCTCGTCCTCAGGTATTCCCGGCCCGTAATCGCGTATGCGGACGACTACAAAAGCCCCCTCCGGCGCGAGCGATACGGAAATGCGCTTGCCGTCGCGCGCGTACTTCGCGGCGTTGTCAAACAGATTCAAAAAAACCTGTTTAAGTCTGCTCGGGTCGCCCGGTATTTGCGGAACGTCGTCGGAATACGGCTCGTAGTCAAACTCGATCTCATCCTGATGCAGAAGCTCGCGGTATGTGAATATGGCGTCCTCCAGCTCCGCCGCGATATCTATCATCTCTATATTCAGCGTGAAGCGCCCGTCCTCCATGCGCGTAAACTCCAGCAGCTCCTCGACCATTTTTGTCAGTCTGCGCGCTTCTTTCAGGATAATGGCTATGCCGCGCCGCGCCTCGTTGTCTATATTATCGTCATAGACCAGCGTCTCGCCCCAACCCGTTATTGCCGTCAGCGGCGTGCGCAACTCGTGCGATATCGACGATATGAACTCCGTCTGCAGCTTCTCCGTCTTGGCTATTTTCATAGACATCTCGTTAATGGAGTCCACCATCTCACCGATCTCGTCGCGGTACGAATTTTCTATCTGTATACCGTAGCTGCCCTCCGCTATCCTTTTCGACACCTTTGTTATATCGCCCATCGGCGCTATGACCGAGCGGATAAAAGCCATGTTGATAAAAACGACGACGAGCACTATCGCCGCTCCCACCCCTATTACGGCAAGTACGTTGATGAGCACGAGCCTGTCCACGCGCCCGAGACTCGTGACGTATCTCATAACGCCTATGACCTGATTGCCCGAATATATCATCGGCGCCGACACCGCCATGACGTGCTCCCCGGTTATAGCCCGGTTGCCCGTCCAAACGGATATCTGCCGCTTGCTTATCGAGTCCGTGACGTCGGGCGAGGACGGGCTCGTGCCGGAGGTGACGCCGGAGGTAGATATCATAACTCTGCCCTCGGTGTCCACAAATTGCAGTTCCAGCCTGTCTCCGTCCTTGAAGGTCTCCGTGTATCTGTACGCGCTGTCGTAGAACTCGGAATACGATTTCGCGACGTAATTGGCGAAGAAGTCGGTCGCCGTCTTTGCCTTTGATTCGAGTCCCGCGCGGATCGTGGAGTAATAATAGCTGTATACGGAATACGCGAAAGTCCCGATGACTACGAGCAGCGCCGACAAAACGATCAGCAGACTCCCGCGAAACCAGCGGTTCCGCAGCCCTCCCGATATCCTGTCAAAGCCAGAAATCAAGCCCGCCACACTCCCTATAGTCCCCACTTGTACCCGTAACCCCACACCGTTGTTATAAAGCTCGGCGCGGTGGGGTCGTCTTCGATCTTTATGCGCAGACGCCTGATGTTCACATCGGCTATTTTAAGTTCGCCGAAATAATCGCGACCCCACACCGTATTGAGTATGTCCTCGCGCGAGAGCGGCTTGCCCGGATTGTCCATGAACATCTTCATTATGGCGTACTCGACCTGTGTGAGCTTTATGCGCGCGCCATTCTTTTCCAGCGTCCTGTTGCGCGTGTTCAGACGAAACGGCCCCTGAACTATCTCGCCCAAATCCTCGTGCTTAACGCTGCCCGTGCGTCTGTACAGCGCGTCGATGCGGGCCATGAGCTCCGCCGACGAGAACGGCTTTGTAACATAGTCGTCCGCGCCCGTCATAAGCCCGGTGACCTTGTCCATCTCCTGCGTGCGCGCGGTGAGCATTATGATCCCTATCTGCGAGTTGGACGCCCTTATTTTCCGGCAGACCTCAAAGCCGTCCGTATCAGGCAGCATAATGTCAAGTATGGCGACCTTTATATTTGGGTGCAGCCTGAGCTGCTCAAAGGCCTCCTCACCCGTTCCCGCCTCAATGGCGTCGTACCCCGCGCGCTTCAGGTTTATCACTATAAAGCTGCGAATACTAATCTCGTCCTCAAGCACCAGCACTTTTTTCATTCCGTACCCCCAATTTGTATCTCCGTTCCCAACACTCTTACATTGATCCCGTAAGCCACTCCGAATATATCTGTCTGAAATTCTCCGATACACCCTCCGGCGTATCGTAAGGGCCGTACCCGCTCGCGCCCTGAAGTATCTGGCCCGCGTAAATCGCGTTGCCCTCCGACAATATGACGAATCTTCCGGGCAGCCGCGACCGCTCCTCCTTGTTGTCGCCGGACAGCGTAAATATTTTCAGGCAGTCGTCAAAAAGCGGCCTGCCGTCGTCCGTCGCGTATATATACGAGAAAACGAGAGCGCGTTCGCCCGGCGCAAAATCCTCCCGCCTGACCGTGAATCTGCCGCGCCACGATTTGGGTAATATCATGTACCAGCCGTCGGAATTATTGTGATAGGTGGACAGCGCCAGCGTTCTTCCGCCTGAGCGCCCGTACGCGTACCAGTCTATCCCGTAATATGTCGTCTCGGACTGTGCCAGCAGCGGCGTCGTGACGGGGACCTCTATCGAGCCGTCCTTATCGATATCGGAGCAGTACATGGAGAGCGCGCGTTCGGTGCCCGCCGCGTATCCGGTCGCCGCGTCCGCCGAGATATTTACAAGCCCGCCGGAGTACGTCAGCACGTCGGTTATAGTAGACCCTCCGGCCTTCCCATCCACAAATACGGCCGGAGAACCGTCGCGCAGCCGCCCGGAAAGAATACGCGCGACCGACTCCACGCCTGCGGACAACCGGGCGACGCTGCTCACCACCTCGCCGTCACTCATGAGTGTGAACGACTCCGCCTCCCCGGGCGTCTCGGCCGCGGCCAGCCGCACTGCTATCACGTCGTCCCCGCCGTCCGCGTTCAGATCGCAGATGGAGATACCGGTATAGTCGGCGCCAACTATTCTGACGTGCTGCAAGTCGCGCAGCGAGTATATCGTCAAATGCTGGAGAGCCGTACTCATCTGCCATCCGACGATGAGCTCCGTCACGCCGTCTCCGTTCATGTCGGCGTAGCGCACGCTCTCTATCGCGGTTCCGCCGCCCTCAATGACGTCCGCGCTCTGATAGTCGTCCTCGGTCTTGCGGAAGATATGGATCCTGAGGGGGTTCTCGCTGCCCGCGACTGAGAAAAAAGCGAGCGCCTCGTCCACCCCGTCGCCGTCGAGGTCCTTCACCTGCACCGACTGGCGGTTAGGCCCCCCCGTGGGCGGCGAAAACTCCGCGCCTGCGTTGAGCACGGCGTCGATCCGTATCTGCAAACGTATATACTCCTCTGACGCTCGCGGCAGACTGTACAGTTCGTCCGCGGACATACGGAAGCAACCGGCCAGAAGCGCCGCCAGAACAGACGTCAACAGCAATGCGGTCAATCCGCGTCTTCGTATCAAAACACCGCTCCCCGAGAAATATCTCTCCGGCATACGCCATACCCGCGAGGTTATGCGCTGATTGTAACATATTTATCCCCGGGTTACAATAGCAAATTCCGGTCTTATTGGGAGGTGTCGGATCACATTTCTAAAAAGTAACAAAATTGGTTACAAATGGTGGGTTACATATGCAGAATATTACATTATAATGTATAATTATAGTGCGTTACCGTAGCGGTGTTACTCACCGTCAGTCGATAGAATCGACACTCGAGCCGTCAAATATTAAATATTTCTTGGGAGGCAACAGCATGTATATTGGGCGAAGCTTCGGTTATGCGCGCGTCTCGACGCGAGATCAGAAGGAAGACAGGCAGCTTGTGGCGCTGGCGGAATGTGGAGTTCCGCCAAAGAACATCTTTAAGGACAAGCAATCCGGCAAGGATTTTGACCGTCCGGCGTACATCAGGATGATTAAGCGGATAAAGCCCGGCGACACTCTCTTTATAAAGAGTATCGACAGGCTTGGCAGAAACTATACGGAAATACTTGAGCAGTGGCGCATAATAACGAAGGAGCGCCACGTGGCGATCGTCGTTCTCGATATGCCGCTTCTCGACACGCGTCAAAAGGACCGGGATCTCACAGGTCTGCTCATCGCCGATCTCGTATTGCAGATATTGAGCTACGTCGCGCAGACTGAGCGTGATTTTATCCGCAAGCGCCAAGCGGAGGGCATTGCGGTGGCAAAGGCCAACGGCGTCCGCTTCGGCAGACCGAAAAAACAGCGCCCTAAGGAGTTTAGCAAGGTATATGAGCAATGGCGCCGCGGCGAGATGTCCGCGCGAGCCGCGAGCCGCCAGCTCGGCGTCGCGCACAGGACATTTATCGCTTGGGCGGAGGACGCCAAGTCAAGATAAAAACGCGAATTTACAGCATCCGGCCCCCGCGCCGCGGCGGAGCCTCCGCAGCGGCGCGGAGCTTGTACGCGTTCCGGGAACCGGGCGTTCTCGCCGGGTTCCCGGAGCAAATCTCACCCTGAGCTATCACAGCTATGTTTAAGCTTATTCCGCATCATCTTGTTCTCCCGCTTCAGGCGCTCATTCTCGCTGCGCAGTCTGAACAGCTCTTCTTCAGTGGCCCGACCGTGCCCGCAGCCGACAAACGCGTTCGCGCCGTGCCGCCTGTATTGACTGCGCCACCCGTAGATAGTCTGCCTCGGCAAATCAAACCGTTTGGCGAGCTCGTTTATGCTGAGATTATTCTCGAAGTGCAGCCGCATGACCTCGAATTTGAATTCGCGGCTTTTTTTTCCATATGTATTCATAGTGACCTCCAATATTATGATATATTTATCGCGGTTCTGAAATACTATAACGCGGTGCGCTCCGGAGCATCGCTAATTATGACTATAAACTATAATGCAGTGTTATTGTCAAGTCTTTTTTTATCATTTTTGTTAAAAAAATAAAATACGGGAGATTGCACAATATTTACCTAGTATTGTTGAATGTATTTGGCACATATGCCCATAACTTTTTTGCATAATACGGCAAAACCGGGCAAAATTGTTTGAAAGTGTATTGCGTATCTTTCTCACAGAACAATAATAAACGCACAGAAGCGCGACTTGGCATCAGCGTAAGCGCCGTAATGCCGTTGCCTTTGGGCATAAACTTGAGACACAAAAATGCGATAAAAGGGACGCGGTAGGTTATATCGCCGAACTTGGAAGTTATAAGCGTGCGTCGAGTGACGGTGTGTCGGGCTTGAAGTCCGTTTGGCTGGGTTTGTTTCGCTTCTTCGACACACTCGATATACTTGCGGCTCAAGTTTATCGTATTGAGGGGGTAGTAAAGGGGCGGGGGCCCCGCCCCTTTAGCCGCCTTTTGGGAAAATAATTGACAAAATAATAAAAAAACAATATTATTGACGTACAGTAAAAGCAAAAGCATTGCGAAAATAAACTCCGGAGAAAAATTGTTGATGGTTATTGCCATTGGCTACGGAGAAACAAACGGGGTTTCCCATAAGACTAAACCAATTGAAGAATTGTGTTCGGTTAATGGCGACATGCCGGACTGGTTCAGGTGCGGTATGGAGGCCGTACAGCTTGCGCCAACGGCAATCAACCAACAAAAATTTCGTTTTGAATTGAATGGGAATTCCGTAAAAGCAATTGCGGGTTCCGGCTTTTATACAAAGGTCGATCTTGGCATTGCAAAATATCACTTTGAAATAGGTGCGGGTAAGGACGGATGATTCGAGTGTCGAAAGTGAGTCTGGCGATGACTGTGTCGATTTTTTCGTCAGATGAAACAAAAAACGCAGCGAATACTTTGTGTATTCGCGAGGCTTTTTGTGATATCTGGCGGAATAAATCGCCGGTCAGCGGTGGGCGAGACTTTTGACACTCGAATCATGGACGGGAATGGGCATAAGTTTTAGCTTTAGAATGGAAAAACAAAAATGGGAAAAATAATTTATGTTGATAATTCCGCAACTACAGCCGTCTCTGAAAAAGCGTTATCGGCAATGCTGCCTTATTTTCGCGAGAATTATGGTAATCCATCGTCAATCCACAGTCGCGGACAAGAGGCGCAAAAGGCGCTGGAAAATTCACGCCGCACGATCGCGTCGGCAATTGGCGCATATAATAATGAAATTTTCTTTACCTCCGGCGGCACTGAAAGCGACAATTGGGCCATACATAGTGTTTGCGAATTAAAACGCGATAAAGGCGCCCATATTATATCAACTGCCATTGAACATAATGCCGTGTTAAAGACTTTAGAGAA
>JAISXU010000027.1 GCA_031270395.1 Oscillospiraceae bacterium
TCGGCGTCGGTGATGGCGTTGGCGTTGGTGTTGGCGTCGGCGTCGGCGTTGACGTCGGTGTCGGTGTCGGTGTCGGTGATGGCGTTGGCGTTGGTGTTGGCGTCGGCGTCGGCGTTGACGTCGGTGTCGGTGTCGGTGATGGCGTTGGCGTTGGTGTTGGCGTCGGTGTCGGTGTCGGTGTCGGTGTCGGTGTTGGTGTCGGTGTTGGTGTGGCCAGCGCTCTTGCGTAAACTACAAACCCCCACTGATCCTTTGCTGTATTGCTAGTTGGTATATACACCGCCGCGCGCGAGGCTGTAACACAACCGTCTGCACAGACAGAACCCGACTTGCATTTGCAGGAGGGACTGGTGGGTGAATATGAACCAACACACGAGCATTTTTTGAAATAGTTGCCTTTCGAGCAATACCCTTGATTATTTTGAGTAGACCAAAGATAGAACTCATAGCCGCTTTGAAGTGTAAACCCCCATGCCTTTAAGTCCGATACTGTCGGCAGAGAGTAATTGTATCCGGCGTTGGATGTCGTCCAATAGCGATTGGTCGAGCCGGTATAACTGGTGCTAATGCCGGCTATGCTAGCTGTATCGCTGCCCCGATAAAACCCAAGATTCACAGGGTCGTTCAGCGCAGCTTCCACCGTGAGAGGCGGCGGAAGCACTGTGAAATGCGTCGCCGCCGCGACCAGCGACAGGATAACAACAAAAGATAGTATTTTTTGCTTATGCGCCTGTATAAACCTCACCATTGCAGTCTCCCTTTCAGCGTCGCCTCAAACTGTTGAAAAACCTACAGTTTTTTAACCGGCACTTTTTGCCGCTTTTCCGCGCTATTGTGAAGCGCCGTATAGCCTATGCCAAAATCCGACAAAACCCATGCCGGAAGCAGAAATTTCTTCCCTATGAGGCATTCTCTCATATAAATTCAGAATTGTCAATGCACAGTGTTGAATAAACTGTAGGTTTTGCAACGGGTTGTGGTGTGCAATATAGGTAGCGCACCACAACTTACTCGGTGAGCGACGCCTCTTGCTTCTGTTGACTTTTTGCCGCGTTTCAACGGTTAGCGGCGAAAAAATAACGGTATAATGAGCACTTGAATACCGGCGTACTCTTGTGAAAAATTTGACAAACAGAGACGACGATGATAAAATAAATGCGCGTTGGACGGCAATCCATAGCGCGCGGGTTGTGAATTATCCGCGCGCGGCGCGTGATGCCGGAGGGGGAACGGCGCCTCGCGTATGGCGCGTCCCGCGCGGCCGGACGCATGAGATTATCCGTGTAGGAAAGATAATTGCTCTCTAATCAGAGCGCGCACCCCGGTCGGTAAAGCTTTGGTTATTCAGAACCGGGCTGACCGGGGTGGTGCGTCCGCGTCTTTCCGCTCGCCGCGAATGAATCGCGGCTTCGCTTACGTGCTGACGCACGGGGAACGCGCCTGCGGGCGCGGCTCGCGGCTGCGCCGCGTCTTTCCGCTCGCCTCGAATGAATTCGTTTGTCACGGCTTCGCTTACGTGCTGTCGCACGATGACCCGCGCCGGCAGGCGCGGATTTTTTATTGCTGACGGATAGCGACATCTTTTGCCCGCCGGCGCGGCTATAATGGGCTTCGCTGATACAGGGGAGGCGAACCGTTATGAGAGTCGTTTACGCCGATGCGGTATTTTTACTGAACTTCATAATAGATTACATACTTTTGCTGATAACGGCGAAAATCTGCGGCTGCGGGGCGCGGCGCGCGCGCTTGGCGGCTGCGGCGGCTCTCGGGGGCCTGTACGCCCTCGCTGCGGCTATCTATCCCGACGGGCCGCTGACCGCCGCGCCCGCCGTAATGGCGGCGGGCGCCGGAGTCTCCGCGGCGGCTTTTGCCGGACAGACGCGCGGTATACGGTTGACGGTCGTATTCTTTGCCGTCGCCGCCGCGTTTGCGGGCGTCGTCCTCGCGCTCTCGCTGCTCACGGGAGGCGACGGTCTGTACGTCAATTTTGACTTCAAGCTGCTGCTTATCACATTTACCGCGTGCTACGCCGTGCTCTCGCTCGTGTTCCGCGGCGCGGCGCGCGCCGGCGGGGAGAGCTACGCGTCTCTGACCGTAAGGCTCGCGGGGCGCGAGCTTCGCGCGCGCGCCCTCATCGATACCGGGAACACGCTGCGCGACCCGATAACAGGCTGCCGGGTGATAGTGCTCGGCGCGGGCGAGGCGGCGCCGCTTTTCCCACACGCCACGGCGCGCGCACTCGCGCGCGTGCGCGACAGGGGCGCGGTTGCGGTTATGGAGGAGCTGGGCAAAATTGAGGGCGGCGCCCGCTTCAGGCTCGTGCCATACAGCTCCGTCGGTGTGCGGGGCGGTATGCTGCCGGCCTTTCGCCCCGACGAGGTGCTAATAGACGGCGTCAGGGCCGGAGACGCGCTCATAGCGCTCTCTCCGAACGGCGTATCGGACAACGGGACGTACTCGGCGCTTGTGGCGCCGTAATTCGCTTTACAGGAGGCGTCATATATGATGCTAAGGACAGCTGCGGCCATCGTTTTCGGCGGAGTGAGGCGCGCGCTCGAGAGACTGGGAGTGTCCTCCCCGGGCGTAATGTACATCGGCGGGAGCGACACACTGCCGCCGCCGCTCGGCCGTGAGGAGGAAGCCATATACATCGCGATGCTGTCGGAGGGCTCTTTCGAGGCGAAGCAGACGCTCATCGAGCGCAATCTCCGGCTTGTCGTGTATATCTCAAAGCGTTTCGAGAATACGGGGATAAACATCGAGGACCTCATATCAATCGGCACGATAGGACTGATCAAGGCCGTCAACACATATGACGCGGATAAAAATATCAAGCTGGCGACGTACGCGTCGCGCTGTATCGAAAACGAGATACTCATGTTTCTGCGCAAGGCGTCAAACCGCCGCTCCGAGGTGTCGATCGACGAGCCTCTGAGCATGGACTGGGACGGGAACGAGCTGCTGCTCTCAGATGTGCTGGGGACGGACGCCGACGTGATAATGCAGCCGCTCGAGGACGACGCCGACAAAAAGCTCCTTGCCGGTGCGCTTGAAAAGCTGACGAAGCGCGAGCAGGAGATAATAACGATGCGGTTCGGTCTCGGGGACGGCGAGGAGCTGACACAGAAGGAGGTCGCCGACATCATGGGCATATCGCAGTCGTACATCAGCCGAATAGAAAAGCGCATCATATCCAGACTGCGGCGGGAGCTCTCGCGGGATATATGAAGCGGTAGTCTTGATGAAACCGCGAAGAACCCCCCGCCGCGGCGGGGGGTTCTTTATGGAGAGACAAATGCGCGACGCCTACCGCACCAGAAGCGCCTTGCGTCGGCGCTCCGCGCTGATATAGTCGATGATTAGCGCGACGACGAGCAGGAAGCCCTGCGCGAAGATGTTCCAATACGACTGCACGTCAAGCACCGTCAGCATGTTATCAAACACGTTGAGCAGCAATAGCGCGACGAGCGCGCCTCCGAGGTGTCCGGCGCCGCCCATAAACGACACGCCGCCGAGTATTGACGCCGATATGACTTTCATGTCCGGCGTGGCGGAGATGATGGCGGTGGGGCTGGCGAGCTTGATATTCGCCGACCACAACAGACCGCCTATCGCGGCGAGTATGCTGTTGTTTATGAACAGAATCATTCGGATTCTGTTCGGCTTCAGACCGGACAGACGCGCCGCGTTCGCATTGCCTCCGGACATGTATATACTCCGCCCGAACGTCGTCCTCGACAATACGAACTGATAGATTATCACAAGGGCTATCGCGAACAGAAAAGTCGCGGGGAATCTGTCCCAGAGGGTTACCTTCGCCATACTGATAAAGCTCGCGCGGGCTATCTGGATATTGTTACCCGCGGTTATGACGTTGCATAGCCCGCTGTAGATTGACGCCATGCCGATAGTGGCGATAAACGGCGGGAATTTCAGCAGATTCACGAGCAAGGTGTTAGCCAGTCCGCAGCAGGTTGCGAGCGCCAAACAAATCAGAAGAACCACCGGCCAGGGGAGCGCCGTGTTCTGGCAGAGCCAAGCAAATATCATCGCGTTCAGCGTCGCCTGCCCCGCAACGGAGAGGTCGATATTTCCGCCAATCAGAATACACGCGATTCCGCACATCATTATACATTGTATGACCAGGTTGTAGAAGATATTGAGCAGATTCCCGCTTGCCATAAAGCCATCCGTAAATAGTGCGGAAAACGGTTTCCCGTCCAGTACCCCGCTGCTTATAGTCATTGTTATGACGGTCAGAACGATGAAGATGATAAGGAGCGGCGTAGCCTTGTCGCGCATAATCCGCCTTGTAATTGATACTTTTTGCATAACCTTTTACCCCTCCCTTGCGGCTATACGCCACGCGCTCTGTTCGAGCGCATCTGCGTGAGGAAATCAACCGAGAGCGCGACAAGCAACAAAATTCCCGTAAACACGTTTATCCAATACGGGTTAACGCTGACGACGCCCATTCCTATCTGGAACGTGTTGAGGATGAGCAGTCCGACAAAAGCGCCTCCCATACCGCCCGAGCCGCCTCCAAACGAGATCCCGCCGAGGATTGCCGCCGTTATACCCGTGAACTGATTGGTCTGCAGCGCCATCAGCGAACCCTGCTGAAGACGCGCGGCGTTAAATACACCGGCAATTCCGCCCAGCACGGAGCTGTTTATGAAAAGTATATACGTTATGGTCTTCGAATTGATTCCGGCGAGATTGGCGGACACGGGATTGCCGCCCATGAGCGCCACTTTTAAGCCGAACTTTGATTTGGCCAGTAATATGCCGTATACAAGAAAGAAGATCAGCATAACGATAATGCCGATAGGCACCTCGCCTATCATGCCCGTGCCGAGATAGTTCATGGCGTCGTTCTGAAACGCGATATTGGAGGCCTGACCGCCTTTTCCGATAGAGCTGAACAGATACATCAACCCGCGCGCCATTGACGCCATCGCGAGAGTCGCGATAAAGGCCGGGAACCGAAATTTACTCACGAGCGTCGCGTTTAACGCGCCGAAAAGGGCGCACAGCAGCAGGGACAAGATAACGCCCACGAACCACGGCAAGCCCCAGCCGTTTATGGCCGCCGCGAGCACCATGCTGCCAAACGCGCCTATGGACGCCTGCGAGAGATCGATGTTTCCCGATATGAGCAAGCAGCCCGCGCCCATAGTGAGAAACGAGGACAGCACGAGAGAGTTGAAGATATTCCTCAGCGTAGACGCCTTGAAGAACTGCGCCCCTTTCGCGGACGACCACAAGCTGAACAGTATGACGAGAGCCACCAGCAGCATAAACAGTGAAAAAACCTTGTGCCGGAGGAGCGGTTTGATATATGCCTTGTAGAAGCTTTCTTTTTGCATGGTTTTCTCCATGGTTTACTCCTCCATTATTCCATCATCGCCAACGCGAGGACGCTTTCCTCGGTGGCTTCCTGCCGCGGCACAATACCCGTCACGTGGCCGTTGTGCATGACTACGATATTGTCCGCCAGATTTATGACCTCTGTCAGCTCGCTGGAGATAAAAATAACGGCCAGTCCCTGCTTGGCGAAGTCGCACACCATTTGATATATTTCAGCCTTTGTGCCGACGTCTATACCCTTTGTCGGTTCGTCGAGGATAAGCAGCTTTGTCGTCATCTTTTCGTTTGTCCAGCGCCCGAGGATAACCTTCTGCTGGTTGCCGCCGGACAGCTCCATCACTATCTTGTCGATGGACGGCGTTTTTATCGAGTATCTGGATACCGCCGTGTCCGCCAGCCCTGTCATTTGAGTTCTGTCCACAAAGAGGCTCGTGCCCAGCTTGTCCACAACCGGCATAGCTATATTGTTTTTTATCGAGGACTGGAGCGTAAGACCCTGCTCCTTACGGTCCTCGGGACATAGGGCGACGCCGTGATCTATCGCCTCGCGCGGCGTCTTAAATGTTACGCTCTCGCCGTCAAGGATAATTTCGCCCCCTGTAACAGGGTCGGCACCGAACAGCGCGCGCGCCACCTCCGTGCGCCCCGCGCCTACAAGTCCGGCGAAACCGAGTACCTCTCCGCGCCTGATTTTGAAGCTGGCGTCACGCACGTACTGCGTTTTGAGGTTTTTTACTTCAAGCACTACGTCGCCGAAGCTCTCGTTTCGCGATAGCTGTGAATACGTGTCGCCAATATCGCGCCCGACCATTGCGTGTATGAGTTCGGACTCGCCTGTCTGTGCGGTAGTCAGCGTTTTCACAAGACACCCGTCCTTGAGTACCACAATCTCGTCGGCGATCTGGAATATTTCGGCGAGCCGGTGTGACACGTAGATTACCACCTTGCCCTCGGCCTTTAACTGACGGATGATTTCAAAGAGAATATTTATCTCTGCGTCTGTCAGAGGTGCGGTGGGTTCGTCGAAGGCTATCACCTGCGAATCACGCCGGTACGCCTTCATGATTTCCACCATCTGCTGATAAGCGACGTTGAGGCGCCCCACCTGCTCTGTCGGATCTATGGGCAGCCCGAATTTTTCTATTATCTCCGACGCGTCCCTGCGCAAACGAGCCCTGTCAAAAAGACCGGCTTTTGTCTTTGGAAGCGCGCCGGGGAACATGTTTTCCATTACCGACATAGACGGAATCAGCTGGCGTTCCTGATAGATAACGCTGACACCCGCGGCTATGGCGTCGCGCGGGTCGGAGAAATGGACCTCCTCACCGTTTAGCAGGACGACGCCCTCGTCGGCGCGCTGGTCGCCGCTCATTATCTTCAGAAGCGTCGATTTACCCGCGCCGTTTTCCCCAAGCAACGCAAGTACCTTGCCGCCTTCCGCCTTAAAACTGATATCTTCAAGGGCGCGGACGCCGGGGTATAGTTTCCCAATACCCCGAAATTCCAAAGACCTTTCCATTCGTTCACCCACCTAAAATAATTGTAATCGCAAAAAATGGGCGTATGGGCGGCGTCGTCACGCCGCCCATACGCTAAGACGTGCTTGTATCTTTACGGTGCCGCGAAGTCAGCCGGCACTTCTTCTACAAACGGGCTGTATGCGTCAAGCGATATTCCATCCTGGCTGTACGGATACGCCTCCGCGTGGGCGTACATGTCCGTCCACTCCAGATAGTACTTGTAGTTGTCGTAGTCGAGCCACACCGTGGGCAAGCGCAACTGCGAGTATGTATGACCGTCCGCGCCGTGGTCGTCCCACTTCACCCAACTCGGCCAGATGCTGTCCGGTGTAGCCCAACCGTTGAGATAGGCATACACGGCGCCGAGGATCGGCTCGGCGTAGAGATTTTGCGCGGTGAACAGCGCGTAGCGGAAAGAATCCTGCTGTCCGGCGTCCCACTGCATCTGGAGACCGGAACCGCCGAACGTCACGACGCACGAACCGTCTGTGAGTCCCTGCGAGTCGAGCACCGACGCCGCCGCCAACGCCCAGTCGTCTATGAGTCCGACGACCAGCCAGTTTTTGAATTCACTGTGGGTTGAAATGACGGGGCCTGCCGCGTCAATACCGGCTTGGAGGTTGATACCGCCCGATACGCAGTCGGCGATGAAGAAGTTGTTGTCGCCTGTGCCTGTTTCTTCTCTCCAGACTCTCTCGGCGCCTATAACGCGCTCATGGAGCGGCGGAGAAGTGGAAAATTCCATCGTCAGGCAGCCGATCTGATCCCACGGCACGTCGGGGAGATTGGCCTCTTTCCATTCGATGAGTCTGTACACCTGCTGTGCGCCGGCGTCGAAGTTGTCAAAGCCGACATAGGGGTTAATCAGATTGCCGCCAATCGGCAGATCGTCGCCCGTAGCGCCGTCGCGCGGGGGCGCCATCTGGCTCATCCACACAACGCCCGGACTGCGCTCTATCATCTGGACGACCGTCGGAAAAATAGTGGCGTCAGGATCCACGATGAAGCCCGTGACTCCCTGATCAATCATGTTCTGCAGATTTGTCAGGAACATGTCCGGGTCGCCGTTGGATGACAGGAAACCCGCCCACTCGCAGTTGAATATCGGCGCCCAGTGTTCATACGCCGCCGCCGACTGCTGGTACAGAGGACCGCCGTCCTGCGCCAGATACGCCACCTTGTATTTGGGGTTTTGCGTGTAGTCATAATCGTTGTCAAAGTGCGCTATGGTGTCGAGATTGATGCTCCCGTCGGCGTTCGCGTTCGGGTACGGCTTCGAGCCGGAGGCCGGGGGCGCCGATGGTTCCTCGCCTCCGCCGGCCGGCGGAGGCGAATCCGCGGACTGATCCGGCGACGCGTCGCCGGACTGTGACGGCGGCGCCGAGCTGCTCGGCGTGTCCGTGCCGCCGCCGCCGCACGCGGCGAGGGCAAACGCCATCAGGAGCGCGAGGATAAGGGCTGTTGCTTTCTTCATTTTTCCACACTCTTTCCATAAAATTTGCAGGGTCGCAGATTCTGACCGCGCGGAGACTGTTACGCGTGCGCTTCGCCGGAAGGGGCCGGCGGGCTGCTCGCCGTATTCCGCCGCGCGGGAACCTATATAACCTTGCCGCCGCGTAGTATAACAGATACATACGGCGTCTGCAATATGCAATTTTCATAAATATTTGTTCACATTTTTGTGCACATTGCATAATAATTGCGGTAAATACTTCATTTATTGCCCATATCCACGTATTTCCCGCCATTTCCAATCCCGCTTTTCCGCACACTTGTCCTGCTGGTCAAGCCTTCGGCGGAGTTTGTCGCATCCGTGCGGACGAAGCCGGCAGGCATGACAAGCAAGAAGCATTTGCCATGCTTGCGAGAAACACGGAGAAACAACTACAAATTTTTAACCAAAATAAAAATCCTGTCAAAGAATTCGGCCGGCTTGACAAAACATCGGTGCGGGGATAGAATGGACGCAGAGGCAAATTTATTCAGGTTGAGAGACTGTATTTCGGGGAGGGCGCGCATGAGCGGAATCACGCCTGTAAATCAGACGAGCGTAGAAACGGCAAGCGCGGCGGTCGCCGCCGCCGGTACGGAGCGTCCAGCCGTGGACTTCGCGTCCGTGTTGGCGGACTCCGTCAGTCGCGACGCGGCCATCCTGTCGAGCCAACTGCCGTCCGGCGCCGGGTATACGGATATGTACGGAGCGGGTATTGAGCAGATGATGCTCTCCGCCGCCGCTTCCGGGGAGTTGACGAAGTCGCAGATCGCTATGTTTATGCTGTATACAATGACGGACGGCGGCAGCGGAGAGTTCGGGCGGTACATGCCGATAATGCTTGAGGCTCTGGCGGGCGCGGACGCGGCGCCGTCGAGCTCCGCGGGGACGGCGTCTTACGGCGGCGTGTTGAGCGCCGGGTTACCGGGCGTCTCAGGAGGTACCGGCGCGGTGCTGCCTGTTTCGGAATGGATACCCACGACGCCCGCTATAGTAAACGGCGAGGCCGACAGAAGCCCGGAGGCTCTGCGGGCGGTCATCGACCAGTTTGGCGTCGAGACGTCGGAGCGGTATAGGCCGCGGCGCAACGGCTCCGATACATACTGCAACATTTTTGTCTGGGATGTGACGAGCGCGCTGGGCAGCGAGATCCCGCACTACGCCGACCCCGAGACGGGTGCGCCGCTTGCGTACCCCGACGTCTCCGGCGCGCTGGAGCAGGGCGCCATCGCGATGGAGACGTGGCTGGAGACCTTCGGAGCGCAGTACGGCTGGCGCGAAGTCGACGCCGAAACAGCGCAGCGGTACGCGAACGAGGGGCGTCCCGCGGTCACAACGTCAAAAGACGCCGGTCACACCCAGATAGTGTGCCCGTCGTCGTCGGGCGGGTATGACCCCGCGCGCGGCGTGAGCATCGCGCAGGCCGGTTCGCGGGTGTACAATTACGCGTATACGACCGACGTCTACAGCCGCGAGGGGTTGAAAAACGTGCGTTATTTTGTACACGAGTAACAATTTCTTTTTTTGGTATTAAATTTTTCCGAAAAAATACGATAATAGTAGGGAGAGGCATTTGTGCGCGCGGGCGGGCATATCCGTGAGCGCGGGAATGTGTGTGACTCGGGAAAGGACGGTAATTATAATGGCGGTAAACGCGAGCACCCTGAGGTTGACGGGATTGTCCTCCGGAATGGACACCGATTCCATAATAAAAAACCTCATGAAAATTGAGCAGTTGAAGCTTGACAGGCAATTGCACGAGAGGACGAAGCTCCAGTGGAAGCAGGAGGCGCTGGAGGGCGTAAAAAGCGACCTCACGAGCTTCAAGCAGAGCTTCCTGAGCGTGCTAAGCGCCAACAGCATAGCGAAGGCGGATACATACAACACATATAAGATTGACGTGACCGGCGCGAACGCGTCGGCTGTGACGCTGTCGGCGGGACTGGACGCCAGTACCGGAAGCATTACGGTAAACGAGATCACGCAGTTGGCTAAGGGCGCGTCGTCCGTGAGCTCCGGTAAGGTGTCCAATAACGACGAGGGACTTTCCGCGACGAACAGCACTCAGTTGAAGGACCTCAAATTCCAGACGGCGCTGACGTTTGATAACAACCAGATATCATTTGAGATAAACGGCGAGACGTTCACGTTCAACGACACCGACACGCTGGCAAAGGTGCTGTCGACGGTGAACTCCAACGCAAACGCCAAGGTCACGATGTCGTACAGCCGCCTGACGGATGTGTTCACGATAGAATCGAAGACTACGGGAGTGGACAGCTCCCTGACGATCAAAAACCTGACGGGCAACGCTTTCGCGGCGGGCGGCGCGTTTGGAATAACGGGCGACGGCAGCGAATTGAAAAACGGGCAGGACGCAAAGCTGAAGATCAACAATATCGACGTCTCGCGCGCGAGCAACAGCTTTGCGATAGACGGTATAACCTACAAGCTCAACAACACCACGGACAGCGCGATAAACGCCGTGGTGTCGCGCGACGTACAGCCGGCGGTCGATAAGATCAAGGCGTTTGTGGAAGGCTACAACAAGCTGGTAAAAGGACTCGACGACAAGCTTATTGAGAAAAAAACCACCTCGGAGGCAGAGTATACGCCGCTCACGGACGCAGAAAAAAGCGAGCTGGGGCTGAGTGACGAGCAGATTGAGGAATGGGAGGCAATAGCGAAAAAAGGTCTGCTGCGCAACGATTCCGGTATTCAGACGATGCTCAGATCGCTCCGCACGGCGCTCTTTGACAGAGTGGCCGACGCGGGTCTGTCTCCGTCGGACATCGGGCTCACGACGGGCGCGTACTCTCTGGGTACAAAAGGGCAGATATCACTGGATGAGGATACGCTGCGCGCCGCGCTGGAGGCCGACCCGGATCGCGTGATGAACGTATTTACGCACGTCTCGGAGTCGACGGACGCCTCGGTGAAGTACCGCGAGAGCGGTCTTGCCGAGCGGATAGGCAGTATTATAGACCGCTACACGGGCAGCTACCAGAGCGTCTCGCTCACTAATCTCAGCAATTCACTCACCTCGATAAACGATAGGATAAGTCAGCTTGAGACGAAGATGCTCGCCAAAGAGGAGCAATATTACAAGAAATTTGCCGCGATGGAGACGGCGCTCTCATCGCTGACCTCACAGAGCGAGTGGCTGTCCAGTGTTCTCAGTACAAATCAATAATCTGTCCGTCCCGGGAAATGAATTTCCTGAGCGGGTGGTGAGGCGATACGGCGTTAAACACGGAGCAGAAAGGTAATTTTGTATGCAATCAATCACACTAAAAAATCCGCAGGAGGCGTACCGTCGGCAAAATGTGCTCACGGCCAGTCCGGTCGAGTTGATAGTAATGCTGTATGACGGACTGCGGAAGAATATCATTTTGGGCGAGCGCGCCATCAAGAAGCGCGATATGGAGAGCGCGCACAACCATTTGCTGAAAGCGCAAAATATAGTGTCCGAGCTTATGAACTGTCTTGATCTCAGCTTTGAGATAAGCGAGGAACTTATGAGAATATATGATTTTCTGTTCAGGGGACTCGTGGAGAGTAATATAAAAAAGGACGCAGACAAGCTGTCCGACTATCTGGAGGTGGTTGACGAGCTGCGCGGCGCGTGGATCGAGGTCAGCACAATGCAGAAGAGCGGCGTCGCGATGGAACCGGAGCTCGGGCAGGCGTGACACGGTTGTCGGAACAGCAGCGGGAGCGTCTTGTCGCGCTGCTGCGCGAGGAAACGGAGCTCATGCGCGACTTCGCGGATTTGACGGTCGAGCAAGCCGCGTTCATCGCCGGGGACGACGGTAAGGCGCTGGCAGCGTCCTTTGCGGAGAGCGAGGCGCTGAGGGAAAGGTTTGACCGGGCGCGTGCCGAGGCTGACGGGTTGAAGGCGATATACGCCGAATCGGGGGAGCGAGACGGCGAGATAGATATGCTGGCGGCCGAAATTGACGACCTTGCCGGGCGCGCGGCAGCAAAGAACGCGGAAAACGCGGAGGCGGCTCGCGCGAGCTTGGCTGAGTTGGGCGCGCAATTGGCAAAAATGTCGCAAAACCGGAAGGTCGTGCTGGGCTACGCCGCTTTAGGGGCGTACGGCATGTCAGGACTGCTTGATAAAATGACGTAGAGCGTGTCTTAAGGTAAATTTTCCCGTTTGCAGGCGTCCGCGCTTTCAAACGGGATTTTTGAGGTGCTTTCCGTTTGAAAATACAGAATATTAACAGGGCGGAGCGCGGGATACTCAGTCCGCGCGTCGGAGAGACGGCGCAGGACGGGGCGGAGCGTCCGCTTATTTTCCGAAAAACGCTGTCTGACGTGAGCCGCGAGCAGCTTATGACGCAGCTTAACGGCATGGTGGCCGGCATTGACGAGCAGGGCGCGAGACTTGCAAAGCGCTCGGATATCAGGGAGTTTGAGAAATACAGATCGCTGATACGCGATTTTCTGAACGAGATCATAAGCAACGGGTACGAGTTCTCGCGTGAGCGCAGCTTTGCGCCGCGCGGGGGGCAGCGCTTTTTCGCGACTGTCAACAAGGTGGACGCCGCGCTTGACGAGCTAGCCAAGGATGTGCTGGATGGGCAAAAGAGTGAGCTCGACATCCTTGACAAAATCGGCGACATCCGCGGTCTTCTCGTGGACTTGATGCAGTGACATTGTAAGCGGATTACAAAATTTTGTTGTATCGGTGCTGTGTTTTCTTTTGTTGAGTAAGCGACATATAACCGCTTGTTTCGCGCCGTCTTCCCGTGTATACTAAGCGTATAGTGAAGACCCGTCAAAATGCGGATAACGGAGGCGAAGCCGACAATTATGGCGAACAAATTTTTACCGGACCATCGGAGCGTTATCAGCTTCAGCCTGATGGGGCCGGAGAGCGGGGGGCCGTGTCTCGTGGAATCCACGGACGGACGGATCACCCGCATAAGGCCGTATATATATGACGCGGAATATACGGATAAAAACTGCAATCCCTGGAAGCTCGAGGCGCGCGGCAGCGTGTTCACGCCGCCCGGCCGCGTGACGATAACGCCGTTCGGATTGGGCTACAAGGCGCGCGTCTACTCGCCGAACCGCGTCCGCTGGCCGCTGCGCCGCGTCGATTGGGACCCTAAGGGCGAGCGCAATACGCAAAACAGGGGGCTCAGCGGCTATGTGCGCATATCGTGGGACGAGGCGGCGCAGCTCTGCGCGGACGAGCTCCGGCGCATGAAGGAGACTTACGGGCCGGAGGCCGTGCTGTGTCAGGCGGATATGCACGGCGAGGGCAAAAACGTCTCGCCGAGCCACGGCTGTCCGAACAGGCTGCTGTCGCTCATGGGCGGTTATACGCTGCAAATGCGCAACATGGACAGTTGGGAGGGCTGGTATTGGGGTGCTAAGCACGTCTGGGGCTGCGAGCCCGTCGGGGAGATGACGCCGACCGCCAATCTGTACCCGGATATCGCAAAAAACAGCGATATGCTGCTGTTCTGGGGCTGCGACCCGGAAACCACGCCGCTGGGCGTGGTGAGCCAGCTCCCGAGCAGGCTCTGCTACTGGTTTACGCAGTTGGGTATAAAATCCGTCTACGTGTGCCCGGATCTGAACTACGGCGCCGCCGTCCACGCCGACAAGTGGATACCCGTGCTTCCGAATACGGACGCCGCGCTCCAGCTTGCCATCGCGTATATCTGGCTCACGGAGGGCACGTATGATAAGGAGTATATTGACGGCCACACGTACGGGTTCGATAAGTTCGCCGCCTACGCGCTGGGTGAGGAAGACGGGCAGCCAAAGACGCCCGAGTGGGCGTCCGGCAAGTGCGGCGTGCCGGAGTGGACGATAAAGGCGCTCGCGCGCAGTTGGGCGAAAAAAATCACCTCGATACTGCACGCGAACGGCGGCTCGTTTATACGCGGGCCTTACGCGTCCGAGCCGGCCCGACTCGAGGTGATGCTGCTGGGTATGCAGGGACTCGGAAAACCCGGCAGACATCAGGCGAAGGTGATAGAGTGGAATATGTGGGCAAAGGACTATCCGATGCCGTATCAGGGCGAGTTTTTGCCGCAGGTGCCGCATATTTCAGACCCTCTGCGTCCGGTGGACGGCGACGTGCCGGATGAGATAAACATGAAGCGTTTCGTTCTCAACGACGCGCAAAAAGCGCGCGCGCCGGAGCTCGTACAGTTGTTTGAGCAGCTTCCCGCCCCAAAGCAGTTCATTCCGCGCTGTCTTATACACAGCGCCATTCTTGAGGGGAGCGCGCAATGGTACGGGATGCACGTATTCTCGTCGAGCCAGATACCCGATAAGAATAACGTCCGCAGGACGACCAGCCCCTTCCAGTTCGATAAGCAGGTATATCCGAGACCGGGCCTCTCTCGCGTCCACATGATATGGACGGACGCGCCCTGCAACGTCACATGCTGGAATAACGGCAACCTCCACATCAAGGCGATGCGCGATCCGTCAATAGAGACGATAGTCGCGCAGCACCCGTGGCTGGAAAACGACTGCTATTTCGCGGACATAATTCTGCCTGTCGCGACGAAGCACGAGATGTATGACATCGGCAACGATCTGTCGAGCGGCGTGTTCCAATCGGTATATCTCGAGGAACCGTGCTGCGAGCCGATAGGGGAGTCGCTGTCGGATTTTGACGTGTGCGCCGCCGTCGCCCGCAAGCTCGGGCCGGAGTATTATGACGCGTATACGGGACGCCTGTCGGAACGTGAGCGCACGCGCCTTTTCTACAAGGCGTCAGGCTGTGAGGAACGCATGTCGTGGGAGGAATTCAGCCGGAGGAAAATATTCGTCATACCATGCCGAAACGACCTCGACGATATACCGGCCGGTATGCACGGCTTCTGCGTCGATCCCGCCAACAATCCGCTCTCGACGCCGACGGGACTGCTCGAATATTCGTCCTCCGATATCGAAAGACATATGCCCGACGATCCGGAGCGTCCGCCGATACCTAAGTGGATAGAGCGCAGCAAGTCCCACGACGAGCGCCGCAGCAGCGAGCGCGCCCTGCGTTATCCGCTATTATGCATGTCTAACCACGGGCGCTGGCGGATGCACGCCCAATGCGACGACATAATATGGAACCGCGAGGTTGAGACGATGAAGATACGCGCCCGCGACGGATACCAGTACGAGCCGGTCTGGCTTCACCCGTCCGAGGCCGAAAAGCGGGGCATAGCGCACCGCGACATAGTAAAAATATTCAACGAGCGCGGCGCCGTCCTGTGCGCGGCATACGTGACGCAGCGGCTTATTCCGGGCGTGTGCTACGTCGACCACGGCGCTCGTCTCGACCCCATCATACCCGGGGAGCTCGACAGGGGCGGTTGTATCAACAGCATAACTCCCACGTCCATGCTCTCAAAAAACGCGACGGGTATGGCGACCAGCGGCTTTCTTGTGGAGGTGGCTCGCGTCGGCGAGGAGGAGATGGCCCGGTGGAGGCGCGACTACCCGGAGGCGTTCGAGAGAAAGCTCGACAACGCAGCCGGCGTCTGTCTCGCGGGCTGGCTGCGCGAGTGAGTCGGTTCGCACGGCGTCACACAAGGCGCCGTGCCGTCAAGCCCCGCGCCCACCGCAGACGGGATAACCGCGCGCGGGACGTCGCGGCGCCTATTTCCCCACGCAGAAGCGCTCGAATATACGCGACACAAGGTCCTCGCGCACCGTGACGCCCGTTATCTCCCCGAGCGCGGCGAGCGCCGCTTCAAGCTCGGAGAGCGCGGCGTCGTGCGTAACGCCGGCGCTCAGCGCTCCGGCAGCCGCTTCAATCGCCGCCGCCGCCCGCCCTATGGCCTCCGCCTGACGCTCGTTTGTAATTATCTCGCCCTGCGGCGCCGGCATTCCCTCCGGGAACAGCGAGGCGACGGCGTCTCCAAAGGAGTCAAGTCCCTCCCCCGTCAGCGCGGATACGCGGCAAACCGCGCCGAAGCCGCTTTCCGGCGCGGCGGCGTCGAACCGCTGCGGCAGATCCGACTTGTTTATGACGGCGACGCTCCGCTCCGCCGCCACGGCGAGCGCCGCTATGTCGCGGTCAGCCTCCGTCAATTCCTGCGAGCCGTCGAATACCGCTATCACCAGCCGCGCGCCGCGCGCCGCCGCGCGCGCGCGCGCGATACCCTGCAGCTCCACATCGTCCAAGGCCGCCCGTATGCCGGCGGTGTCTATAAGCCGCAGGAGAACGCCACCGACGCTCACCCGCTCCTCTATCGTGTCGCGCGTCGTGCCCGCGGACTCGGCGACTATGGCGCGCTCGTACCCCGCCAGCGCGTTGAGAAGCGACGACTTCCCAACATTGGGGCGTCCTATGATGGCGGAAACGACGCCCTCCTTTACTACCCGGCCCCGCTCAAATGAGCTCAGCAGACGCTCCAGCTCGCGCCGGGCGCCGTCCAGCAGGGCGGCGTAGCTCTCCGCCTCAAACGCGTCTATGTCCTCGTCCGGATAATCTATCACCGCAAAAAAATGAGCTATGACGTCCAGCAGTCCGCCGTATATACCCTCTATCTTCGTCCTCACCGCGCCCGCGAGCTGTCCCGCCGCGTTTTTGGCCGCCTCGGCGGTCTGCGCCTCGATGAGATCGATAACGGCCTCCGCCTGCGACAGGTCCATGCGCCCGTTGAGAAACGCGCGCTTCGTAAACTCACCCGCCAGCGCCTGACGCGCGCCCGCCGCAAACACCGCGCGCAGTCCCTCGGCGAGCGCGGCCGGCGAGCCGTGGCACTGCATCTCCGCCGTGTCCTCTCCGGTGTAGCTGCCCGGCCCGCGGCTGACGGTACAGAGACATATGTCCGCAACGCCGCCGTCCGCCCCAAAAAGCTCGCCGTAACAGAGCCTTCTGTCCGCGGCGTCCGACATTCTCACACTGTTAAAAGCGCGGAAGACGCGGTCCGCTATCTCTATCGAGCGCGGGCCGCTGAGTCTTATTATCCCCACGGCTGACACGCCGCCGCCCGTCGCTATCGCGGCTATTGTATCGCCCGCGCCGGTCATTTTCTCGCGATGGCGCGACGAATGGCGCCGATTATATCCCGCGCGGTCAGCCCATACTCTTCTCTGAGGTAGTCCTCCGTGCCGACTTGTCCGAATCTGTCGCGCACGCCGACCATCTCGACGGGAACGGGGCCGCTCTTCACAAGCGCTTCCGCCACGGCGGAGCCGAGCCCCCCGTATATATTGTGGTTTTCCGCCGTGACTATGGCGCCCGTCTCCGCAGCGCACTCCGCGATGAGCTCGCCGTCGACAGGCTTCCACGTGAACATGTCCACGACCCTGACGCCGACGCCCTCCGCGCTCAGAATATCGGCCGCCTTCAGCGCCTCGGAAACCATGATGCCGGACGCTATGACGGCGACATCGCGCCCCGGGCGCAAAAGCGCCCCGCGGCCTATCTCAAACGTGGAACCGTCCGCGTACACCGCCTTGACGTTCTTGCGCGCGAGACGGATATAATAGACGCCGTAGGCCGACGCGAGCTTGCGGACGACGTCGCGCGTCATCACGGGGTCCGTCGGCTCTATGAGCGTTATTCCGGGGATGGAGCGGAGCACTCCCATGTCCTCAAACGGCATATGCGTACCGCCGTTGTACGTCGCCGTTATGCCGGGGTCGGAGCCGACGATACGCACGTTCAGGCACGCGTAAGCGGCGGAAATCATGATCTGGTCGCACACGCGTCTGCTCGCGAAGCACCCGAAGCTGTGCGCGAACGGTATCTTGCCCACGGCCGACAGTCCGGCCGCAATGCCGATCATATTCGCCTCCGCCACTCCGCACTGTACCGCCCTGTCGGGAAATTCCTTGAAAAACGGCCTCATACCGGAGGAGCTGATCAGATCGGCGTCAAGCGCCACGACGTCGCGGCCCTCGCGCGCGAGGGCGCAAAGCGTCTCGCAGTACGCCTGCCTCATCATGACGGAGCTCGTCTCACAGACGTCAAGCGTCGTGTACATGTTCACACCCCCTCTCCCGCGGCCGCTTTGGCGGCGGCGAGCCTGACGCGCACGTCGGCGACGGCGCCGTCTATCTGTTCCTTTGTAAAGCTCATGTTGTGGTTGCTCTCCACGCCCTCCGCGAAGTTACATCCGTAACCCTTCACGGTGTGCAGTATTATCGCCGACGGGACGCCCTTCTGAGCGAGCGCGTTTCTGACGGCCGCGTCAATGGCGCGCGTATCGTGCCCGTTGACCTCCTGCGTGTGCCAGCCGAACGCGGTGAATTTCGCGGCCATGTCCCCGGTGTCCAGCACGTCGCGCACAAAGCCGTCAAGCTGCTGCATGTTCCTGTCAACGAACGTGACGAGGTTATCCAGCTTGTGGTGGCGCGCGAACATGACGCCCTCCCATACCTGGCCCTCGTTACATTCGCCGTCTCCCAGAAGGAGATATGTATTGCTGTCCCAGCCGTTCATCCGGCAGCCGAGCGCAAGCCCGATGGCGGTGGACATGCCCTGCCCGAGCGAGCCCGTAGTCATATCCACGCCCGGCGTCTTGTTCATATCACAGTGGCTCGGCAGACGTCCGCCCGGCATGTTGAGCTCCGCGAGCATCTCCGCGGGGAAGAACCCGCACATGGAGAGCGTCGCGTAGAGAGCGGGGCCGGCGTGCCCCTTTGACATGACGAGCCTGTCGCGTGTGTCCCAACCGGGATTTGAGGCGTCGTACCGCATGACGCTACCGTACAGCACGGCAAGCGTCTCGACGATCGACATCGCCCCTCCGATGTGTCCCGCGCCGAAATACTCGAGCGTCCTCAGCGTAGCGATACGTATCTCCTCCGCCATTACCTGCAATTGACCGGCCGTTTTCATGTAGCCTGTACCACACCTTTCATAACCTTACACGACGCGCATCATATCACATATACCGCCTTTTTGCAACCGAAAAATATGCGGAATAATTTCGCCGGAATAATTTCGCATGTACCCAATTTCGCTCTTACGTTCTTTTCGCCTGTGGCGAAAAGAATTTTTGCGAAGGAGTGCGCGGCGTCTGACGTCGAATTAATATAGTTTTGAAACCGGTGTACTTATCCCGTAGCATAACGCGGCGATAATTGCATAAAATATGGCGGTAATTTTATTATTCATTTTGATTTTCCTTAATGTGTCTATACCTCTTATTTTTCCAATATCTTCAACCATGTCAGGATAAAATTGCGGCTACCATCTCGGTTATATATGACGTTATTTTCCGCGCGGTGCAGTAACGTACTTACGTATATTATTTTTTTCGTAGGTCATATGTATGTATTTATTTTCAAATCCTAATGATTTCCAAAATTCTATTCCTATATTATTCCATACATATACGTCTATTTCTGCTTTATCAGTTTTTATATATTCAAGCAATTTTTTAAAAGCTATTTGTCCATATTTCTTCCGCCGAACCTCCCTATTTATAAAAAATTGCCGTAAATATATTGGAGTTTTGTTAATATCACAAAGGGCATACCCCAATATTTCATTGTGTTTCCCTGTGAAATAATATGCTTTATATCCACTGTTAAAAAAATCTATCATCCGTTCTTTTAACTGTTTTATATCCATTGTGTTATTTGCTTTTTCGTCTTCAATCAACATTTTATTTAATTCTGCCAATATTTCTATGTCCGTTGTTAAACATTCTTTAATATTTACCATAACAACCCCTCAAAAATATTTTCAATTTTATTTTAATTCTTTATACCATATTCCCACTTTAAATGGTAATGTTTTTGGTTCTTCTACTCTTATTTCTTTATATCCTAATTTATTATACCATGCTTTTAATATTTCACCATCATTTACAATATGTATCTCTGCTATTTTCCCGTTGTTTTCTTTAATTTTATTTTCAATGAAATTCATTAATATTTTCCCTATACCTAAAATGTCTATATTCAGGCAATGTTGCCAATCGTTCTACTAAATACGTTTGGTCTTTATTATGAGAATAGCCGACACAAGCAACTATTTTATCATTCTTTTTGTAGCCATACATTTTTAGTCCATTATTTAATTGTCCTTCAATAATGTCATAATTGATAAATGCGGTAAATTCGGGGGCGTTTTCTTTTATATAATTGTATTCCTGTGCTACGGTTATAAATGCGTCATGCAAAATAGTGGTAATATATTTACTGTCACTTATTTCGATAATATTTCCCATAATTCCTCCGGAAATATGTTTTGCATTGGTTTATAATAATTGTCAATATATTTGATATTATTTTGATTGCGGATTTTCGTCGTTTAAAATCGCCTACTATGCGGGCCATAGAAACGCGATTTTCAAAAGCGCCGTTTTTTAACAGCTTCGTTTGGCAAAGTTGCCGCTTTCTTATTCTAATAACATATTTGAATATTATTATTTCTACAAATTGTTGCTAGAACTGAATCATTGGTTATCAATATACCATCGTTCCTTCTTGTAACAACCATATAAAACATATCATAAATTGAATGGTTATTATTTATCCCCTCTGAAAATGCCTCTTGCCAAAGTTCTTTACTGTTTACAAATTTGTCTACATAATTTATTCCGTCTTGTATATATTGTATGCATTCATCCTTGGTTAAAATATTTGCCCGATGATATTTCCAAAGAGTATTTGTTAATTCAGAAATATATAAATCCGGTGTTATAATAAGTTCAGCCTCTTGTAATATTTTGCCAAACATATCCGCTTTTTCTTTCCGTAATAAAATCTCTAATGCCCCGCACACGTCAATTGAGCCGATCATCTTTCCCGATCCTCACGAACAAATCTTACATAATCTGCAATTTTTGCATTTGGGGGTACGCGTCGAGAGAATGTCCTTTCCAGGGCAAGTTTTCGCCGTTCCTTATTTGATATTTCTTCACCAAGTCCCTTTTTTATTAAAATAATTGTCTGTTGTGCTATTGTCCTATTTTGTCGACGGGCCTCAAATGTAATTTCCTTATAAATATCTTCAGGGAAATCCCTTACCTGTAATAATGGCATATATTCATCCTCCTTCATACAATATATATACACTTATAATAATTGTCAAGTGTTTTTATCCAACCGGTATGAAAGTCAACTGCGGAATCATTTCGTTTGCAAGCGCTTTGCCGCGGTGAGCGCTCTCACATACTCCCCGATAAACGGTCCGGCGGCGTCGCCGCGCTCGACAATTACGCTCACTATCGCGCTGCCGACTATGACGCCGTCGGCGCTCTCCCATATCCGCGCGACCTGCTGCGGACTGTGTACACCGAAGCCGACCGCTATGGGGATGTCCGTGTGCTCGCGCACGGATGCGACAAGAGCCGCTATGTCCGTCGTTATCTCCGAGCGCGCGCCCGTGACGCCGAGCGACGACACGAGATATACGAAGCCCTCGGCCTGCTTTGCTATGTGCGCTATGCGCTCACGCGACGTCGGTGCTATGAGCGATATCAGCTCTATGCCGTTCGCGGCCGTGTACCCTGTCACCTCGCCGCTCTCGTCGAACGGCAGATCGGGGATTATGACGCCCGATATGCCGCACTCGGCGCACCGCTTGAAAAACGCGCCGTAGCCGTAGGAAAACACGGGGTTGAGGTACGTCATAAACAGCAGCGGGACGCCGATCTCCCCCTTGAGGGACGATACCATATCAAAAATCCCCTCGATGTCCGTCCCGGAGGCGAACGCGCGCAGGTTCGCCGCCTGTATGGTTTCGCCCTCGGCTATCGGGTCGGAAAACGGTATGCCGAGCTCTATCACATCCGCCCCCGCGCGCTGCAGCGCGATAACATACTCGCGCGTTTTTTCAAGACTCGGGTCTCCCGCCATTATGTACGCGACAAACGCCTTCTTGCCGCGAAACGCGTCTGAAATTTTACTCATCGTGTATATCCTCTCCCATATACCGCGCTATCGCCGCGACGTCCTTGTCGCCGCGCCCGGACAGGCATATTATGATGTTCTCGCCGGTTCCGAGGCCGCCCGCTAAGCGGCGGGCGTACGCGACGGCGTGCGCGGATTCTATCGCCGGAATTATGCCCTCCACACGCGAGAGCCAGTAGAACGCGTCCACGGCCTCGTCGTCCGTCACCGGCACGTATTCGGCGCGCCCGACGTCGTGCAGATGGGAGTGCTCCGGGCCTATGCCCGGATAGTCGAGCCCCGCCGATATGGAGTACACGGGGGCGATCTGCCCCGCGCCGTCCTGACAGAAATACGACTTCATACCGTGAAACACGCCGACTCGCCCGCGCGCTATCGTCGCGGCGTGCTCCGATGTGTCGAGTCCGCGCCCGGCGGCCTCGCAGCCGATGAGCCGCACGTCCACGTCGCCGATAAAATTATAAAACGCGCCGATGGCGTTCGAGCCGCCGCCGACGCATGCTATGACGGCCGCGGGCAGACGCCCCTCGCGCTCCAGTATCTGCTCACGCGCCTCGCGCCCTATGACGCTCTGAAAATCGCGCACCATTGTCGGAAACGGGTGCGGGCCCATTACGGAGCCGAGTATGTAATGCGTGTCCGAGACCCTACGCGTCCACTCGCGCATCGTCTCGTTGACGGCGTCCTTCAGCGTCATTGTGCCGGAGCATACCTCGCGAACGCCCGCGCCGAGCATTTTCATGCGGTACACGTTCAGCGCCTGACGGCGCGTGTCCTCGCGCCCCATAAAAATCTCGCACTCCATTCCGAGCAGCGCGGCGACGGTCGCCGCCGCGACGCCGTGCTGACCCGCGCCGGTCTCCGCGATGACGCGCGTCTTGCCCATGCGCCGCGCGAGCAGCGCCTGTCCGAGCACGTTGTTGAGCTTGTGCGAGCCGGTGTGGTTCAAGTCCTCGCGTTTGAGGTATACCCGCGCCCCGCCGAGCTCGCGCGTCATATTTTCGGCGAAGTACAGGCGTGAGGGCCGCCCCGCGTACTCGCGCAGATACGTATCGAGCTCGTCCTTGAAGCCCGCGTCGTCCCGGAACGTGTTATATGCGTCCTCGAGCTCGCCGAGCGCGCCCATCAGCGTCTCCGGCACGTACTGTCCGCCGTATTCGCCGAAACGTCCTTTTTGTCTTTTCATAGGTGTTTCACCGCCTCAATAAATTTTTTCATCTTTTCAAAGTCCTTGCGCCCGTCCGTCTCGACGCCGCTGCTGACGTCGAGACAGTACGGAGCGGCAGCCGCTATCGCGTCCGCCGCGTTTTCGGGCGTCAGCCCGCCCGCGAGGAAGAATGGCGCTCCGGCGTCGCCTATCTCCGACCAGTCGAAGCGTTTTCCCGAGCCGCCCTGTTCTCCCGGAGCGAACGCGTCGAACAGCAGAAAGTCGGCGGCGGCGTATTCGCGCCTGTCGGCGCGCGCGGGCAGGGCCTTTATGACGGGCGCGCCGGAGAGCCCTTTGAGCTCCGAGATATACCGCGCGTCCTCCGCGCCGTGAAGCTGCGCTATATCGATAACGCCGCCGGACAGCAGACCGGCGACGAACTCCGGCGGCGCGTCGACGAACACGCCCACGGCGGCGACGCGCCCGTCGAGTCCCGCGTGAAGATTCGCCGCCCGCTCTGGACTCACGCGCCGAGGGCTCGCGTCCGCGAACACGAAGCCGATGTAGTCCGGCAGCAGGATATTGGCGTATTCTATATCTTCCTCACGGGACAGCCCGCAGATTTTAACGCGCGTCATGGGTGGTGTCGCCAAAGCGTCTTCCCCGCGTTGCAGCACTCCCGCACCTCCGCGAGCATTGCGTTATAGAAGTCCGCGGCGGCGCCACGGCGTTTTGCCGCAAGCTGCGCGCCCCGGGATGTGTAGAACTTATCATATAAGCCCTCTAGCTTGAATCTGTACTCACCAAAGAACGAATCGCTCTTATCCGCGCCGTCGGAGACTTCCCCGTCCGTATTGTAGGTATAGAGCGACCTTGAAGTTTGGCCGCAGTAGGTCAATGTCCGGGCTATGCCCACCGCGCCGCAAACGTCAACTTTATCCGCGTCAAACAGAATTTTCGCCTCCGCGCTCGACGGAGCGGTGTCCGAGCGGTATCTGTGCGCCGATATACAGTGTGTTACCGCGTCAACAAAATCACCCGAACACCCTTCGGAGCGGAGCCATCCGCCGGCCATTTCAGCCCCCGCGGCGGCGTGGTCGATTGCGGGATCGGCAAATTGCGCCGCTCTGCCTATGTCATGCAGCAGGCTCGCCGTCACAAGGATTTCAATATCGACGCCGGTTTCGTGAGCCGCTATGTCAAGGGCGTAATTCAGCACGCGGTAGACGTGTTCGCGGTCGTGCGTCGTATCACTCATGCAGGAGAGCATATAGCTCTCGGTTTTTGAATATTTCTCCGTTAGTCTCATATGTTTTTCAAAATTCAAGTTCGTACTCCTTCTATGTGTTTTGTCACGGCGAATTTGTCGCGGTCATGTAACCGCCCTGTCAGTATAGCGCAAACTTATCCCGCGCGCAATCGCAGGGCGTCCCCGCGCCCCGGACTCTCTCTTGACAACGCCTTTACTTTCGGCTATACTAAAATAGGATTTTATTATTGCCGAAAGGGGCGACGTCATGTATATACGGCGCGCGTTGGAGGATACAGCAAAAAAAATATCGGAATCTTTTCCCGTTTTGCTTGTTACGGGCCCGAGGCAGGTGGGAAAAACGACGCTGCTCACACATCTCGCGGAGGACGGCAGAAGATATGTCACGCTGGACGACCCTGACGTCCGGGCGACCGCCAAAAGGGATCCCGCGCTGTTCTTGCAACGGTACACCCCGCCGCTGCTTATTGATGAAATCCAGTACGCGCCCGAAATTCTGCCGTATATCAAAATCTTCGTCGATAAAAGCCGCAAAAACGGCGAGTTTTGGCTGACAGGCTCTCAGGCGTTTCATATGATGAAGAACGTGAGCGAATCCCTCGCCGGACGAGTGGGCATTGTCAATCTGCTCGGCCTGTCGCAGAGTGAAATCGCCGGCGTTCCCTCAGAGGTCTTTTCCACCGCGCGGGACAGACTGCTCGCCCGAATCGAAAAAACGAGAAAAATTGGACTGCTCGAAATATACTCGCGCATTTTCAGGGGTTCCATGCCCGTGCTCTACGGTGAAAACCCGCCGGAGCTCTCGGATTTTTACCGCTCGTATATCAACACTTATCTGCAGCGCGATATAAGAGATTTGACGCAGGTCGCGGACGAAACGGCGTTTTTCAATTTTCTGACCGTCGCGGCGGCGCGAACCGCG
>JAISXU010000011.1 GCA_031270395.1 Oscillospiraceae bacterium
ATTATGACTGTCGTGTTCGTGGCGGTATATCTCACGCTCTCCGGAGAGTTCGCAATCTCGCAAGACTTCTTCGTTGGTATGGTCATGGCTGTAATCACATACTACTTCACACGCGGATCTGCGGCAGCGGCGGCGGAAACGCTTAACGGCAACATCGACGCGGCAAATAATCCTCCCGACGATGAAGCAGTCTCGCGGCGATAAAGTGCCTTATTCTTTTAACCAGCTTTTAACCAATCAAACGGTTAAAAACGCATAAACCCGCGTTTGTGTGCCCGTCAACATTTAAGAATGTGAGTATGTAGAAGAGCTCGGAAACCTTTGAGAAATCAAGGCTTCCGAGCTCTTCTGCCATTGGCAGCGGGAGAAGGATTTGAACCCTCACAAACAGAGTCAGAGTCTGTCGTGCTACCTTTACACAATCCCGCTAGGCGAGTGCTACTATACCACCTCCGCCCGAGTATGTCAAGTTTTTTCGATTTCGTATAATTTCGTTTGTTACGGCGAAGCCGTGACAAACGAGGTGAATCATTTCGCGCCGCAGTTGATTATTGTCCGTCCGGAATGTATAATTGACGGCGGGCGGCGCGCACGCCGTTCCCCGCCGCTTACCGCGAGATCAGCTTGCCGCCGCGCCGCCGGCGAAGTATACGGCGAGCACGGCGATCCCCAGCGCTATGCGGTATATTCCGAACGGCGTGAAGCCGCGCTTTTTCACATATCCGACAAAAAATTTCACGGCCGGTATTGAAATCAGGAACGCGGTCGCCGCGCCTGTGAGCCCTATAGCGGCTTCGACGGCTGTAAAGGCAAATCCGAATTTTACGAGCTTCAGAAACGACGCGCCAAGCATGACCGGCAGTGCCAGAAAAAATGAAAACTCCGCCGACGTCTCGCGCGACGCGCCAAGCAGCATCGCGCCCAGAATTGTGACGCCGGAACGCGACGCGCCGGGCATGAGCGACAGTATCTGAAAAAATCCGATAAACAGCGCGTCGCGGTATGTCAGCACGGTGGGATCGCCCGTTTTCTGTATTCTGAGACCGGTTTTCTCAATTATAATAAAAATCACGCCGTAAAAAACAAGCGCTGCGGCCACGGTGATATGATTGTAGAAAAGCTCGTTGAGCTTGTCGTCAAAGAGCAGACCGAGCACGGCGACGGGCGCGCACGCCACGAGGCATTTTCCCCATAGCGCGAGACAGTCGCGTTTGATCGCCGGGGGCGCGCCGCGCTCAAAGCGGATCGGAAAGAGCGCGTGTCGGTACAGAACAGCCACGGAGAGTACGGCGCCAAGCTGTATCGTCACAAGAAACATCTCGAAGAACTCGGAGGACACATCAAGCTTCAAAAGCTCGTCGGCAAGCAGCATGTGGCCCGTACTGCTTATCGGCAGCCACTCCGTAACGCCCTCTATTATTCCGAGACACACGGCTTTCAGTAATTCAAACAGCATGATAGCTTACGGCCTTTCAAAAAATGAATTCCATCATAAATGAATATATTTCAAAGGAGACGGCAATATGAGAATAGCGGTAATCGACGGCCAGGGCGGAGGAATCGGAAGGCTGGTAGTTGAGGCCATGAGACGCGAGCTGCCCGCCGACGTGGAGATTTTAGCGCTCGGAACAAACGCCATCGCGACGTCGCTTATGCTGAAAGCGGGCGCCGACGAGGGCGCTACGGGCGAGAACGCCATCGTCGTCAACGCGGGCAAGGCGGACATAATCGTCGGAGTGACAGCCATAATCGCCGCAAGCTCCATGCTCGGAGAGTTGACGCCCCCGATGGCGAGAGCCGTCGCCGAGAGTCCCGCGGTAAAGCTGCTCATACCTCTGCGGAGATGCAATATAGAGATCGTAGGCGTGAACGGCGAGACGCCGATAACCGCGATGATCGATATGCTCATACTTGAAATCAAGGAGAAGCTGGGCGCGTCCGATTCATGACGACAAAAGCGCCATACACGGGCCGCCGCGCGATCAGGAATCGGGCTCCAGAATAAAATTTATTATTTTATTATAGGAAGCTTCCGCGCGTTCCCGAAAGCCCTCCTCCAACAGAATCGCCTCTCGCTCGCTTGCAGCGAATACCCGCAGCGATATGACATCGCCGCCGCCGTCGGAGAGCGACAGCTCCACGGTGTAACCTCCGGAACGCCGGATCGTGTGCGACGCGCGTATCATCGCGTCACGGGATGCGGCGGCGCGGTACGCCCGCGTGTTCCGCTCGCCTTTAAGCCGCAGGGAATACGGCAGATTTTTTTCGGTTATCGCGATGTTTTCGCCGCCCCTGTCAGTTAGCTGATACTTGCCATCTTTAAGGGCGACGTGCCCCGTCTTGATAAGACCGTTCAGGCACTCCACAAAGTCGAAGTAACTCGGGCTGCCGTCACGTATCACCAGATCATACAGCGGCTCGAAGGAGGTCGGAGTCCCCACGGCGCGCAGTATAAACATTATAAATATTTTCAGCTCAAGCAGACTGTTAGCCAATCCAAAACCGGTGTTCACGGGCGCGCACCGCCTCCTCGCTTTATGGCAAGACGTATCAGAGCGTCTGTTATTTCCGGAAAAGAGAGTCCGACGCCGCCGAGCATACCGGGATATCGACTGTGAGTCGTAAAGCCCGGGATCGTGTTTACCTCATTGAACACGATCTCGCCCTCCGGTGTGAGAAACATATCCACCCGCGCCATGCCGGAGCACTCGAGCGTGCGGTAAATCAGCCGCGCCGCGCTCTTAACGCACTCCGCGGTTTCGGCTGAGAGTCTTGCGGGCATGTGGATTTTCGAGGTTTTCAGCGTGTATTTCTCGGTGAAATCAAAAAAACCGTTCGACAGCTCTATCTCGTCAATCTCCCCGACGATCAGCGTCTCGTCCCCGAGTACGGCGCAACCGATCTCAAAGCCGGGTATCGCCTCCTCGACGATCACCTTGCCGTCGTGCGCAAAAGCGGCGTCTATGGCGGCGGGCAGCTCCGCGTCGTCGCAGAGTTTCGTCACGCCGAAGGACGACCCGGCGTTTGCGGGTTTCACGAACAGCGGACGGCGCAGACCCGCCGCACGCGATAGCGCCTCGCCCTCCGTCACGGGCGCGCGCAGCGTTATCGAGTTTGGAACGCGTATACCGCCGTGGGCCGCCAGCCGATGCGCGACGTCCTTGTCCATACAGAGGGCGGAGGACAGCGTACCGCTTCCGACGCAGGGTATTCCGGCCAGCGCCAGAAGTCCCTGCACGGTTCCGTCCTCGCCGTTTTTCCCGTGCAGTACCGGGAAAGCTACATCCACCGGTATCACGTTGACTGCGCCGCCGACGAGGGTGACAATACCGCGAGTCCGCCTGTCGGGTGAGATGATCGCGGGCGCGCACGTCTCCGCGCGCCACCACGTATCATCCTCTATTCGCGCGTCGTCGCCGTCGAATTTGAGCCATACGCCCTCGCGCGTTATACCGAGCCGGATGACGTCGTATTTTTTCCTGTCAAGGCTTCTGATGACAGAGGCCGCCGAGATGAGCGATATATCATATTCAGACGAGTATCCGCCAAATAAAACCGCCACGGTTATTTTGTCCATCAGAATATATCCTTTACAACGCGATATTAGCGTATCGTGATATTGCTCCCTACGGCCAGCCGTCCGAGCGGGTCGAGACAACTGCGTGAACACAGGAGGTCAATGATAAGCTCGCACTGTTCGCTGTCCGAGGTGTCCATACGTCCGTCGTGATCAATCATGACGCCGTATGTAACCAGAAAATCCTCGCGCTCCGTAATCGGGAGCCGCGCGATGTGTTCAAGCACCTGTTTATCGAAATCCACGAATTTACGCGCGTTCTTAGGCGTGAACGCCACCCTCTCAAGCGCCTCGATGTTTGATATGACTCCCGCATCGGCTATGAGCGCAAGGCGCTTCGACGCGATGGCGAAGTGACGGTTCTCGAATTCGAAATCCTTTTCCACGCCCGATGAAAAAAAGTAACACGCGCCGTCAAGCAGAAGAAAATCCACGGCCGGGGCGAGCCTGATTATTGGCTTGTCCGTGACGCGTACGCCGTCCCCGGCGGCGACGCAAAGTCTTGACGGGCCTTTGAGAAAAGGGCTTACCCGTCGCAGCAGAAGCACGGGCTTCATGGACTCGCCATCCGAGTAGAAAACATAACCCGTCGGCTTGGGCGCGCCGCCTGACGCAAGGTACTCCGCCGCGCGCCGCGGCGCATTTCTAATATCGCCGCATATCCGGGTGAGCTGTTGGCATATCAGTTCATCAGACGCCGCAAGCACGGCGATATTCTCCCTGTCAGACAGAAAGGGCGAGTAAGGCGCGACAGGCTTTTCCGCCACCGGCTTGTTCAGCAACGCGTCGCGTACCGTCCCGACCCAACCCGCAATATCCGCCATATCGCACGAATACCACTCAAGCGAAGCTTCACCGCGTTTTTTTGTGACGGTGTACAGGGCAAATTTCCATTCCAGGCCGGACGGCACGAGACTGCGCAGACCTTCCGTCAGCGATTGTGTGTCCATACATCCGCTCCCTTGCTCCAAACCCGCGCCGGGCATATCCGCGCGGGTTTTTGTTATGTCAATTCATGATGCCGGCGACGCAACCGGACTAATCAGAATTTATACCGGTATAATAGCATAAAAATTTTACATACGCAAGACCTGTGGCAACACCGTTTTCTGTTGAACGGCGGCGCCGGCTGTGGTATACTCTTATGCGGATACAGATGATATCCGGGAGGAGGCGCGCGCCGCGTGGAACGCCGGGACTGTGTTATTACAGAAAACAGGGAGTTGGCGGACGGCGTCTTCTCGGTCTCGTTTGAGGCGGGCGAGGCGGCGCTGTCCGCACGGCCCGGCATGTTTGTGCATATCAAGTGCGGGGACAGCCGCATCCTGCGGCGGCCGATAAGCATAGCGGACGCCCGTGGCGGCGAGATGACGGTTGTGTTTGAAGTCAAGGGCGACGGTACGCGGTGGCTCTCCCGCAGAGCGAGGGGCGGCAGTCTTGACGTCCTCGGCCCGCTCGGCAACGGCTTCGGCCGCATGGGCGGCAGGGTGCTCGCCGTCGGAGGCGGCATGGGCGCGCCGCCGCTGCTTTTCGCCGCCCGGACGGCGGACGCGCGCGTGACCGCGGTTCTGGGGTTTCGCGACGGCGGCAGAATAATACTGGAAGATGAATTCAGGGCTTGCTGCGACGAGGTATACGTGACGACTGACGACGGGAGCGCGGGTGAGCGCGGAACCGTGGAGGCGCCGCTCGGCGCGCTTTTGGCGCGCGGCGGTTACGATTTGATAATATCGTGCGGCCCGCGCCCCATGCTCACCGCGGTGGCGCGTCTGGCCGCGAGCTTCCGCGTGCCTTGCCGCGTGTCGCTTGAGGAACGTATGGGCTGCGGCGTCGGCGCGTGTCTCGTGTGCGCCTGCGAGACGGCGCGCGGCGGCGCGCAGCAAATGAGCAGGGTGTGCAGAGACGGCCCTGTGTTTGACGCCGGGGAGGTGGCGTGGTGACGGCCGACATGTCGGTCACGTTCGCGGGCGTGAGGTTTCGCAATCCCATCGTCGCCGCGTCCGGCACCTTCGGCTTCGGCCGCGAGTACGGGGAGCTCTACGACATCTCCGCGCTCGGCGGCGTGTGCGTAAAAGGACTCACCGCGCGCGCGCGTCTCGGAAATCCGACGCCGAGAATAGCCGAGACTCCAATGGGTATGCTCAACAGCGTCGGTCTGCAAAATCCGGGCGTGGACGCGTTTATAGCGAACGAGCTGCCGGATTTGCGGCGGCTCGGCGTCGTGGTCATAGCCAACATCTCGGGGAATACGGCGTCTGAATACGGCGAAATGGCGGAAAAGCTGTCCGTCGCCCGCGTCGATATGGTCGAAGTGAACGTCTCGTGCCCCAATGTCAAGAGGGGCGGCATGATGTTCGGCACGTCGCCGGACGGCGTCGCGGAGGTTACGCGCGAGGTGAAGCGTCGCTCGGGCGTCCCGGTGATGGTCAAGCTCTCGCCGAACGTGACGGACATCGCGGAGATCGCCCGGGCCGCGGAGGACGCGGGCGCGGACGCCCTCTCGCTGATAAATACCATAGTCGGTATGCGCATAGACGTCAACACGCGGCGTCCCGTGCTTCGCATGAACACGGGAGGGCTGTCCGGCCCCGCGATATTGCCCGTGGCCGTGCGTATGGTCTGGCAGGTCGCGCGGGCGGTGCAAACGCCCGTCATGGGCATGGGCGGGGTCTCACGCTGGGAGGACGCCGCGGAGATGATGCTCGCGGGCGCGTCGCTTGTGGGCGTCGGCACGGCGAATTTCAGCGATCCGCACGCGATGACGGAGATAATCGCGGGCTTGGAAAAATACGCGAACGAACGCGGCGTTGGCCGCGTCGGAGAATTAACGGGCGGGGTAATGGAATATTGACGGAGATATATATGATACGGCACGCGGAGGCGGAGGGGAATTTGTACAGGCGTATGCACGGGCAGTACGACAGTCTTTTGACGCCGCGCGGGTACAGACAGATCGAGGATTTGGCGGGACGGTTCGAGAGCGTACATATCGACGCCGTGTACTCGAGCGATCTGTTCAGGGCGCGGGAGACGGCGCGCGCGTTATACGAGCGGAAGAAGCTGCCGCTCATTCTGGAGCCGAGACTGCGCGAGCTTCATTTCGGCATCTGGGAGGATATGCCGTTCGGCGAAATACTGCACAGCGAGGGCGAGAGATGGCAGTTGTTCGAGTTTGACCCGTGGCGCTGGTCGGTAGAGGGCGCGGAGACGATGGAGGCGGTGAGAGCGCGCGTCACGGAGGCCATACTCGACATCGCGGCAAAAAACGACGGCGGAACCGTCGCTCTGTTCACTCACGGGTGTGCGATACGCGCGTTTTTCTGCGGCGTTTTGGGCGTCACGACGCCCGACGGCCTTGACAGAATACCGTATGTATGGAACACGGCGGTGACGCGCCTCATCTGCGACGGCGGCGTCACAATCGATTACTCCGGCGACGCGTCGCACATACGTTCCGGACTGGAGATGTCCGGCAGGGATAGACGCGACCGTGTGCTGGACGGAATCACGCAAACGCACCACGTACGATATGCGCACGGCGAGTCCAAAAGCGGTAAGACGCTGTACCGCGCGCTGCTGGGCGACACGCCGGCGGGCGTGCTGGAGCTCGACACCGAACGCGGCGCCGGGCGCGGTGAGGGCTGGATAACCGGGTACGAGATAAACGAAGCTCTGCGCGGCTTCGGGCTCGGCGTACAGCTTCTCGGTCAGGCCATATCGCACTACCGGGCGATAGGGAGAGAGAAGCTTTGTCTCGCGCCGGAGAGCGCGGAAGCCGCGGAATTCTTCATCTATCACGGTTTTAAGGGTTCGGGCGAGAGCGCCGCGCCGGCGCTCGAAAAGAGTATAGCGGTGCGGTAAGGCTGAACGCCGCGCGAAACGGCGGCGTCAGTCGGTCACGTACGGTAAAAGCGCTATTTGACGCGCGCGCTTAATCGCCGTCATAAGCTGCCGCTGATGCGGCGCGCACACTCCCGTCGTGCGGCGCGGCAGTATCTTACTGCGCTCGGACATAAACCGGCGCAGCTTCGCCGTGTCTTTATAATCTATCGCCTGACATCTGTCAACACAAAACTGGCAGACCTTTCTGCGTCTGCGGTTATGCGTTCTGTTGTCCCTCTCAGTCGCCAAAAATAATTACCTCCCTAAACTCCTCCGCGCGCGCAGCCCGCTCCTGCGGGAGCGGACTGCGCCGCGCTGTGAGCAATGCCCCGCAGTCACACCGCGGGACGCCTTGTTTATGATGCGAAAGTATGGTCAGAACGGCAGATCGCCGTCTTCCTCGTCGAGCTCCTCAAAATCCGACGGCGCCACAGGAGTGGAATACCCGGCGCCGCCGCTCTTGGGTTCCGAATACGCTCCGTAGCCGCCGGGCGCCGCGCCGCTCGCGGCAAGCGCCGCCTCGCGACTGCGTTTGCTTTCGGTAAAGTAGACGTTATCCGCGATAACCTCGGCGCTGCGCCGCTTATTGCCGTCCTTATCAGTCCAGTCGCGGATCTGGAGACGGCCCGTGACGGCCGCCATCTGGCCTTTTGTGAAATACTTTGAGACAAATTCCCCTGTGCTGCGCCACGCCACAACGTCGATAAAATCCGTTTGGCGCTCGCCATTCTCTTTTGATACGTACCCGCGATCTACCGCGAGCGCAAAAGAGGCTACCGGCGTTCCCGACTGCGTATGGCGCAGCTCCGGATCGCGGGTAAGTCTGCCCATCAACACTATATTGTTCATCCGTATAACTCCTTAATTCATCTGTTACGACTCAATCACGGTTATAAGCGAACGAACGACACCATCGGTGATCTTCAGTACGCGATCCAGCTCGGCGGGGAGCTCCGGATCCGACGTGAAGTTCACAAGCACATAATATCCATCCGGTTTGTCGTTGATGAGATACGCGAGCTTGCGTTTACCCAACAGTTCATGCTCGTCCACCGTACCGTGTGATTCGATGAGAGATTTGAACTTTTCCGTCAGAGCGGCGACGTCGTCTTCGCTTCTGTCCGGATCAATGATGTACATAAGCTCGTATTTTTCTGAAGTCTTTGCCATTTTGCACCTCCTTTTGGACTATGGCCCCCGTATTAGCGGGAGCAAGGATAACGGAGCGTCGGCGGAGCTCCTGAGCCGACCGGCGCCGCACAGGGGAGCGCGTGCGCCAAGTCAACGTAATGTAGATTATACATGTTTTCTCCGGGTTGTCAACAGGTTTATGCGACGAATCATTTCGTTTGTCACGGCTATTTTTTCAAGCGGCATAAAATCAAGCTATGCCCGCCTCGTCAACGGACTTCTTAAACCTCCGTAATTCCGTTGAGATCCGTCCCCCGGAAGCCAAAAAGCCCGCATCACTGCGGGCTTTCTCAGTCCAATATCTAAATTAGACAATTTTGCTGGTCGGAGTGGTGATACAGAACCTAGCGACAAACCCCGCAGGAGCATAGCCTCTGAAAGGCTCCAATTCTCAAAAAACCGAGAAGCCGATCCCTAATTTGCCATCACAATAGCGACCAAGTGGAGAGAAGACGGTGTGCTCTGCCCATAAAAGCGGCAAGCGAAACTCTGATTGAGGACTTTTTCAGCAGCCTCTGTAAATAAGGTTATTGGAGCAGTCGGTAAGCGATATTTACGCAAAAATCGCGTCGCAAGACTCTAAATCAGACCACTCTGTGTGCATACAACCACTCCGCCTCTCTATTGTATACGATATTAAGGAGAATTGTCAATGAACGTGAACGATCACATGGACATCTGCAACATCATCACAATAGCCTCCGCCAAGGGGGGCACGGCAAAAACCACAACGACTCTGAATCTGGGCGCAGCGCTCGCCGAACGCGGGCTGCGGGTGCTGCTGATAGACAACGACCCGGAGCGTCACTTATCCAACTCACTGGGGATCGGTATCACAAAATACAATAT
>JAISXU010000022.1 GCA_031270395.1 Oscillospiraceae bacterium
TAGGCTAAGGCCATGAACGCCCCCGCGAAGAACGCCGGTATCGCCTCGTCGAGATCCGTCCATTTGACGTCGACGAACGACGACGCCATCATTATACCGACTATCACGAGCGCCGGGCCCGTGGCGGCGTACGGTATCGCGCTGACGAGATTCGCGAAAAACGCGCTGACGATAAAGCAGAGCGCCACGACGACGCTCGTCAGTCCCGTGCGGCCTCCGGCGCTTATCCCCGCCGCGCTCTCCACATATGTAGTGGTGTTCGACGTCCCGAAAATCGCGCCCACCGAGGTCGCGATGGCGTCGGCGAACAGCGCCTTATCCATTTTGGTTTTGAAGCCGACGCTCTGATCCATCGCCTTCTCATCCTTCTCGCTGAATATACCGCTGCGCCGCCCCGTACCGATGAACGTACCTATGGTGTCGAACGTGTCGGTGATCGAGAAGGAGAAGATCGTCACTATCGCCGTCAGCACGGTTGACGTCCCGCCTGTAAAGAGCGAACCGAGGCCCTCGCGCGTGAAGATTACGCCGAACGTCGTCGGCAGCGCGCGGCAGGCGTCCGCGAAGCTCACGGCGTCCTGCGTCTGTGTGACGCCCATCGGTATGCCTATCAGCGCGGTTACAACTATGCTTATGAGTATGGCTCCCTTTACCTTGAGCGTCAGCAGTATGACGACGAGGAACAGCCCGATGAGGAACAGCCACAGCGCCGGGGTGTTCAGGCTGGCCATCGCGGGCACGGCGCCGCTTATGTCGATCAGTCCGGCGTTGATGAGTCCGATATACGCGATAAAAATGCCGATGCCGCCCGATATAGCGTGCTGGAGCGGCTTTGGGATCGCCCTGATTATGTGCTTGCGCAGACGCGTCACGGTGATGATGATGTTGATTATGCCGCAGATAAAGACCATCGACAGCGCCTGCTGCCACGTGTAGCCGAACCCGAAGCATACCGTGTAGACAAAGAACGCGTTCAGGCCCATGCCGGGCGCCTGCGCGTACGGCACGTTCGCGAACAGTCCCATGACGAGCGTCCCCACGACAGACGAGATTATTGTCGCGAGGAACACCGCGCCCCACTCCATGCCGGCGTCCGCGAGTATGCTCGGATTTACCGCTATGATGTACGCCATCGCGAAAAATGTCGTCAGTCCCGCCACTACTTCCGTGCTTACCTTTGTCTTGTTCTCCCTGAGCTTGAAGATTTTCTCCATGATACCCTCACATCCCCCTTAAAAACAATTCATAACATTCCGCTCGAAAAGTCTTGCGCCTCACGGCAAAGCCGCTCGGGACTTTTCTCGCTTTAACAGCAAAGCCGCTCGGGATCACTGCTTCAAAACGCGCTTTAGAAACTGTCCTGTGAAGCTGTGCGCACATTCCGCCACCTGTTCGGGCGTGCCGGTCGCGATGATCTCCCCGCCCTTGTCCCCTCCCTCCGGACCGAGGTCGATAATATAATCCGCCGACTTGATGACGTCAAGGTTGTGCTCTATCACAACGACGGTGTTCCCCGCGTCCGTCAGGCGGCTGAGCACGTCGATCAGCTTCTGCACATCGGCGGTGTGCAGACCGGTAGTGGGCTCGTCCAGCACGTAGAACGTGCTGCCCGTCGCGCGTTTTGACAGCTCCGTCGCCAGCTTGACTCGCTGCGCCTCGCCGCCGGACAGCGTCGTGGACGGCTGCCCGAGCTTGATATACCCCAATCCCACGTCGAGAAGCGTGCGCAGCTTTGAGTTGATACGCGGCAGATTTTCAAAAAAGTCGGCGGCCTCATAGACCGTCATGTCGAGGACCTCAAAAATATTTTTGCCCTTGTAGCGCACCTCCAGCGTCTCGCGGTTATAGCGTTTGCCCTTGCACACCTCGCACGGGACGTAAATATCCGGCAAAAAGTGCATCTCTATCTTGAGGAGCCCGTCGCCCGCGCACGCCTCGCAGCGACCGCCGCGCACGTTAAACGAAAATCTTCCGGCGCCGTAGCCGCGCGCCTTGGCGTCGGTCGTCGAGGCGAACAGGTCGCGTATATCCCCGAAAACGCCCGTGTACGTGGCGGGATTTGACCGCGGCGTGCGTCCGATGGGCGACTGGTCGATGCTTATCACCTTGTCGAGATGCCGCGTCCCGGCGATATCCTCATACCGGCCCGCGCGCGTCTTGGCGTGATTGAGCTCCGCTGCGAGCGCCTTGTATATGATTTCGTTTACGAGTGACGACTTGCCGCTGCCCGACACGCCCGTTACGCACGTCATCCTTCCGAGCGGGATAGCCGCGTCGATGCCCTTCAAGTTATTTTCGGCCGCTCCGCGCACGGTGAGAAACTCTCCCGTACCGGCGCGCCTGCCGTCCGGAACGGGGATTTTTTTTCGCCCGCTGAGGTATTGTCCCGTTATGGAGTCCTCGCACGCCTTTATATCTTCCACAGTCCCGGCACAGACGATCTCCCCGCCGTGTATGCCCGCGCCCGGCCCGACGTCCACGATGAAATCGGACGCGTTCATGGTCTCCTCGTCGTGCTCGACTACCAGAAGCGTGTTGCCGAGGTCGCGCAGCCGTTTCAGCGTCGCGAGCAGCTTAACGTTGTCGCGCTGGTGCAGGCCGATCGACGGCTCGTCCAAAATATACAGCACTCCCATGAGCGCCGACCCTATCTGCGTCGCCAGACGTATACGCTGGCTCTCCCCGCCCGACAGACTGCCGGCGCGCCGCCCCAGAGTCAGGTACTCCAGCCCGACGTTGCGCAAAAACCCGAGACGCCCCTTTATCTCCTTTAAGATGCGGTCGGCGATCATATGCTCCTTTTCCGTCAGCGACAGCCGCTCCGTGAAGTCGAGCGCGCCCGTTATGGGCATATCGGTGAAATCCACGATGCTTATCCCGCCGACAGTGACCGCCAGAACCTCTTTTTTCAGCCGTCTGCCACCGCAGGAGGGGCAGGGGTGCTCCGACATGTACTGCTCCAGCTCCCAGCGCATGGCGACGCTCTGCGTCTCCTTGTACCGGCGCTCAAGATTGTTTACGATCCCCTCAAACGGCTGGTTGAACGAGCCGAAGCCGCGCTGCATGTTATAGCTCAGCGAGAGCTTTTCGCCGTCCGTCCCGTAGAGTATGACGTCGAGCACGGCGTCCGGCAGGTCCTTGATCGGGGTCGTCAGCTTGAATTTGTATTTCTTCGCGAGCGCGTCAAAATACATCTTCGCTATCGAGTCGCCCTTTATATTGCCCCAGCCGGAGGCGGTAATCGCGCCCTCCGCAATGGACAGGCCCCGGTTCGGAATGATTATATCGGGATCGACGCGCAACTGCGTACCCAGGCCGGTGCAGTCGGGACACGCGCCATACGGGTTGTTAAACGAAAACAGCCGTGGCGTCAGCTCCTCTATCGAGACGCCGCAATCCTCGCACGCGTAATTTTGCGAGAACATGATGTCCCTGCCCTCGTCCGTCACCTCTACTATGAGCAAGCCGCCGGACAGGGCGACGGCCGTCTCGACGGAATCCGTCAGTCTGTGCGTGACGTCCTCGCGTATGACAAGCCTGTCCACCACGATCTCGATGTGGTGCTTTTTATTTTTGTCGAGCTTTATTTCCTCGGACAGATCGTATATGCTGCCGTCTGCGCGAACCCGGACGTATCCGCTTTTGCGCGCGTCCTCGAACACCTTCAGGTGCTCACCCTTGCGCGCACGCACGACGGGCGCGAGCACCTGTATGCGCGTCGCCTCCGGCAGCGTCATCACCTGATCGATTATCTGATCGACGGTCTGCTGACGTATCTCCTTGCCGCACACGGGGCAGTGCGGTACGCCGATACGCGCCCACAGCAGCCGCAGATAGTCATAAATTTCCGTGACGGTCCCCACGGTGGAGCGCGGGTTGTGGCTCGTGGTCTTCTGGTCGATGGAAATTGCCGGCGAAAGGCCGTCAATGTAGTCCACGTCCGGTTTTTCCATCTGGCCGAGAAACTGGCGCGCGTAAGAGGACAGCGACTCGATGTAACGGCGCTGTCCCTCGGCGAAGATCGTATCGAACGCGAGCGAGGACTTTCCGCTTCCGGATATGCCGGTCAGCACTACGAGCTTCCCGCGCGGTATCTCGACGTCGATGTTTTTCAGGTTATTTTCTCTGGCGCCCTTGACGTGTATGCTCTCGCGCATCGGATCCTCTCCCACAGGCAATTCTGGTTCGGGTGTCAAAAGTCACGCCCACCGCTAAGCGGCGATTTATTCCGTCATACGTCACAAAAAGCCTCGCGAATACACAAAGTATTCGCTGCGTTTTTTGTTTAGTCTGACGAAAAAATCGGCACGCTTATCGTCAGACGGACTTTTGACACCCGAACCATTTACGTAAACTCACAGCCGGGCGCCTGAAATACTCCCGTCCGGTTCACAGCGGGCCGCCTGTCCGCATCATCTTACTCCTTTTTCGAGCAAAAATCAATAATTTTTTGGATTCGTTTCGTTTGTCACGGCTTCGCCGGAGCCGCGGGTTATGGGGAGATATATAAGCAAAAATCATTTTAATATTACTAATGCTAATCGCTTCACGGCAGAAATAATTTCGTTTGCACACGTTTTCGCTCTTTCGTCCTTTTCGCTGCGGCGAAAAGAATTTTTGCGAAGGAGTGCGCCCCGTGCGACGGAGCAAAAATTGTTATATCTCCGTCAGTTTCGGTAATTCATTTACCGGAACTGACACTCTGCGAGTGCCGCAGCGCGAGAACCATCTCTCGTAACTCGTTTGTTACGGCGAAGCCGTGACAAACGAAATGATTCGGCGGTGTGTTATTGACACATTGCGGTCTTTGCTGTATTCTCTATATATTGTATCAATGTAAGAGGCGGCGATTATTCTTAAAAGGGAGAGGTGTGCGCGAATGTCTGAAAAGGTAAACAAGAGCGAGATCAAGGCGGTGGAGGTGCTGACGCCGAGACTGCGGAAGCTGAAGGCCGATTGGGAGGCGGCGGAACCGCAGGTGTATGTAGACGACACGCTGCTGTTCACGCAGTCGTGGAAGGAGACGGAGGGTCTGCCCGTCGATATCAGGTGGGCTAAGGCGCTGGAGAAGCGGCTACTGGAGTGCCCGCTGCTCATACGCGACGGCGAGCTCGTCGTGGGGTCGCTGACGAAGTTCATCCGCGGCAACGGTACGCTGTGCGCGATGAAGCCGCGCGAGATACTCAAAATGGTCGAGAGCGGCAAATTCGACCGCAAGACGAGCGACATATCCTCGACAAGGATAGACCCGGAGGATTTGAAAGCGCTCCGCGAGGACGCGGAATACTGGATAGAGCATATGCCCCAGGTTTCCTCCGTGAACGCCTCCGTGGCGTTCGACATGGGCGAGGACGTGTTTGATCTGCTGTTCGACCGCGGCATGGTTTTCGAGGGGCGCGGCGTCCGCTATGAGATGGACAGGGGGCTGTTCCAGAATTATTCCGCCTACGGCGGCGGCGTGGCGCAGGTCTCGGTCAAGTGCGTGTCAAACGGGCTCAACTACGTCATCGACCTGTGCAACAAGGAGCGCGAGCGCATGATGGCCGAGGGCGACCCGAACAGCCACGGCACGGCGCAGTTTTTGCGCAAATACTGGCTGCTTAAAGCCACGGTCATATCCTGCGAGGCGTTCATCGCGTTCGCGCGGCGTCACGCCGAGCTCGCGCGCGAAATCGAGCAGTACGAGACGCGGCCCGAGCGCAAGCGCGAGCTGTTGCGCATAGCCCGGGCGTGCGAGCGCGTGCCCGCCGAGCCGCCGCGCGACTTCTTTGAGGCAGTTCAGTGCGTGCGCCTCTACCATCTCGTGTGCTGGAAGGAGAGCTCCGACCGTCCGGAGGTGCCCGTAGGCAGACTGGATCAGCTTCTCTACCCGTATTACAAAAAGGATAAGGAAGACGGCAAGATAACGGCGCAGGAGGCCGCCGAGCTGCTCGGGTCGCTGTGGCTGAAGATACGCGAGTGCGAGAATCTCGTAACAATACCGCGCGAGCAGCGCGCCGCGCCGGGCTCCCTGCTGCCGAACATCACGCTGTGCGGCACGGACGAGGACGGCAACGACCTGACAAACGAGGTCTCGTGGCTCGTGCTGGAGGCGATGGCGCAGATAAAGCTCTCTGAACCGGCGATATATGTCCGCTACGGCGAAAAAACGCCCGTCGAATTCATCCACCACGCGCTTGAGTGCAACAGGGAATTCGGCGGCGGGAATCCGGCATTCCTCAACGACAAGCTCGGCACGCAGCGGTATCTCGACAGAGACGTCCCGCTGGCCGACGCCTGCAACTGGAACGCGTCCGGCTGCCTCGGATACCATCTCGACAGCCTCGAGCATATGGGCGGCGGACACAACATCAGCCAGTTGAAGGTGTTTGAGCTCGCGCTGAACGACGGCTTCGACGCGCGTACCGGGAAGCAGCTCGGCCCGCACACGGGCGACGCGCGCGGCTTCACCTCCTATGAGCAGGTGCTGGAGGCCTATTACAAGCAGCTTGAATACTTTGTGCCGATACTGCGCAAATTCAAGATGCTCACGTGGTCAACCGAGATAGCCGACGGGCCGATGAGCGGACTGCGCGTAGCCATGCAGTACGAGGACTGCATACCGGCGGGTCTCGCCTCACGCGAGGGCGGAGCGCGCTACCCCGAGGGCAGGGCGTGCTGGCTCGGAAGCCGCGGTCTCGTCGATCTGGCGGACTCTCTCGCGGCAATCAAGAAAGTGGTTTTCACCGATAAGAAAGCGACGATGACCGAGCTTCTTGACGCGTGTGCCAACAACTGGGAGGGCGCGGAGGAGCTGCAGAGGCTGTGCCTGAACGCGCCGAAGTACGGCAACGACGACGACTTCGCCGACGATATTTACAACGAGATGAGTATCCGCGTTCCGGAGATAATGCAGCAGGAGGTTGATCCGCTCACAGGCAAGAAGCCCCTGCTGTTCATCGGCGCCGCGGCGGGACACGTCGGTATAGGCAGGGCCATAGGCGCGCTGCCCAACGGACGCGTGTCGGGTTCGCCGACGTGCGACGCCGCCTGCTCTGTCATGCCGGGCATGGACACCGGCGGCCCGACGGCGGCTATAAACTCCGCCACCAACGAGTGCTACGGCTATCCGTACACGGGATACGCGATGAACATGAAGTTCTCAAAGTCGATACTCAACTCCCCGGAAAAAATTGAAAAGCTCGGCTGGCTCGTCAAGGCGTTTATGAAGCGCGGCGGCTGGCACATACAGTTTAACATCCACAGCCGCGAGGAACTGCTCGACGCCCAGGCGCATCCCGAGGAGCACAAGAACCTGCTCGTGCGCGTCGGCGGCTACTCCGCGTACTTCATCGATCTGCCGCCCGGACTCCAGACCGAGATCGTCAACCGCACGATGCACGAACTCATTTAGCGCAGCGGACGGCGCCGGAATTTGAGAGGAGACTTTATATAATGGCTGCATTCAATAATTACAAGCATCTGTTTACTCCGATCAAGGTTGGCAAATCCACGTTCAAAAGCCGTGTGGAATTCGCGCCGATGGTGTGCGACATGACAAACGGCGACGGCGAGGCGACGCAGGGCTACGTCGATTTCGTCGAGAAGCAGGCGGAGTCCGGCGTGGCCATAATACACCTGGGGGCGACGCCCGTAGACACGGTGGCCGCCGCCGACTACCGCGCGGAGCTGTGCGTCACCGACGAGAACAGGATAGCCCATCTCGTACTGCTGGCGGAGGCCGCGCACAGGCACGGCGCCAAGCTCTCCGTCGAGCTTGTACACGCGGGCCGCGGCGCCGACCCCGTGCTGATAAAATTGCCGGAGGCGCTGGCGCCGTCGAACTTCCCCATCCCCGGCAGGCATCCGTACATAAAGGAGATGGATCAGCGCGACATCGAGCAGGTCATCGCGGCGTACGTGGACTGTTCGACGAGATTAAAGCGCTGCGGGTTTGACGCCGTGCTCATCCACGGCGCGCACGGCAATCTGCTGGCGCAGTTCCTGTCGCCGTACGTCAACCACCGCACGGACATATACGGCGGATCGTTTGAGAACCGCTGCCGCTTCCCGCTCATGCTGCTGAAGGCCGTGCGCGAGGCTGTGGGCGACGACTTCGTTGTGGAGCTTCGCATATCGGGCGACGAGATCATACCGGAGGGTATGCGCAACAGCGAGGTGATCGAATTTCTCAAGCTCGCGCAGGAGTACATCGACATAGTTAACGTGTCGGCCGGGCTCATCGTCGAGACGCGCGGGCAGTTTTACAGTATGCCGCCCTATTTCCGCGAACGCGGAGCGAACGTGCCGTACGCGCGCGCTATCAAGCAGTGTCCCGACATCAAAATTCCCGTCAGCGTCGTCGGCGGCATAACGACGCCCGAGCTGGCGGAGAAGATAATCGACGAGGGGAGCGCCGATCTCGTGGCGATGGCGCGCGGTCTGCTCGCCGACCCCGACGCGCTGAACAAGTGCTACAGGGGCCGCGACGACGATGTGCGCCCGTGTCTGCGCTGCTGGGGCTGCGCCGGTGGCTACGGTACGCACATACATTGCGCCGTAAACCCGCGGCTCGCGCGCACGTACCGCTACAGCCGCCCGTGGCCGGCGGACAGGCCGAAAAAGGTGGTCGTAGTCGGCGGAGGCGTCGCGGGCTCGCAGGCGGCGCGAACTCTCGCGGAGAAGGGCCACAGCGTCGTGCTGTTTGAGAAGGGCGCGCAGCTCGGCGGACTGCTCAGCGATGTGAGCAAGCTCCCGTTCAAGGACGATATGCTCAGCTATACGCAGTGGCTCCGGCGCGAGACCATGCGCTGCGGCGCGGACATACGCCTGAACACGGAGGCCGGCGCGGAAAACGTCATGGCGGAGAAGCCCGACGCGATAATCGTGGCCGTGGGTTCGGTTCCGGCACGTCCGCCGATACCGGGACTCGGCGGCAAAAACGTCATAAACGTGATAGAAGTCGATTCCGGCAGGGCGCGTATACCCGGAGGCAGCCGCGTCGTGGTCTGCGGCGGCGGCCTGTCCGGGTGCGAGTCCGCGCTCGCCCTCGCGCGGGACGGCTGCGGCGTGACGATAGTCGATATGATACCGGTGTCCGATTTTGCCTCCGGAGCGCACGACCTCACGCGCAATATGCTCCTCTATCTGCTCGACGAGGCCGGCGTCGTGAGGATAGGCGACAGCATCGTGCGCGAAATAGGCGATACGGTCAAGCTCGAGGGCCGCGACTGGAGCTATACGGAGCTCCCCGCGGACTACGTAGTGGACGCGCTCGGTATGGTGAAGAATACGGCCATGTCCGACAGATTTTTTGAGCTCATACCCGACATCTACTATGTGGGCGACTGTCTGGATGTGGGCAACATAATGAGCGCGAATTTCACCGCCTACGACAGATGCTGCAACATATAGAATATTGCAATCGCCACGGCGAGGCCGTGGCGATTGCTCTGCGGGGGTGCGGGACGCGTGTTTGACAGGCAACTAAAGCATATGTTCATATCCGTCGCCGAGGCGCTCGAGAACGGGCGGGCGGCGGTGCTGGCGACGGTGATAGACTCCGACGGCTCCGCGCCGCGCAAGTCGGGCAGTGTGATGGCGGTGTTCGAGGGCGGCGCGTCGGCCGGCACAGTCGGCGGCGGCGCGCTGGAATATGAGGTGCAGGGGACAGCCCGGGGCATCCTTGACAGGCGTCTTTCAAACACTGTGGAGTATTCTCTGGCGTCAAACGAGCTGGGCGACATCTGCATGGTCTGCGGCGGCGACGTCACCGTACACTACCACTATACGGGACCGAACGGGCGCAACGCGGGCCTCTTCCGGCTTCTGGCGGACGCGTCCGAGCGCGACGAGAACAACTGGGTCGTCTACCGCATAGCGGAGGGCGGGCCGACCGAGATAACCTTCTGCGATGGGGAGTCGCTCCAATACGCCGAGCTGACGCGCCTTGAAGATGTGCAGGGGCTGCTCGGCCGTTCATGCGTACTTACAGGGGACGACCCGAGATACTACGTTCTCCCGCTCTCATCTGCGGGACACGTGTTCGTATTCGGCGGCGGGCACGTGGCGCAGGAGGTCGTGCCGACGCTTAGCCGCGTCGATTTCCGGTGTGTCGTGTTTGAGGACAGGGCGGATTACGCGCGCCCCGAGCTGTTCCCCGACGCGTCGTCCGTCGTGCTCGGCGATTTCAACCGTATAGCTGAAAAGCTGACTATCGGCCCCGAGGATTACGTGGTGGTGCTCACGCGCGGCCACAAGGCCGATTTTGAGGTGCTCAGACAGGTCCTGCCGATGAACGCGTCGTACACGGGCTGCATAGGCTCGAGGCGCAAAACCGAATTCATCAAGCGCCGGCTGCGGGAATCAGGTATACCCGAGGGTGACATCGCGCGCATACGCAGCCCGATAGGCCTTCAAATCGGCGCGGAGACTCCCGCGGAAATAGCCGTGTCCATAGCCGCCGAGATGATACTGCACAGGTCGCGGGCCGCCGGCTCATAGCGCGCCGGGGCGGTTTTCGTTTTGTCGCAGCTCTACCCGGCCAGCTTTGACATCTCGCCGCGAATCTGATCAACGACGCCGCGCAGGGTCGCGGCTATCTGCTTTCGCGCATCATCGTCCATTCGCATTGACGGGCCGGACACGCTGACGGCGCCGACCGGTTCCTGTTCGCGGTAGTACACCGGCGCCGCCACGCAGACTACGCCGGACTCAAACTCCTCCTCGTCATACGCCACTCCGCAGCGCGCTATTCTGTCAAGCTCTTCGCTGAGATGCGCCCAATCCGTAATCGTTCGCGGGGTGAGCGGCGCCATCTCGACGCCGGATATGATCGACTCCGCGCGACTCCTGTCCATACACGCCAGTATCGATTTGCCGATAGCCGTACAGTATACGGGCAGCCGTTTCCCGACGCTCGTGCCGATACGTATCGACTGGGTGCTCTCTTTCTTGGCGATATAGACGATTTCCGCCCTGTCGGGGTCGAGTACGGCCAAGTTGACCGTCTCGCCCGTCATTTCGAGTAGGCGATTTAAGTAAGGCTCGCAAATTATTCCCAGCTCACTTCGCGCATTCACGGCAAGCGTGAATAGCTCAAGACCGAGGCGCAACCGCCCCGTCAGCGCGTCCTGCTCCAGAAAGCCCTCCGCTTTGAGCGTACCGATGATGCCGGCAGCAGTGCTCTTGTGCAGACCTACCATGCGGCTTATCTCGGTGAGTCCGCGCTCTTGTCCCCCCGAAAAGCACCTGAGTATTGCTATCGCCCGCGATATTGATTGAATCGGCGGCTGTGCCCCGGATTTTATCGCCAACCGGCAGCACCTTCTTTCCAAGTAATAAAGCGTATTCGGCACAGTTCGGGTCGCTTCTCGCCCCAACTCCCCCGTTCACCGCGCCCGTCTATATGTAGTATAACGCTTAATCCGCTGAAATGCAATTTTTCTCCGCGTTTACGCGCGGTATCGCGACAGATACTCGAGGTCAAATTCAAGTCCAAATCCCGGCTTATCCGGCAGTTCATAAAAACCGTCTATTACCGACGGCTGATTTTTAATAATACTTCCGCCGGCCGGGACGCCCTTCGGCGTGGGAAACACCTCGAGATAGAGTCCGTTCGGCACGGCGCTGAGCAGATGCGCCGAGAACTGCGGCCAGAAATGAGGCGCGAGCTTGACATTGAACGCCTGAGCAAGCGCCGCGATCTTTATCATTTCCGTGAACCCTCCCGCTCTCGTGACGTCACATTGCAGCACGTCTACCGCCCTTGCCAGCATCAGGTCACGGCAGCCGTATCTGGTGTATTCGTTTTCGCCGGACGCCACGGGAATCCGCGTCATTGACCGCACACGGGCGAGCCCGTCTATGTCGTCCGCGTGCGTCGGCTCCTCAAACAGCGATATGTCGAGCGGCTCCAGCATGGCGGCAAGCCGGATCGCCGTCGCCGCGTCATACACTCCGTTCGCGTCAATGATGACGCCGGTCTCGTCTCCCACGGCGCGGCGCACCTTCTCCACGCGCCGGAAGTCCGCGCGGATATTCCGCCCGGAGTCATATCCGACCTTGATTTTCAGCGTCTTGTAGCCGTCCTCGGTATACTCAACCGCCTTTTCCGCCACTTCCTCGTCCGGCATTGACAGAAACCCTACGCTCGCGTATGCGGGGATCATCCGGTTGGTACCGCCCAACAGCCTGTATACCGGCTGACCGAGAATTTTCCCTCTTATGTCCCATATGGCGATGTCGATCGCGCTCATGCCAAGAAGCGCCGCGCCTTTTCGTCCGGAGGAACGGATTTGCGTAAACATGGCGCTCCATATATCTTCACAGGCGAGAGCGTCCTTTCCGACGACCTCCTCTTTGAGGACCTTCTGAATGTATTCGGCCACCGGATCGGAAAACGTCATACCATAACCCTCCGCGCCGCTCTCCGTTATCACGCGCACAACGGTTTGCCCTTCGAGCTTTAGCACAAAGCTTGAATCATACGGCGGATTTGTCCGGCGGAAAACCGGCAGAAAAATCTCAATATCCTTGATTTTATCAGACATTACGCTCCCCCCATATCCGACGCCGCTTAAAAATTATGACACGCGACAAAATGTCCGTTCCCCGCGTCAATAAGCGCCGGCGTCGAATCCGCGCACTCTTTTTTCGCACGGGGACACCGCGGATGAAACGAGCATCCCGACGGCGGATTGAGCGGCGTCGGGACGTCGCCTTCAAGGATAATGCGGCTGCGCGTCTCCTCCGCGATGGGATCCGGCAGCGGCTGCGCGGAGAGCAGCGCCTGTGAGTACGGATGCAGAGTATGCTTGTACAGCTCGTCCGACGCCGCCGTTTCAACAATGCGGCCGAGATACATGACCGCCACCCTATGACTTATGTACTGCACAGCGAGCAAATCGTGCGAGATAAACAGATAACTCAGCTTGTTATTATTCCCCTGCAGCTCAATGAGCAGATTGAGTATTTGCGCCTGCATGGAGACGTCAAGCGCCGATATAGGTTCGTCGCAGACGATCAGCGTGGGATCGCCCGCCAGCGCGCGCGCGATAGAGAGACGCTGCCGCTGGCCGCCGGAAAATTCATGCGGATACCGGTCGGTCATATCCGGACTCAATCCGGTCATCGTAAACAGCTCGGCGACGCGTTCCTCATATGCTTTTTTGCTTTTGGTCAGATTGTGGATTCGCAGCGGCTCGCCCACAATATTGCCGGAATTCACGCGCGGATCCAGCGAGCTGTAAGGGTCCTGAAAAACCATCGCCAGTTTTCTTCTTATCGCGCGCAACTGATTTTCCCTGCTGTCCGTTATATTCGTTCCCTCAAACAGCAAAATACCGCCCGTCGGCTTGTACAGACGCATGATACAGCGCCCCACCGTCGTCTTGCCGCATCCGCTCTCGCCTACGAGTCCGAGCGTTTCGCCCGGCTTTATGGAAAACGAAATCCCGTCCAACGCCTTAACATCCGCTACCTTCCGTTTTAACAGCCCCCGCCTGACGGGGAAATACATGCGAAGATCCACCACGTCCACGGCGTTCCCTTTTTCGACCGTCCCGGTCAATCCGCCGGTTCCGCCCCGCTTGTCAGTCATCGTCCGGATACCCCCAATCTCACGTTACACGCCGTCGCGTGCGCCCCCTCCGCGTACGTCAGATCTGAAACCGGCTCCTTAAAGCAGCTTTCGCGTCTGTACGCGCAGCGCGCGAGAAACGGGCAAGTATCCGGCCTGTTGATAAGCGAGGGCGGCATCCCCCTTATCGGAACAAGCCGCTGCCCCAGCTTGGGGACACAGGACAGCAGCCCCTCCGTGTACGGATGCAGCGGGTTTGCCCATATTTCCTTGACAGTCCCCGACTCCACTATCCTTCCCGCATACATCACGTTGATTCTGTGCGCGTACCGCGCCACTATTCCCAGATTGTGCGTCACCATGACGAGCGCGGTGTGATACCGGCTCACAATGCCGTACATGAGTTCCAGCAGCTGCGCCTGTATTGTCGCGTCCAGAGCCGTCGTCGCCTCGTCTGCGATAATCAGCTTGGGATTGCAGAGCATGGACATAGCCACCATCACGCGCTGGCGCATCCCGCCGGAAAACTGGTGCGGGTAGTCGTCGGCGCGTTTTGAGGGATCAGGTATTCCCACCTGCGACAACATATCGACCGACTGCTCGCGCGCCGCCTTTCTCCCGAGCCCGAGGTGTTCCGTCAGAACCTCCGACATCTGCCTCGCGATCGTCATTGCGGGATTGAGCGAGGTCATAGGCTCCTGAAAAATCATCGAGATCTTGTTTCCGCGCACGGCGCACATCTGTTTGCTGATTACGGCGCTCGTGTTTTACCCCCCGCGCCGCCGAGACTTGACACTTGCGTCGCGAAAACTTGACAGTCGCGTCGCCCAGACTTAACACATAGCTGTTTCCCGTCGCCCTGCGG
>JAISXU010000058.1 GCA_031270395.1 Oscillospiraceae bacterium
CTTTGCTGGTGAGGAGAGGAAGATGAAAGACGAAACCCGCGTTTCCACACTGAATAGGGCTATCCGCTCCAAGGCTTTCACGCTCTGCATCCTGCTGATCGCGCTTATTGTGCTGTTCACGGTTCTGGGGGCGCTCAACGACCTGAAATTTTTCACGAGCAAGGTGTTTATCAGCATATTGCAGGATCTCGCTGTGCCCGCGTTTCTCGCCATTGGCGCCGGGTGTCTTCTTGTGTCGGGGGGCATTGATCTGTCCCAATCGACGGTGGGGGCGATGGCCGGTATGCTCGTCGCCGTCGGGATCGAATGGTGGAATTTACCGTGGGCTGTGGCAATGCTGCTCGCAATCGTTGCGGCGGGGTGCATCGGCATTATAAACGCCGTCCTTGTAAATGAGCTGCGCATGGCGCCTTTTATCGCGACAATGTCGATGACGTCCGTCATAAAGGCACTCACCATGCTGACGGCGACCGACGGCAACGGTTCTCTGAAAAGTGTTCTCACGTACGAGAACGCGACGTTCACCAAGCTGGGAACGTATCAATTCGGCGGCGTAGTGCCGCTCACCGTCATTCTGCTGGTCGCCGCGTTCGTTATTTATGGCTTGATGCTGTCGAAATCGCAGCTCGGACGCAGTATCTACATGATTGGCGGAAACCCCAACGCCGCGCGGCTGTCCGGCATCAATTCGCGCCGGATATCCTATTTCCTGTATGTCAACTGTTCCATGCTGGGCGGCTTTTCCGGGCTGATATACACGGCGCGGACTAAGCAGGGCAGTATTCAGGCGCTCCTGACCGATCAGTTCACCGGAATGACGGCCGCGATACTGGGCGGTATATCGTTCGGCGGCGGGGCCGGCGGCTTAGGCGGCGCTTTTATGGGTCTGCTCGTGATTAAGACGTTCAATAAGGGTATGCTTGTGGCGGGCTCCAACTCGTTTTTGACGACGGTGCTGTCCGGCGCGCTTCTCCTCGCGGCGCTGACGCTGGACTATCTGAGTATACGCAGACAGCGCAAGCGCGTGGGAGCGTAAATTAATAGCTCGCATATGTTTCGGTTGCCGCCAAAGGCGGCGAGAAACAAGCGCATATGAGCGAGAAAAGTCCCGAGCGGCTTTGCCGTGAGGCTAAGACTTTTCGAGCGGATTAATACCATAATGTGAGGTGAGGCTGATAATGGAGCAATATCTGGAATTTTGCGGTATCGGGAAAGCGTTCCCGGGCGTACAGGCGCTAAAGGATATCAGCTTCCGGGCGTCCGGCGGCAAGGTTCTCGCGCTGCTCGGTGAAAACGGGGCTGGGAAATCAACGCTGCTCAAGATAATGAGCGGGGATCTGCGTGCCGACGAGGGCACGATAGATCTCAACGGGGCGACGCTGGCGCTCAGCTCGCCCGACGTCGCGATCAAAGCCGGCATCAGCGTGATATATCAGGAACGCCAGCTCCTGCCCGCTATGAGCGTCATGGAAAACGTATTCCTCGGCAGTCTTCCGCAGAGGGCGGGCTTCGTTGATTACGCGCGTCTGAAGGCGGACACTCAGGCGATGATCGACAAATTCGGTTTGCCCATCGATCCGGAGGCGCCCGTAGCGTCATTGTCGGTGGCCTACCAGCAGATGGTGGAGATAATGAAAGCGTACAGGCGCGACTCAACAGTCGTCGCGTTTGACGAACCGACGGCGCCGCTGACGGACACGGAGATTGAGATACTGTTCAACCTTATCCGGCAGTTGAAGGACGCCGGCAAGATCGTAATCTACGTCTCGCACCGCATGAAAGAGATTTTTGAAGTCACCGATGAAATCGTCGTCCTGAAGGACGGACAGCTCATCACGACGCTGAATACGGCCGAGACGAACGAGCAGGATCTTATTAAGGCGATGGTCGGGCGGGACATTGGCGATACGTACGCGAGACTTGACCGCAACAAGGAGTACGGGGACGTGCTCTTGGAGGTTAAGGATCTGACTACATACGCGGTGAATGGCGTGAGCTTTACGTTGCGCAAGGGCGAGGTGCTCGGCTTTGCGGGACTTGTGGGCGCGGGGCGCACCGAGGTGGCGCGCGCAATATTCGGCGCGGACGCGGTGCTTTCCGGAGAGATCAGGCTTGACGGGGAGCTTGTGAGCTTCAAAACCCCACGGGACGCAATAGACGCGGGCGTCGCGCTGTGTCCGGAGGATCGGAAGCTGCAGGGGCTGGTGCTCTGGCGTTCTATCTCCGATAACGTGTGTATGCCCGTCCTCAAGAAGCTGAAAAAGCTGCTGTTCCTCGACCGCGAGGCCGAGAGGGAGCTGACGCTCGGCGCCATCAGGCAATATGACATCAAAACCCCGACGACGGAAAAAATCGTCACGGAGCTATCCGGCGGCAATCAACAGAAGGTCATACTGGGTCGCTGGACGTCGGAAAAAATGACGACTAAGATACTCATACTCGACGAGCCGACAAAGGGTATCGACGTCGGTACGAAGGCGGAGATATACCAGATGGTCTGCGATTTTGCGAAGCAGGGGATAGGGGTCATCTTTATCTCCAGCGAGCTGACGGAGGTCATCAATGTCTCAGACAGAATCATCGTGATGCACAACGGCAAAATTACCGGAAGCGTCGAACGCGCGGACGCGACGGAGGAATCCGTTCTCGCGCTCGCCATGCTGGATTGAGGAGGCGACGACGATGCAGACAAAATCACTCCTGAAAAAGCTCGCCGGGGGCAAGGCTATTTTTCTTTTACTTCTTATAATTGCGGTGCTGGCTATCACATATATTGTGAGGCCCGCCTCGTTCACGCTCGGCAACGCGAAACAGCTCATGCAGAACATAAGCTTCATCGGCGTCATATCCATCGGCATTTCGTGTCTGTTCATCTGCGGGGGGATAGACTTCTCGACGAGCGCGCACGCGTCTGTCGGCATGGTGTTCTTCGCGCTGTGTCTTCAAAAATTTGAAAGCGTGCCGTGGCCGGTATTTATCCTGGCGCCCGTGCTTTTCGGCATAGTGGCGGGGCTTGTCAACGCCTTCTTCTCAGAGGTGCTCAACCTGATGCCGTTTATCGCTACCATAGGTATGCAGTCCGTCTGGTCGGGCGGGATACTGTGGTACGTAAACGCGCAGCCGATACAGATAACGCGCGCGAGCTTTACGTCTCTCGCCACGAAGTACGTAGGGCCTGTGCCGGCATTTTTCCTGTTTTTCATCGCGCTTGCCATTATTTACAGCGTCATACTGCGGTATACGAACTTCGGGCGCAGCATGTACATGGTCGGCGGCAATCCGACGGCGGCGCGTCTGGCCGGCATAAATATCTCACGCACAAAAACCATCATATTCATAAATAACGGCGTGCTTGCCGCGCTCGGCGGGCTGGTGTGGGCGAGTCAGCAGGGGATGGGAAGTCCGAACGGTCTGACGTCGTCCTCCCCGGAGATGACGGCGATGAGCGCGTCTATCCTCGGCGGCGTGGCGTTTTCGGGAGGCGCGGGCGGACTCGGCGGCGCGTTTTTCGGAGTGTGCCTCGTAACTACGCTGACGTACGCGCTGCAGTCGATGGGACTGCCGCTCTGGACGGTTACTATGGTCAACGGCCTGCTGCTCGTCATAGCGCTGACACTCGACGGTCTGCGAAGCCGTAAGCAGGCAAAAGCGATGCAGGGCATGGGGATGCCGGGCATGAGATAGCGCTTTGCCGCGTTCCCGCGGCGCGCAGCGCAGAGTACAGCGGGACGCCCGGGCAGGGAAAACGATCATTATCGGGGATGATTTCATATCATCCGCATTTTGATAATATATTTTGGGAGGTAAACAAGATGAAAAGGATTCTGGCGGTTACACTGGCGGTTATCATGGCGGCGCTGCTGTTTGCGGCGTGTCAGGACGGGGGGCAGTCGTCTCCCTCGGGGAGCCCGTCGTCCGGCGGGGAGTCGCCGTCGCCGTCGGCGTCGGGAGGAGGACAGGAGCCCGCGCCGCCCGCCGGCGGCGGAGAGGACAACACGCCCGCAGCAGGCGGTTCCGGTTACGCGGAGATCGGTTTCTTCGACCCGAATTACGACTACAGCCAGCACAAGACATTCAAGGTAGCGTATGTCTCAAACTCAAACGATTTCCTGACGCTCGAATTTGACGCCGCATACAAGGATTGGGCGCCGCGCATGAACATCAACTATACCGGTCTTTGGGCGTCGACGTCCGGCAACAACGACGAGTATCTCTCAGGCCTTCAGCTCCATTGCGAGCAGGACTACGACGGGCTTCTGCTTCAGCCCGACCTAAGCATTTACTCCCGCATCGTGGAGATACTCGACGACGCCGGCATGCCGTGGATCAGCGGTATAGGACAGGCGCGCGCCGATAACGGCGCCGGCGCCCTGCTCCACCCGTCCGTGGGCTTTTCCGATCTTGACGTGGGCTACAAGCTGATGCAGTACTGCCTCGACTGGAAGGACGCGAATTATCCGGACGTTTCGTGGGATAAGGTCGGCGTCATTGCCATAGACATGGGCGTATCCGTTGAGATCATGAGGCGCACATTCGGCACGGAGCTAAAATGGGTGGAGAAGCACCCGGAGATGGGCGAGGCCAACGAGTCGCGCGAAATCAATCCGAAAAACTATTGGATATGTGATACCGCGATGGGCACCTTCGATCAGGTTACGGCGCAGAACATGACGACACAGGTCGTCACGGGTAATCCGGGAATTGAAGTGTGGCTCGTGCCCGCCGCCGTGGACTTCTACGCGATGGGCGCGGCGCAGGCGCTGGAAAACCTGGGTCTGGCCGAAAAGTCCGAGATAGTTTGCAACGGAGGTTCGCAGCTGCCGCTGCAGCTTGATTCCGGCAAGGAGACCGCGTGGCGCAGCGCGCTGTTCACGCCGCAGACGATGTACTCCGAGCCCATGATAGCCCAGCTCTGGGCGTTTATGGCGGGACTCGCGACGGCGGAGACCATCTATCCCGAGTGGATCAAATGGGACGACAAGGGGGATGTATTCGACGACGCCGGCAATCTCGTGGAGGAACACAACTACGCGCAGGTGCTTATCCCGTCGTTCTGGATCGACAAGGACAACTACAAATCCTATCTCGAGTGGACCGATCTGTACGGGTACGGGTCGGAGGTTGAAGGCCACTACAGCTATGAACCCGTGACCGATCTCTCGCTGTACACGGCGCGTGAGACGGTTCCGCCCGAGTACAAGAAGTAAAGCAGACGCCCAATGCGGTATTGAGGGGAGGATGACTATGTTTCAGCTTGCACCTGTGAGCGAACGCGTACGGCGCATCAAGGAGCGCAGGCGCGAACATGACAACGGTCATGTCGCGCTCTGCGGCGAGCGCACGGGGATATATACGCGCTACTACAAGACACACGACATGGAGACGGAGATAATGAAGCGCGCCGGCGCTCTTTACGAGTGGTGCGACAAGCACGAGCTGAGCCTTGAGGACGACGCTATGTTTGTTGGCAACCTCGGGCGCGGGTGGCGCGAGGCGGTCAACTACGTCGAATGGGGAACCGGTTGGCTGGAGCTTGTCATGGAGCTGCCGGAGGAGGATTTCAAGCGCGAATGGCAGAGTCCGGGCGCGTACACGTATATATCGCCCGGGGACAGGGAGATATTCAAGGAGGCGGTCGAATACTGGCGTGACAAGACGCTCCAATCGCGCGTATCGGCGGTGCTCCCGGACGAGATATGGGATCTGAAGGGCGACAACTGTACGACGTTTGGAAACCGCCCAAAGCTCAATACGGCCGACATGCCGCAGGGCCACTACTGCCCTAACTACCGCAAGGTGATCGACAAGGGCTGGGGGCATATTATACTGCAAGCGCAGGAGCACATGGACGCGATACGCGGACGCGTGTTCGATCGCGACAACAAGCGCTTTGTCACATGGCGCGCGATGAAGAAGGTCGCGGAGGGCGCGAAGCGGCTAACCGAGAGGTACGCGGAGCTTGTCGCGGGAGAGGCGAAAAAAGCGGCGGGAGAGCGCCGGGCCGAGCTTGAGACGATGGCGGACGGTCTGCGGTGGATAGCGGAAAATCCCGCGCGCACGTACTGGGAGTCGATGCAGGCGGTAGTCATCTATCAGTGCCTCCTGCACATTGACGGACAGGCGCACGGCATAACGCTCGGAAGACTCGACCAGTATTCCGGACGTTTCCTTGAAAAAGAGCTCGCGGAGGGCGCTATCACGCCGGAGCGCGCGCAGGAGCTCGCGGACGCGTTCGTGCTGAAGCTGGGCGACTTCCTCGCCATGCAGTTCGCGTCGATAGCCGTGAAGCTGCCGCCGTCGGAGGGTAAAATGATGGAGGCCGCGCCGCCGCCTAAGCCCGTGTACCACTACGAATGTGGCGGACACCACTTCACGGTCGGAGGCGTCACAAAGGACGGGCGCGACGCTACGAACGCGCTCACGCTGCTGTTTTTGCAGACATACGCGCGGCTGTTTCTCACCATCCCGTCCATCTCGGTGCGCATCCATCCGGGAACGCCCGCCGAGGTGTGGGAGCACTCCATAGAGTCCTCGAAGATAGCCGGAGGTATGCCGATTTTTGAAAACGACAATATAATCATACCGGCTCTCGTGGAGCGCGGCATGTCTCAGGAGGACGCGAACGATTACTGTATAATCGGATGCGTGGAGCCTGCCGGCTGCGGCTGCGAGTGGTCGGCGTGCGGCAGCAGCGGCGGCGAGAGCTTTTCAAATCTCGTGGGCATAATGAATATGGCCATACATAACGGGACAAACCCGAAGACGGGATGCTCGGCGGGCTTGAAGACGGGCTATCTGTACGACTACAAAACGTTTGATGAATTCAAGGAGGCGTACCGCAAGCAGCTCCGGTATTTTCTGGACTGGCACGTCTCGTTCGTGAACTTCTATGAACTCGTATACAGCGAGTATTTCCCGTGCGTCTCCGCGACGGCGACTATAGAGGGCTGCATGGAGAGCGGACTTGACGTCCTCGAGGGCGGTGCAAGGTACAACTCCACCGGCTTCACGGCGCTCGGCGTGGGCAATGTCGCCGACAGCATGATGGCGATAAAAAAGCTCGTGTTTGACGACAAAAGGGTGTCGGCGCGCGGGCTGTACGACGCGCTTGTGAGCAACTGGCGCGGCCATGAGGAATTGAGACAGTATATCATAAACGAGGTCCCGCACTACGGGAACAGCAGCGGCGAGGTGGATGAGCTCGCGTCGTGGGCGCTCGGGGAGTACGCGGATCACATGCTGAGCGTGCGCGGCCCGCGCGGGAAATGGAGAGGCGGAACCTTCACCGTCACCACACACATTGAGTTCGGCAATCTCACCGTCGCCACGCCCGACGGGCGCGAGGACGGAGCGCCGCTCGCGGAGGCCATATCTCCGAGACAGGGCTTCGATAAGAACGGCCCCACAGCCTACATGCTGTCCGCCTCGCGGCTTCCGCACTATAAGCTGGGCAACGGAGATCAACTCAACATACGTTTCTCGCCGGCGACAGTGCGCGGAGAGGACGGCACGCGCAAGCTGACGCAGCTTATCGAGACGTATTTCGGCGAGGGCGGGATGCAGGTGCAATTCAACGTCGTTAGTACGAACGAGCTGCACGACGCGCAGCGCAGACCGGATGAGCATGAAAATCTCATAGTCCGCATCGCGGGCTTCTCCGTGTTCTTCGTGGAGATGCCAAAGGTGATGCAGGACGACTTCATATCGAGAACGGAACACTTTGTATAGAGACTTCGAGTGTCAAAGGCGAGTTCCAAGCTCTCGTAACTCGTTTGCGGCGGCGCAGTCATTGCAAACGGCTTCATCAGAAGGAGGAAAGAGATGCTCCGGTATATCATCAAGCGGCTTTTGCTGGTGATTCCCACGCTGTTGGGAATTACGATAGCGGTGCAGCTGTTCATCGTCATAACGCCGGGAGACCCCGCGAGGATGCTGGCGGGGAATCAGGTATCGGAGGAGGAGGTGGAGAAGCTCAGAGAGGAGATGGGACTGAACGACCCGTTTCATGTGAGGTACGCGGAATACATGAGAGGTCTTTTCAGGGGTGATTTTGGTACGTCATACAAGACAAAGGGCGCCGTTTTGGAGGAGATGCTGCAGCGGTTTCCGTATACGCTTCTGCTTGTTTTCGTCAGCATGATTTTGGCCGTTTCGATCGGTATACCGCTTGGCATTTATGCGGCGACGCACCAATACTCATGGAAGGATAACGCGGCGATTTTCGGTTCGCTGTTCTGCGTTTCGATGCCGCCCTTCTGGCTGGCGCTCATGCTTGTTCAGTTTGTGTGCGTCAGGCTCGGACTTCTGCCGGTGGCGGGTATAGACAGCTGGCTGGGGTGGATACTGCCGTGCGTCACAACCGCGCTGGCGTACGCGGCCTCAATTGCGAGACAAATGCGGTCAAATCTGCTTGAAGTCATAAGGCAGGACTTTGTAACCACTGCGCGCGCTAAGGGACAGACGGAGAATAAGGTGCTGTATAAGCACGCGCTTAAAAACGCCGTCATCCCCATTATCATGACGATCGGCTCGATTTTCGGAATGGCAATGGGCGGCTCGATGATATCCGAGGTGATTTTCGGGATACCGGGAATAGGCAGCTATACGCTCACAGCCCTGCTATCCAGAGATTACCCGGTCATCCAGACAAGCGTCCTCTTTCTCTCGACGCTGTTTTGTATAATTCTGTTGCTGACAGACGTGGCGTTTGCCGTAGTGGATCCGAGGATACGCGCGCAATACGCCGGAAAAAGGAGACGAGTCCAAATGAAAAAACTTGCGGGGAGTGCGGCGCAGTGAATGAGACAGTGACATGGAAAAAGAAGTCGCGGATGGGCGAGACATGGCGTCGACTGCAAAAAAACAAGGTGGCGGTAGTCTGTCTTTTCATAATTCTCGCGGTATTTCTCATAGCGATATTCGCAGCTCAAATCGCCCCGTATCCGTACGCCAAGCAGGACTACTCGAGCATCTATTCCCCGCCCAGCCGGGAGCACCTGCTGGGAACGGATCAGTTGGGACGCGACATCCTGAGCCGGCTGATATACGGCGCGGGGCAGTCGCTCCAGCTCGCGATCGTCTCCACGGCAATTGCCTCCATAATCGGCATCGTCATAGGGGCGCTCGCCGGATACTACGGCGGCTGGGCGGATAATCTGACCATGCGGTTTTTCGACATATATCAGAGTATACCGATGTTTCTGCTCTGCGTCACGCTCGCTGCAGTAATGGGGCCGAGTCTCACGAACGCCACTCTGGCGATAGGCATCAGCATGATACCCGGTCCCGCCCGCATGATGCGCGCTTCGATACTGTCGGTGCGTGAAATGGAGTACGTTGAGTCCGCAAAGCTCGTCAACGCCAGCAGCGCGCACATCATCATGAAATACATAATTCCAAACGCGATAGCGCCGCTGATCGTTTTTGTTACGATGAGCATGGGAATGAACATGCTCGCCGGGGCGGCTATGAGCTATATCGGACTCGGCGCGCAGCCGCCCGTCCCGGAATGGGGCGCGATGGTATCGGATGCGAGGAACATCATGCGCGATCACGGGACGCTTGCGCTGTATCCGGGCGTCTGCATTATGATAGTCGTACTCGCTTTCAATCTGCTGGGCGACGGGTTAAGAGACGCGCTCGACCCCCGCCTCAAGAATTGAGGTGCGTGAAGTGGAAAACGTGAGCGTCGAAAACATCCTTGAAATCAAAGAACTGAAAGTTGAATATCACACGGACGACGCGACAGTACACGCCGTAAACGGCGTAAACCTCAAGGTGAGAAAAGGCGAGACAATCGGACTCGTCGGGGAAACCGGCGCCGGGAAGACGACGATAGCCCGGGCGATAATGCGCATTCTTCAGACGCCTCCCGCAAAATTCCAAGGCGGCGAGATAATCTTTGAGGGCGAAGACATAATGAAAAAGTCCGAAAAGGAGATGCGCAAAATACGCGGCAACAAAATAGCGATGATTTTTCAGGACCCGATGACGGCGTTGAACCCCATTGAGAAGGTTGGGAATCAAATCGCCGAGGCCGTCGGACTGCATAACAATTTCTCTCGCGTGCAGGCGGAGCAGAGGGCGCGCGAGATGCTGGAGACAGTCGGCATACCGGCAGCGAGATACTCGGAATATCCGCACCAGTTTTCAGGAGGCATGAAGCAGCGCGTGGTCATCGCGATGGCGCTTGCGTGCAACCCGATATTACTGCTGGCCGACGAACCGACGACGGCGCTTGACGTCACCATTCAGGCGCAAGTGCTGGAAATGATGAACTCGCTTAAAGTGAAGCTGGGAACATCTATGGTCATGATAACGCACGATCTCGGGGTGGTTGCGGACAGCTGCGATTCCGTCGCCGTCGTCTATGCGGGCGAGATAGTGGAATACGGCACGGCGGAGCATATATTCGAGCAAGCGGCGCACCCGTATACGGTAGGACTGTTCGATTCGCTCCCCAAGCTGGACGCGCCCCGGTCGCGCCTGAAGCCCATAAGGGGACTCATGCCGGATCCCGCGAATCTGCCGCCGGGGTGTAAGTTTTGCGAGCGCTGCCCCGAGGCTGTGGACGAGTGCTCGCGGAGCTCGCCCGACGCGGCGGAGATATCGCAGGGGCACATCGTGAAGTGCATTTTGAGAGGGGTGAGCGGCTGATGTCGGCGTTACTTGAAGTACGCGGCCTGAAGAAGTATTTCAAGTCCGGCGGAGGGTGGCTGCACGCGGTCGACGACATCAATTTCACGCTCGACGAGGGCAAGACGCTCGGCGTCGTCGGCGAGTCCGGATGCGGCAAGACGACGCTCGGACGCGTGATACTCCGCCTGCTTGAACCCACCGAGGGACAGATAATATTCGAGGGAGAGGACAGATCGGCGCCAAGCAAAAAAGAACTCGTCCGAATGCGCGAGAAGATGCAAATGATCTTTCAGGATCCCTATTCGTCGCTGAACCCGCGCATGTCCGTCAGCGAGCTGATAATGGAGCCCCTGCTCCTGCAGGGCAAGCTGACAAAAACTCAGATAATGCAAGAGACGTCCAAGCTGATGGACCTGGTCGGACTGGCCGGCCGTTACGGCAGCGCATATCCGCATGAGCTTGACGGAGGCCGGCGGCAGCGTATCGGCGTGGCGAGAGCGCTCGCGCTCAACCCCAAGTTTATAGTGTGTGACGAACCTGTATCGGCGCTGGACGTCTCCATTCAGGCGCAGATAATCAATTTGCTGCTCGATTTGCAGGAGCGGCTGGGTCTGGCGTATATGTTCGTAACGCACGATCTGTCGGTCGTCAAATACATATCGGACGACATCATGGTCATGTATCTCGGGCAGATGGTGGAAAAAGCGCCGTCGGAAGAACTGTTTGTCAATCCCACGCATCCGTACACGCAGGCGCTGCTTTCCGCGATACCGGTTCCGAATCTGAGCAAGCGGAAGGAGCGCATCATCATGCAGGGCGAGATAACCTCGCCCATCGATCCCAAGCCTGGATGCAGATTCAAGGACAGATGCCGGTACGCCGCCCCGGAGTGCGGCGAGCCGCAGATATTGAAAGAGACCTCTCCTTCGCACTTTGTAGCGTGTTGCAAAAGCAACTCGCATAACTGATATCTATGTAGGAGGAAAAAATGATGAAGAGCAAACTATTGGCGATACTTCTCTGCGCGGTACTACTGATATCCATCGCGGCTTGCGGAGGCTCATCGGTTCCCACGACGTCGGAAGGCGGGGAATCGCCGACCGGCTCGGCGCCGCCGGCCACCCCGTCGGGCGGCGGGGCGGATACTCCGGACGCTCCGAGTACGCCGGACGCGCCGGTCTCCGTAACGGATACCGTCAACGTCGCGATTACGGCCGACGACGGTACGCTCGCCGCGGAATATCTCATGACGGGCACTTATATGGCGATGTCCGCCGTCATGGAACCGCTCTGGGACGTCACGGAGGCCAATGAAGTCATTATGGTTCTGGCGGAGAGCGTGGAATGGATCGACGACGCCCATCTGACGGTTCATTTGCGGCAGGGAGTAAAGTTCTCGAACGGAAATCCGTTTACGGCGTCAGATATACTCTTCTCCCTTGGCTTATATAAGGTCGCCGGAATGACGGGCCAGCCCCGCGTGCAGACGATTGATCCCGAAAAAACGAAGGTGATTGACGACCACACGCTTGATCTGCAGTTGATAGCGCCCAGCGTCGCGCACTGGCAGATACTGTCCCAGTTTTTTATCTACGACGAGGAATCCTATGACCAGGAGAAGAACAGCCGCGAGCCTATCGGCACCGGGCCGTATAAGCTCACCGAATACATACCGAACAGCAGTATCAAGCTGGAGAGGAACGAAGCTTACTGGGGAGAGCTGCCGGATATAAAGAATATTAACTTTACGCTTTTGGCCGAACCGTCCCAGAGAGTCAACGCGCTTGATACGGGCTTGGTTGACATAGCGCCAATCGCTATCGAGGACGTGGAGTATATCGAAAGTCTGCCCGGGGTTAACCTCGACAGTCGTTTCACGCAGTCATACACCATGCTGGGCTTTAATTTTGGCGCTAAATCCGCGTTTTATAAGAATGTAGACGCGCGGCAAGCTATCATTCACGCCATAGACCCTCAGGTAATTCTCGACGTCGTCTATTTGGGACAGGGAGAGGTAATGCACGCTGCCGTTCCGGATATATGCTTCGACTATGAGGACCGGTTTAACGATTTGGTCGATACGTATGCGATTGGGTATGACGTCGAACTCGCCAAGCAGCTCGCGCAGAGTTCCGGTCTCGCGGGTCAGACGATATCGCTGATGACGGCCGGTACGTCTGACGCGATAAAAATGGCCGAGATCGTGCAGAGCATGGTGAGCGAGATCGGTGTAACAGTTGAAATAAACAACTATGACAACGCTATCGCATGGCAAATGGCCTACGACCCTGAGTCCGACTATGACTTCAGCATCGGCGTCGGCATAGCGCCAAACAGGGTTGTGGGAGATTTGCTCCTGAACGGTGTGCGATACTTCCCGCAGCTGAACGTACCCGGCGCATTTGAAGGTAATATGGAGTATCTGGAGCGCGCACCGCTGACTATGAGCACTATTGACGAACAGGAACGCAGCGAGCTGCTGTATGATCTGCTGAGACAGTATGAAGAAAACGTCATACAGCATGCGATGTGCAACATCTTAGTTTCAAACGCGTACTCCACCGTCATAGACCCGGGTTCAATCGTATACTCGGTCGGCACCGGCTTTGTCCGCTTGCAGGACTTGAAACTAGCTTCATAGAGCTTCAAGGCCCGGGACGCCCTCCTCGGCGTCCCGGGCCTTGAAGCAGCAAGAGCGTATCCCGCGCCCCGTTTGCGGCGGCGCCGCCGTTGCAAACGCAATAACTCAAGGGAGGCCGGCGCATTGACGGAACAGATCAACTACGGCAGCGTCCCCGCCAAATGGCCGTATCCGGTCAAGTATGACGTGGAAAACAGGATAGAGACGGACGTGCTCATCATCGGCGCCGGCGTCGCGGGCGCCATGGCGGGGCTTTTGGCCGCGCGGCGGGGCGTGAAGGTCGCGGTGGTCGATAAGGCGCCCGTCGAGGTAAGCGGCAGCGGAGGTACGGGTCTCGACCACTACCTTGACTGCTATTCAAATCCCGACTGCGCGTTTTCAGTCGAGGAGATCATATCGGTGGAGAATCATGAGGGGTATATGACTCCCAGACACGACCACAGGTCATACATCCATATGAAGGGCGCCTGGGATAATCTACTTGAACTCGAAAGGCTGGGACTTCATTTTCGCGACGAGGAGGACGAGTTCAAGGGCGCGCCCTTCCGCGACGATAAAACGAAGATCATGTACGCCTATGACTATGGAACGCGATCCACTATCAGAATGCGCGGCGGCGCGAACCTGAAAAAAGTAATCAAGGACGGTCTGGCAAAGGAGAAAAATGCCGCGCTGTACGAGCGCGTGATGATGACAAGTCTGCTGACGGAGGGCGGAAAGCCCGGAGCGAGAGTCGTCGGGGCCACGGGCTTCAGCGAGGAGACGGGCGAGTTCTACGTTTTCAG
>JAISXU010000062.1 GCA_031270395.1 Oscillospiraceae bacterium
CCGACCGCCGCGAAAACCTCGGCCATCCCATTTTTGAAGTCAAGAAGCGCCTGTTCGTCCTTGATATACACGTACAGGATGTTCCCGTGAGGGGCGTCCAGATGCGACATGACAAGACAGTAAAGGCCGCCGTCCGCAATTCTTGTCTCCGAGAGTCGCGTCCCCTGAAAAATATCGCGCCCGTTGGCTTCCGCCTCGAACGGCGCGTTGCCGTAGGCCAAAACCCCGTCTATGTAAATATTGAAATACACACCTTGGCCGGCGTAAAAGTCTGCGTAAGGGCCAATGGTAACGGCGAGGTTGTCCGGCTTTATTTCCGAGAAAACGTCTTTGGAGAGCTTTACGCTTTCAAACAGGGATTTCTTTATGACCTCATGCTCCGCCTCGGCGGAAGCCGCGGCATAATCCCGGCTCATGGCGTAAGCCCGTTCTGACAATATGTACCCCATAACGTCGAAGCCCAGAATGAACAGAACCACGACGCAGACAAAGGCTTTTTGCCAAAACTTCATCTCGGCGCCTCCAATCGGTATCCGAGCTTGTAGACCGTCTTGATGCTGTCCTCCATATTGAGTTTCTTCCGCAGCCTCTGGATATGCACGTCAACCGTCCGCGTTTCGCCCATATAGTCGTATCCCCAGACGAGTTCAAGCAGCTTTTCACGGGACAACGCGATGTTCCTGTTGTCGATCAGCGTCTGCAGGAGATTGAATTCAAGGATGGTCAGTTCCGTCTCCCGGCCGTTCAGCGTTACAATGCGTTCTTTCGTCTTGACCGTCAGATTTCCCAGAACAAAAATATTTGCGCCGGCGACGTCACACCGACGCAATACGGTTTCTATTCGGGTGACCAATTCGACGGCGGCGAAGGGTTTGACTATATAGTCGTCTGCGCCCAGCTTCAGCCCGGCGATCTTGTCGTCGAGCCGGTCTTTTGCCGTGAGGAATATGACGGGTATTTTCAGCGGTTCTATCTGTTTCATCAGCGTGAGTCCGTCCGTCCCCGGCAGCATGATGTCCAGCACGATGAGGTCGGGCCTGCGCTCCTCGATGCGGCGCATGACTTCATTGCCGTCGTGGAGAACCGACGCGCCGTGTCCCGCCATTTTGAGGTGAATGGATACAAGCTCCGCTATGGCGGTGTCGTCCTCAACCACCAATATTGATGCCATGCCGCAACTCCTTTCCCGCTTTTATTCCGGTGAGTAGCGACTTTGACGTTGACCCGCATTATCACGGCGGTCAATGGTTGCGCCGCGTCACCGCGTTTCTTATGAACGCGATAACATTATAATACATCGGCGGGTGAAAGTTGTCACAGAGTTGTAAAACATTTCATGTTATTTAATTTGCGTAAACGCCATGAGACTGCGTCCGTCCGCCGCTGGGAACGTTTTGACAACCTCCAACATCGTTTTGAAATCAGACGAGTCAAAACGAACTTCCCCACTGTCCCAATCAACATATTCTCCAATGTTCTGTAAAATGAGAATTGGCGATTGATTTTCCGGGCATGGCGTTTCCTCCCCCAAAAGTTTTGATGAGCAGCCACATTCTACATCAGTAACCCGAATTTGTCAAGCGGGGACATGAAAATGCCCAAACGGGATAACGCACCCCGCGCCCCGCTTGACGCCGCGAGCGTTACCGATTATTGTCATATTGGGCGGCTCGGCTTGTGAACAGACCTCCGGCTGCGCCCTCTCGCGGGCGGCAGCGGGAGAGCAAAAGGCGTTTCGCGTGAATATTATTCATAAATTTTGTTAATTTGTGCAGTTACCCCGTGCGAAATAAATTTTTTTCCAAAAGTATTGCATATTCATTTGAAGTGTGATATGATATCCGTAGAGCGGATATCATGTCGCGCGCATGTGCCCGCTGTGCGGGCACGCGCTTAAACTTTGAGCCGCGGCGCGGGACGCGCCGCATGGCGATATATCATAAATTGCAAAGCAATTTATGATATGATGGTGTATGCGAATGAAAACTCTGTTCGGAATGGGAGTGATTGTATATGCCCAAGCTCTGGTCGAGCGGTTTCGGCGAGGACACGGACGCGCTCGTCGATGAACTCAACGCGTCCATCTCGTTTGACAAGCGGCTTTATAGAGAGGACATAGCGGGGAGCGCCGCCCACGCTGAAATGCTCGCGCGTCAGGGAATAATCGAGAGGTCGGAGGCGGACGCGATAATCGCGGGACTCGGCGCCATACTCGCGGACATCGAGGCAGGACGCTTCGAGTTCCGGCAGTCGGACGAGGATATTCATATGGCGATAGAGGCCGAGCTCACGCGGCGCGTTGGCAAGCCCGGGAAACGCCTCCACACGGCGCGCAGCCGCAACGATCAAATAGCGCTCGACTTTCGGCTGTATCTCAAAAAAGAGATTTCCAAAATACGCCATATGCTGTTATCGCTGCTCGAAACGCTCTGCGGTATCGCGGAGAACAATCTCGACGCCGTGATGCCCGCATACACGCATTTGCAGCGGGCGCAGCCCTCCACGCTCGCGCACTATATGATGGCGTACGCCAATATGCTGCGGCGGGACGTTACGCGGCTGGAGGATTGCGCGGAGCGGATGGATTTTTCCCCGCTCGGCTCCGGCGCACTGGCGGGCACGACGTATCCCATCGACCGGGAAATGACGGCGCGGGAGCTCGGATTTTCCGGCATAACCGAAAACAGCCTCGACGGTGTGTCCGACCGCGACTACGCCATAGAGCTGCTCTCCGCTCTGTCTATACTGATGACGCACCTGTCGCGCTTTTCGGAGGAGATAATCCTCTGGTGCTCGTGGGAATTCCGGTTTATAGAGCTGTCGGACAGCTTCTCCACAGGCTCGTCGATCATGCCGCAAAAGAAAAACCCCGACGTCGCGGAGCTCGTGCGCGGCAAGACGGGCAGGGTATACGGGGCGCTCGTCGCGCTCCTCACGGTGATGAAGGCCCTGCCGCTGGCGTACAACAAGGATATGCAGGAGGACAAGGAGCAGGTCTTTGACGCCGTTGACACCGTGAAAAAATGTCTGCCCGTGTTCACTGCGATGCTCGCGACGGCGGCCATCCGGCGTGACAATATGCGGGCCGCCGCCGCGGAGGGCTTCATCAACGCCACCGACTGCGCCGACTACCTCACGCGCCGGGGCATGCCGTTCCGCGACGCGTACGCAATTACGGGGCGGCTTGTCAAGCTGTGCGCCGGGGAAAAGCTGACGCTTGAAACGCTCCCCCTCGCCCGATACCGCGAGCTGTCGGAGCTGTTTGAAAGCGACGTCTACGACGCGATACGCCTTGAAACGTGCGTCCGGGAGCGACGAAGCGCCGGCGGCCCGGCGCCGGAGTCCGTGCGGGTTCAGATCGAAAGCGTGAGAAGGTTTATGGAGGAACATAACGATGCTCGAATTTAATGAAATACGGCGAGCCGCAGAGCGATTGGCGGAGGAATATCCCATCAAAAGTCTTGCCTGCTTTGGCTCGTATGCCAACGGCACACAGACAAGGGACAGCGATATTGATTTTTTAGTCGAATTCGTCACACCCGCCATATCTCTGATCAAGCTATCGGGACTTAAACTGAAATTGGAAGAACAGCTTGGAGTAAAAGTGGATTTGATACACGTGCCAATCCCTGACGATTCGTATATCACGGTCAACAACGAGGTTTTAATCTATGAACGCCCGTGACAGATCCGTGTTGATAAATATCTGCGACGAGGCAAAAATCATCGCGGAATTGACAGTCGGTTACGACCTCGATTCATTTCTGTGTGACGAACGAACAAAGCGCGCTGTGGCTATGTCGCTCATCAACATCGGCGAGTTGATCAAGCTGCTCTCATTTGAGCTTCGCGCCGGACACGCTCACATACCGTGGAAAGCTATAGCGGGCTTGCGCGATGTCACAGCGCACGGATATAAGGTGCTGAGAATGGATGACATTTGGGTTACCGCAAATGACGAGATTCCGCATTTGAAAAAGGAAATCGAGACAATTTTGTTCACTGACGCGTGAGAGAGGAAGCGATGCTATGAAACCAAAAATATTCATTGACGGCGCGGAGGGCACGACCGGTCTGCAAATCCGCGACAGGCTCGGCCCGCGCCGCGACATAGAGCTGCTGGAAATCGCCGACTCGCAGCGGAAGAACGTGTCGGAGCGCAAGAGCCTCATCAACTCCGCCGACATTGTGTTTCTCTGTCTGCCCGACGACGCGGCGCGCGAGGCTGTTGCGCTGATTGAGAATCCGGACACGCGCGTGATTGACGCCTCGACGGCGCATCGCGTCTGCGACGGCTGGGACTACGGCTTCCCGGAGCTCTCGGACGCCCGCCGCGCGGCGATAGCCGTCTCGAGACGCGTGGCAAATCCCGGGTGTCACGCCACGGGCTTTCTCGCGATAGTGTACCCGCTCATCGCGCTCGGCATATTGCCGCGCGATTACCCGCTCGCTTGCTTCTCCCTCACCGGCTATTCCGGCGGCGGGAAAAAGATGATAGCGCGGTACGAGACGGAGAAAACACCGGAGCTGTCACACCCCGGCATATACGCCCTGGCGCAAGACCACAAGCATCTGCCGGAGATGACGCATATCGCGGGACTTGCGCGCGCGCCGGTATTCAGCCCTGTCATAGACGACTATTACTCCGGCATGGCTGTGACCGTCGCACTCCACGCCGATTTGCTGGACGCTGCGAAAAGTGCGGAGGAAATTCGCGCGGCGCTCGCGGAGCATTACGCGGGGGCACGGTTCGTAAGCGTCGCGGAGGATCCCGGCGAGGGTACGCTGTATTCGGGCTTCGGCGTCGGGACGAACGCTCTTGAAATAACGGCGGCGGGCTCGGACGGGCGAATCGCCGTCACGGCGCGCTTTGACAACCTCGGCAAGGGCGCGTCGGGAGCCGCTGTGCAGAATATGAACCTCATGCTGGGGATAGACGAGGGGACGGGGTTATGACAATGAATTACATTGAAGGCGGCGTGTGCGCCGCGAAGGGTTTTACGGCATCGGGAATACACGCCGGGGTCAAGACGAAAAATACCGGTAAGCAGGACGTCGCGCTGATTTTTGCCGACAGGGATTGCGCGGCGGCGGCGGTGTACACCAAAAACACGGTAAAGGCGGCGCCGCTGCTCGTGACGCAGCGGCACTTGGAGAGCGGCCGCGCGCGCGCTATAATAGCCAACTCCGGCAACGCCAACGTCCGAACTCCGAACGCCGAGGCGAACGCCGTAAGAATGTGCCGCGCGGCGGCGGCGGCGCTCGGCATAGACGAGACGGATATGATAGTCGCGTCGACGGGCGTGATAGGCCAAAATTTGCGCGTCGAGGTCATCGAGGCCGCCGCGCCGGCTCTCGCCGCCGCGCTCTCGCCCGGCGGCTCGCCGGACGCGGCGGCGGCGATAATGACGACGGACACCGTACCCAAAGTCTGCGCTGCGGAATTCACGGTCGGCGGCGTCACGGCGAGACTCGGCGGCATCGCGAAGGGCAGCGGCATGATACACCCAAATATGGGCACGATGCTGTGCTTTATCACTACCGACTGCGCGATCTCCCCGGAGATGATAAAAAAGGCGCTGCTTGAAGCGACGCGCGTGAGCTTCAACCGCATATCCGTCGACGGCGACACGTCCACGAACGATATGTGCGCCGTGCTCGCCTCCGGCGCGGCGGGCAACGCGGAAATCACGGAACCGGGCGCGGACTATGACGCGTTTTGCGAAGCGCTGACCGCCGTGTGCGTGGAGCTGGCGGTAAAGATGGCCGCGGACGGCGAGGGCGCGAAGCACCTTATCGCGTGTACCGTCTCCGGCGCGGCAAGTGAGGAACAGGCGGAGACGCTCGCGAAGGCCGTCATATCGTCAACGCTGTTCAAAGCGGCGATATTCGGCGCGGACGCCAACTGGGGGCGCGCGCTGTGCGCTATGGGCTACTCGGGCGCGGACTTCAAGCTGGACGCGACGGACATCGCGTTCCGCTCGGCGGCGGGCGCCGTCGCGGTGTGCCGCGACGGACTGGAGGTGGAGTTTGACGAGGCGAGCGCGAAGAAAATTCTCACCGAGCGCGATATAGAGGTATTGATCGACATCCACGGGGGAGACGCGCAGTGTACGTGCTGGGGCTGCGACATCACCTATGATTACATCAGGATAAACGGGGATTACAGGACGTGACGGAGGCTTGGCTTTATGCTTAATAATTTTGACAGGGCGCAGACGCTCGTGGAGGCGCTGCCGTATATACAGAGGTTCTACGGAAAAATCATCGTCATAAAGTACGGCGGCAACGCGATGATCGCACCTAAGCTGTTCGACGCAGTAATGGAGGACATCATACTGCTGCGTCTCGTCGGCATACCCGTCGTGCTCGTCCACGGCGGCGGGCCGGAGATCGACGCCATGCTTAAAAAGCTCGGCCGCGAGTCCCGTTTCGTCGGCGGACTGCGGTACACCGACCGCGAGACGATGGACGTCGTGCAGAGTGTTTTATGCGGGAAGGTGAACAAGGATCTCGTCGCGACGCTTGTGCGCAAGGGCGCCTCCGCGGTCGGGCTGTGCGGACTCGACGCAGGACTGTTCAAGGCGGTGAAGCTCGCGGGGGAGGATTTGGGATACGTCGGCGAGATAACGGAGGTGGACCCCGGGATCGTGCTGCGCGCGATAGACGCCGGGCGCATACCCGTCGTCGCCACCGTCGCGCTCGGCGTGGACGAGGATACCTCGTATAATATAAACGCCGACACCGCCGCGTCGAAGCTCGCCGTCGCGCTCGGCGCGGAGAAGCTGATACTGCTGACGAACACGCGGGGCATTTTGAGGAAGCGCGACGATGAGAGCACGCTGATCCACGTGATACGCACCGCCGAAATTCCCGTCCTGCGCGGCGAGGACATAATAGTGGGCGGCATGATTCCAAAAATCGAGTGCTGCGCCGCCGCCGTATCCGGAGGCGTCCGCCGCGCGCACATCCTCGACGGCCGCATCCCGCACAGCATTCTGATCGAAATGCTCACCGACGAGGGCGCGGGAACAATGATCGTAGACTGAAGGACGAGGAGTTATTATGTAGTAGGAGGACGCAAAATGACAACCGCTGAAATCAAAGCCCTTGACGCGGAGTACGTGATGCAGACGTACGGGCGTTTCGACGTCGCGATCGACCGCGGCGAGGGGGCAAGGCTCTACAGCCCGGAGGGGCGGGAATACATCGACTTCACCTCCGGAATCGGCGTGAGCTCGATAGGCTATGGCAACAAAAAATGGGCGGAGGCGATCTATAACCAAGCGCTTCGTCTCGGGCACGTCTCCAATCTATTTTATACCGAACCCTACGCCCGGCTCGCCGAGGTGCTGACACGCCGCTCCGGTATGAAAAACGTGTTTTTCGCAAATGCCGGAGGCGAGGCGAACGAGGGGCTTATAAAGCTCGCGCGCAAATACTCGCGTGACAAATACGGGGAGGGGCGCAGTACGATACTTACGCTCCGGCAGTCGTTCCACGGCCGCACGGTGACGACGCTCGCCGCCACGGGACAAGAGCAGTTTCACCGCCATTTTTTCCCGTTCACGGAGGGCTTCCGCCATGTCCCTCCGAACGATATAAAGGCGCTCGAAAACGCGCTCGATGCCGGAGCTGTCAAAGCGGCGAGCGTTGACGGCACGTCGGCGCTCAAGCCGGAGGCTGTGCCCGGTGACGTTTGCGCCGTCATAGTGGAACTCATTCAGGGCGAGGGAGGCGTACTGCCGCTCGATCCCGAGTACGTCAATGCCGCGCACAAGCTGTGCCGCGAGCGCGATGTTCTGTTCCTCGTCGACGAGGTGCAGACGGGCATAGGGCGCACGGGAAAAATGTTCGCGTACCAAAATTACGGGATACTGCCCGACGCCGTGACATTCGCCAAGGGCATAGCTGGCGGGCTTCCGATGGGCGGTGTGCTCGCCTCGGAAAAGTGCGCGGCGGTGCTCGGCGCGGGCGACCACGCCACGACGTTCGGCGGCAATCCAATAGCGGCGACGGCGGCGCTGGAGGTCATGAATCAGCTCTCCGACGGCGTTTTGGACGAGGTCGCGGAAAAGGGCGCGTACATGAAAAAAACGATTGCCGGCTGGAGCCTGCCCGCCGTCGGGGAGATACGCGGCATGGGTCTTATGCTCGGCGCGTCCGTCGCGGGCGCGGCGCAGCCGAAGGATTTGGCGAAACGCTGTATCGCAGACGGCCTACTCATCCTGACCGCCGGTTCGGACGCCCTGCGTATGCTCCCGCCGCTGACGATAACGTACGGGGAAATCGACGCGGGACTCGCGATTTTGAAAGGAGTGCTGGAACAGGCATGATGGAATGGGTTGCTATAGGAAAGGATGAAGAGCATGAATTTGTTAAGTAAGGACGAAATCAAAGAGGCGATACATAGGATAGCGCCAAAATATGGGATTGAGAGCGTTTATCTTTTTGGGTCGTATGCGCGGGATAAGGCGGATGAAAACAGCGATTTCGATTTTCGCATTGTCGGTGGGGACATCCGCTCTCTGTATGATATTGCCGCACTCCGTTTGGATTTAAAGGAAGCTCTTGGCCACGAGGTGGATGTGGTGCTGACAGAGAATATGCGGGAAGCATTCTACAAGTCTATACACGACGAGGAGGTATTGCTATATGGCGGATTATGACAAGGATATGCACATTATTACGCATATCGTAGCATATTGCGACGAAATTGAAGTGCTGACCGAACGCTTCGGCAAAACACAAGAGGCGTTCAAAGCGGATTTTGCCTATCGAAACGCCTGCGCTATGAGCATACTGCAAATCGGAGAATTGGCTGCCCATCTCTCTGACAGTTTCCGCAACAGATACGATGGTGTGCCATGGAAATTGATTCGTGCTATGCGTAATGTTTTTGCCCATGACTATAACAATATGAACATAGCGCAGACTTGGGCGACAATAACATCGGATATACCGCAATTGAGCGTGTATTGTAATAATATCCTGCGTTTGCACGACCGCAAGGACAATGAGTGAGCGACTGTATGGAACGTAGAGAATGGGAGGCATTATGAAAAACCACTTGCTCAAGCTGCTCGATCTGTCGAGGGACGACATCACCGAAATACTCGATACCGCCGACAGGCTGAAGGCCGAGCAGAAGGCGGGCAAAAAGCACGACTTCCCCGCCGGAAAGACGCTCGCGATGATATTCGCGAAAAATTCCACGCGTACTCGCGTGTCCTTTGAGACGGGCATATTCCAGCTCGGCGGACAGGGCATATTCCTCTCGAATGTCGACAGCCAGTTGGGGCGCGGGGAGCCGATACAGGATACCGCGCGCGTCCTGAGCCGCTACTGCGACGGCATAATGATACGCACCTTCGCGCAGCAGGAGGTCGAGGATCTGGCGAAATACGGCAGTATCCCCGTCATAAACGGACTGACGGACTTCGCCCACCCGTGCCAGGTGCTCGCCGACCTGATGACGGTACGCGAACACAAGGGACGCCTTGTCGGACTGAAAATCGGATATATAGGCGACGGGAACAATATGGCAAACTCAATAATCGCCGGAGGGCTCAAATGCGGCATGGACGTGTCGGCCGCCTGCCCCGACGGCTACCGCCCCGACAAGCTTGTCCTCGACTACGCCTCGACCGTCACGGATGCGCGCTTCGAGCTCACGGACGACCCGAAAACCGCCGCGCGCGGCGCGGATATAATATTCACCGACGTGTGGGCGTCGATGGGTATGGAGTCCGAGATAGCCGAGCGCCAAAAGGCGTTCCGAGGCTACTGCGTGGACGACGGGATAATGGCGCTCGCGAGCCCCGGCTGTATGATCCAGCACTGTCTGCCCGCGCACCGCGGCGAGGAGATAACCGAGAAGGTGTTTGAGGAACACGCCGGAGAGATTTTCGACGAGGCGGAGAACAGGCTGCACGCGCAAAAAGCGGTGATGTACCTGCTGATGCGGTAAAAAACAGCATCCCTTACTGCGCCGCCCGAGACCACGGCGCCTATCCGCGAAGCGGACGGGCGCGCATGATTATCTCACTCACAGTATGCACATCGCGTCCCCGAACGAGAAAAAACCGTACCGTTCGCGGACGGCGGCGGCGTACGCGCGCATGACGTTTTCGCGTCCCGCGAACGCGGAGACCAGCATGATGAGCGTCGATTCGGGCAGATGAAAGTTTGTCAGGAGACCGTTTACGCACTTGAACTCGTATCCGGGGTATATGAAGATGTTCGTAAAGCCGGAAAACGGCTCCAGCGATCCGTCCGCACCGGTGCGCGACTCGAGCGTTCTGCACGATGTGGTGCCGACGGCGACGACGCGTCCGCCGGACGCGCGCGCGGTGTTCACCGCGTTTGCCGTGCGCTCCGGTATGACGCAGTACTCCGCGTGCATGACGTGATCCTCTATTTCCTCCGTCTTTACAGGGCGGAACGTCCCGAGCCCGACGTGCAGCGTCACGTAAGCTATCGTGACGCCGCGCCTGCCGAGCTCGTCGAGCAGACCGCGTGTAAAATGGAGCCCGGCAGTCGGCGCTGCGGCCGAACCGGAGACGCACGAATAGACGGTCTGGTAGCGTTCGCTGTCCTTGAGCTCGCCGCGGATGTAAGGGGGCAGCGGCATTTTGCCGAGCCTGTCGAGCAGCTCCGAGAAAATACCGTCGTGGAAAAATCTTATATTCCGCAGTCCGGAGCCGGCCTCACTCTCGACCACGGCGCGCAGCTCTCCCCCGCCGAACAGGATGCGCGTCCCCGGACGCGTTTTTTTGCCCGGGCGCGTCATGCACTCCCAGAGTCCGCCGCCGAGGTCGCGGAGCAGCACGGTTTCGACGGCGCCGCCCGTCTCGCGGCGTCCCATGAGACGCGCGGGTATGACGCGGGAGTCGTTCAGCACCAGACAATCGCCCGCGCGCAGCAGCTCGGGCAGCTCGCGAAACAATCTGTGCGCCGTCGCGCCGGTGTGCCGGTCGAGCAGCATAAGCCTCCCCCCGCCGCGCTCCGGCGCCGGCTCCTGGGCGATGAGTTCCCGGGGCAGGTCAAAATAGAAATCGCTTTTCTTCATTCAATATCTCAGCCTATAGTGACGCCCGTATAATAGAAATTGATTATCTCGTCATACGTCTTGTTATGAAATTTTGCCATAGAATAGGCGCCCCACTGGCTCATACCTACATTGTGTCCCGTGCCGGAGCCGCTTATAACGAATACGCCGCTGACGAGTCCGGAACCGCCGCCGACCGTCGAGGTGAGCAGCGGCGTCTGCGTGTCTGTCGCGCCCCCGCCGCCGCCGCCGACCGGCGCCGTCTCGCCGCTGCCTGTAATCGCGTACAGCGAGTCCGCGCCGGATACGGGAGACGTCTGACCGCTGCCGTCAACGGCGAAAAGCGCGGCGCCGCCGTCTATGGTCTCGCCCTTGTCGTTTACATGGATGCCCGTGTCCGCGCCCAACGTCCCTCCGGGTACGGGCGCGGCGGCGCCCCCGATCGTGAAGCGGATCGATCTGACGCCGAGTCCCGACCGGATGCTGTCGCCCTTTGTAAACCTCCACGTCCGTCCGGCGTCGTCGAGCAGAGTCACCTCGTAGGCGTTGCCCAACTGCGTGTACTTCGTGACGGCCATACCCACGATCTGGCCGCAGTTGTACCCCCGTCCACGCAGACGCTGCGTTATCTGATCGGGTGTGTACGTCACAGTCCAGTTGTAGTTGGATATCCGCTCGGATATATCCGCCTCATACGGATCGACGACGCCGCGCAGATACGGCAGCGTATCCTTCCAGACGTTTTCAATATCCTCCGTCGCTCCTCCGTCGCTCGACGAAAAATACGTCTCGCACAGCTTGCCCTCATACGTTATGTACTGGCCGAGCGTCTGATCGACCGCCGCCTCCGTCGTCTCGGTCGCCTGTCCCTGCCCGCGGTACACCTGACAGTGCTCCGTCGTGCAGAGGTCAAATCCGTAGGCACCGTGCGTATGCAGCTTTGACAGAGCGTATGTGCGCGCGCACAGCGCCTGTGCCTTCAGCGCCTCTACAGGCCACGCGCCGCTCATCTCATACGGTATTACGCCTCGCGTATAATCGTCGATATCGACAAAGTTTACGACAGTGATCGCCTTCCCGTCAAGGCGGGCGTACTGAAAGCCGCCGTGGTATCTGTATCCCTTGAACCACGTCTGAGGCTTGACGCCGTCCGACGCGCGCGGCATGACGCCGAGCCATCTGTCGGCGCCGCAGTCGAATTCAAAGATAATGCGGTTCGTTCCGGTCTCGGCGACAGTCACGGTGTACGTGGTGCCGGAGGTTATGTTCCCGGAGAGGCCGAGCGACGCGCCCGCGCTTTCGGCCTCCGCCGCGGTCGTGTAATTGCCGGCGCAGACGTAGAAGACGCCGGACTCATACTTTACGAACGACGAGCTTATGCCGGCCGCCGCCGCCGCGGCCTCCTCAAAGGAGCCGTACGCGGCGGAGCTCTGGATGTGAAAACACCCCACTACCACGCCGCCGGTCGTGCCCTCCGTATAATTGCCGCCGTCAAACTGCATATTGCGGTCGCGCATCATGGATATCTTCACGGTGTCCGTATACGCGCCGATCGGGACGAAGTTGCGCGACGCGTCGAAATACCCGAAATCGTAGCCGGAGCCTAAGTCCGTCACATTTTGGAGATTCGCGGACTGCAGCGCGCTGTCGCCGTAATAGAGGCCTATCCTGACGACGCTGACCTCCGGTACGTACGCCGACGCCCTTGGTACCGGCGGCATAAGCGCCAGCGCCAGCAGCGCCGCGGACAGCAGGCTCACGCCCGCTCTGAGTCGTTTTTTCATTTAGAGTCCTTTCATGTTGACATCGCGCCGCTAACGCGGTAGAATGGTGAGAAGCGGCGCCGTTTTGTGCGAACGGGGACGCGGCGCGCGGAACAGGTTGCCCCCGTTTTCAACATTATATTACAAATTAAGTCGTTTTACCAGCCCACAAGACAGCTTTTTTGGCGGGAAATAGCGTTGTTTGTAAACAATTTGTAAATATTGTGGGCAATTTGTGAGGTATTTGATATTTTAACGGGCTTCGTACCCGAATTCTCCCGGTTCCGGGAGGACGGTCAAACGCGACGGCGCGCGAATAGAATAGCGCATGGGGGGCGTTTCGCATGAGGAAGTATAAGGTCGGCGTGGTAGGCGCGACGGGCATGGTCGGGCAGCGGTTCGTGACGCTGCTCGATAAGCATCCGTGGTTTGAGCTCACCGCCGTGGCCGCAAGCTCGCGCTCCGCCGGGAAGTCCTACGAGGCCGCCGTTGACGGGCGCTGGGCGATGGAAGCTCCGATCCCGGACGCGGCACGCGGCATGACGGTCGTGTCGGCGGAGTACGACGTCGATTTGATAACCGAACGGGTAGATTTTGTATTTTCCGCGGTAGACATGAAGAAGGACGATATACGCGCTCTGGAGGAGCGGTACGCGAAAGCGGAGTGTCCCGTAATATCGAATAATTCCGCGCATCGTTGGACGCCGGACGTCCCGATGGTCATTCCGGAGGTCAATCCGGAGCATCTTGAGATCATCGCCGCCCAGCGAAAACGACTGGGGACGGAGCGCGGCTTCATAGCGGTCAAGTCGAATTGCTCGATACAAAACTATGTGCCGGCGCTCCATCCCCTCATTGATTTTGGCCCGGAACGCGTACTTGCGTGTACGTATCAGGGCATCTCCGGCGCCGGGAAGACGTTCAGGACGTGGCCGGAAATGGTGGACAACGTGATACCCCTCATACCCGGCGAGGAGGAAAAATCCGAATGCGAACCGCTGAAGGTGTGGGGCCATGTGGAGGGCGGCGCCATCGTCAGCGCCTCGTCCCCCGCCGTGACGACGCAGTGTGTGCGCGTCCCGGTGACCGACGGGCACATGGCGGCGGTATTCGTCTCGTTCGAGCGAAAACCGTCCATAGACGAGATAAAGCGCCGCTGGGCGGAGTTTTCGGGCAGACCGCAGGCGCTGGAGCTCCCGTCGGCGCCGAAACAGTTTTTGCATTACTTTGAGGAACCCGACAGACCGCAGACGAGGCCGGACAGGATGCTCGAGGGCGGTATGGCAATCTCCATAGGGCGTCTGCGCGCCGATACGCAGTACGACTACAAGTTCATATGCCTCGCGCACAACACGCTGCGCGCCGCCGCCGGAGGCGGAGTCCTGCTCGCGGAGCTCCTGTGCGCGGAGGGCTACATATCAAAATAAATTCGTTTGTCACGGCTTCACCGTAACAAATACGACTTATATGGGAGGGTTATCGACATGAAGACTCCGGTTTTTACCGGTTTGGCTACGGCCATAGTCACGCCGTTCGGAGAAGGCGGCGTGAATTATCCCAAGCTGGCCGAAATAATAGAATTTCAGATCAATGGCGGCGTGGACGCGATAGTGGCGTGCGGTACGACGGGCGAGAGCTCCACGCAGTCGCTTGAGGAGCATATCGAGGTCGTGGACTTCTGCGTCAGGCGCGTCGCGGGACGCGTGAAGGTCATAGCCGGAGCGGGCTCAAACGACACGCAGGCCGCCGCGCTCCTCTCACGCGAGGCGGAAAAGAGCGGCGCGGACGCTCTGCTGCACGTCACGCCTTACTACAACAAGACTACCCAGCGCGGACTCGTAGCGCATTTTACGCATATAGCGGACAGCGTGAGCATACCGGTCATACTGTATAACGTGCCGTCAAGGACGGCTATGACGATCAGCGCCGGGACGTACGCCGAGCTGTCGCGCCACCCGAACATCAACGGCGTCAAGGAGGCGTCGGGCAATATCCCGCTCGTGGCGGCTGTGATATCCGCCTGCGGCGACGATCTGTACGTCTGGTCGGGGAACGACGACGAGACGGTCGCGCTCATGGCGCTCGGCGCCAAGGGCCTCATATCGACGTCCGCCAACGTGATACCCGCCCAGATGACGGAGCTCACGCATCTGTGCCTTGACGGCGACTACGCGGGCGCGGCGCGTCTTCTGTACAAGTACCTCGACTTGATGGAAAAGCTGTTCATAGAGGTCAACCCGATACCCGTGAAGACCGCTATGAATCTAATGGGCATGGATGTTGGCGAGCTGAGACTGCCGCTGTGCGGGATGGCTCCGGACAATCTGGAGAAGCTGAAGGCGGCCATGCGCGCCGCGGGACTGCTCCCGGAGGGCATAACCTGACAGCCAACCGGCTATAGAATATTGTTATGTTACGCGCGGCGGCGCGTATACGCCTTGCGCCGCTGCGCGTATTGCGTTATAATTTCGGCGGTTGACGTCCGGGAGCTGTGACCGCTATACCTATGCGCAAGTGGTTGCGCGTGGGAGATGAGGCGTTTCCTCGTCCCTCGTCCTAAGCCGAAACGAAGCCCAACGAAGTGGGTTCGTTTCGGAGAGGACGAACGACGAAGCGGGAGAGCTTTCGGCTTTAGCCGGAAGCGAGCTTAGCGCAGTCCGTGAGGACGAAGCGCCGGCGTGTATACGCCTCAAGCCGTAACAAACGAAATTATTCAAAAAGGAGAGCACACGCATTGTACAGGATATTTGTCGTCAACATCGGATCGTCGTCCACAAAGGCCGCATACTATGAGGATGAGACGTGCGTATTCAAGGAGAACATCACCCACCCGCTGGAGGAGACGGGAAAATACGCCGACGTCATGGAGCAAAAGGACTACAGGCGATCCGTCATTGAGGAGTATATGCGCGGACGCGGACTCTCGCCGTCCGATATGGACGCGATAGTCAGCCGCGGGGGGCACACGGCGCCGCTCAAAAGCGGGGCGTTCCGCATAAACGCGCTCATGCTCGGCCAGATCGCGAGCGGCGCGTACGGGCGACACGCGGCCGACGTGGGGCCCGGCGTCGCGTTCGACATGTGCGCCGGACTAAAGGCGATCCCGCTCGTGGTTGATACGCCGTGTACCGACGAGTTCACACCCGTGGCAAAGCTGACGGGACACCCGCTGTTTCCCCGGCAGACGCGTTTCCACGCGCTGAGCCATAAGGCGACGGCGCGCAGATACGCGCGCGAGACGGGCGCCGGGTATGATGAGCTAAACCTCATAACCATCCACATGGGCGGCGGCATAACGCTCGCCGCGCACGAAAAGGGCGCAATGATCGACGGCAACAACGGCATTGAGGGAGAGGGGCCGTACTCCACGAACCGCTCCGGCGGTCTTTTGGCGCAGTCTGTCGTGGACGTGTGCTTTTCGGGCAAATATTCCAAAAAAGAGGTCTCCGAGATGATAAACGGCAAGGGGGGCCTTGTCGCGTATCTGGGCGAGAGCGACGTACTCACCGTCAAGGAGATGGCGAAATCCAATCCGGACGCGGCGCTGTACCTCGAGGGTATGCTGTATCAGACGTGCAAGGAGGCGGGAGCGCTGGCGGCCGCGCTGAGCGGCGCGGTAGACGCCGTGCTGGTCACGGGCGGCATGGCCTACGGCGAGGACATCGTTAAATACATATCCGACAGGCTCTCCTTCATCGCGAAGGTCAAGGCGTATCCGGGCGAGAACGAGATGGAATCGCTCGCGCTCGGCGCGCTGTCGGTACTGCGCGACCCGTCGCTGCTGCGGGAGATGGCGTAAAAAGCCAATAACAGGGAGGTCAATCTATTTGAACACGGCGGAAACGATCTATGTCGAGTGTATGAAACAGTTCCCTGCAATTTTAAGTGACAGCGACTACCTCGACGTTGAATTAGGCGGACTATTTACGGCGTTGCTGCAAGGCGATTGCCTGAAAAGGCTCAGTGATATAGAGACGGATTCAATAAGCCTTATTCTGACTTCGCCTCCTTACGCCGACCAACGCAAAATGACCTACGGCGGAATACGTCCGGATAAATACGTCGAATGGTTCTTGCCGATAGCTGTTGAATTGAAACGCGTTTTACGCCAAGACGGAACATTTATTCTCAATATTAAGGAAAAAGCCGTAAACGGAGAACGGCACACCTATGTTATTGACTTAATAAAAGCCATGCGGGAGAAAGGTTGGCTGTGGACCGAAGAATACATTTGGCACAAAAAAAACAGTCATCCCGGGAAGTGGCCCAACCGTTTCAGGGACGGTTGGGAACGGCTTTTACAGTTTAATATCAGTAAGAAGTTTTTTATGAACCAGGAAGCGGTAATGATTCCTGTTGGAGATTGGAGTAGAACGCGTCTGGCGCATCTGAGCGAAATTGATAAGCGAAGGGATGATTCTCGTGTAGGAAGCGGTTTTGGAAAGAACATTTCCAACTGGATAGGGCGTGATATGGTATACCCGAACAATGTTTTATACTTAGCGCCTGAAGCAGGAAACAAAAAACACAGCGCGGCGTTTCCGGAAAGTCTGCCTGATTGGTTTATACGGCTGTTCACTAATTCAAATGACGTGGTTTTGGACCCGTTTGTCGGATCGGGAACGACTTCCGTTGCGGCAAAGAGATTGGGCAGGAACAGCATAGGTATTGACATACTTGCCGAATACATAGATATCGCACGAGAGAGGCTTGAGATAAATGGCTAATATCGCGAACTTTGATTACCTCGGTCTTGATAAGTATATTCAGGAAGAACTGGTTGCTGATTTCTACGGTAAGAGACTTGAAAAGCTTGACGGCGTCCGGCTCAATACTCTGCTAAAGCGGAAAAACCCATATTTATACCGTGCCAAAAATCTACAGACAGGGGAACATTTTGTAAGACAAATCCTTGACGCTTTTTTATCTTCAAGCGAAGAAACACAGTTCGGCGACCTCATGGAAAAATTGTCGATTCACATTTGCGGCGAAGTATTTGGGGGTAGAAAGTCTGCGGCTTCCAGTATCGACCTGGAATTTACGCGTGACGAGAAATATTACATCGTATCTGTAAAGAGCAGCCCGAATTGGGGCAATAGCAGCCAAATAAGCAAAATGAAGGCGAATTTTACAACCGCTAAACGTATTCTTGGTACCAACAGCAGCATCCGAAACGTTATCGCGGTAAATGGTTGCTGTTTTGGAAAAGACGACGTTCCGGATAAAGGTGATTATCTCAAACTGTGCGGTCAGCGTTATTGGACGTTCATATCCGGAGACGAGGACTTATATTTAAAGATAATCAAACCGCTTGGTGATCAGGCAAAAGAAAAAGATGCCGGCTTTCAAACGCTATATGTTAAGCGGCTTAATGAGATGACCGCTGACTTTCTTTCCCGCTTTTGCCCGGACGGGTTAATAGACTGGGAAATACTGGTGAAATATAACTCCGAAGCAAATATAAAGAGATTTTGACACATGAATCACATCAATACTATTATTAGAGGTGGTGTTATTTTGTTTAGTTCTTTCGCGGACATTTTATCGCATATCCGGTCGGCGGGCATCAGGAAAACCGCAGCCGTAGCGGCGGCGCACGACGACGACGTGCTGCGCAGCGCCGCCGAGGCGAGACGGCTCGGCATAATGGACTTTGTCCTCGTCGGGGAAAAGGAGAAGATTTCGGGGATACTCACGGGACTCGGCGAAAAGCCGGGCGACTGGGAGATCATCGACGAGGAAGACGAGTCAAAGTCGGCGGCGGCAGTCGCGAAAATGGTGGCCGACGGGCGGGCGGACATGCCTGTAAAGGGCATACTGCACACGTCGGTCTATCTCAGGGCGCTTCTCAACAAGGAGATCGGATTGCTCGACAAAAAATCCCTGCTCAGTCAGGCGACGGTTTTCGAGGACAAAAACGCCGGGAAGCTCCGCCTCGTCACGGACTGCGTCATAAACGTCGCGCCCGACTACGACGCGAAATTCCAGATCGTCAAAAGCGCCGTGTCGCTCGCCCACAAGCTCGGAATACGCGAGCCGCGGGTCGCGGTCATAGCGCCCGTGGAGACGGTGAATCCAGCGATGCCGGAGTGCGTCGACGCGGCGATGCTGTCAAAGGCGTGCGAGCGCGGGCAGCTGCGCGGCTGTATAGTGGACGGGCCGCTGTCGCTCGACCTCGCGCTCTCCGAGGAGGCGGCCGTCACAAAGGGTGTTGGAGGCGAGGTAGCCGGACGCGCGGACATACTCGTCGTACCGAACCTCGTCACGGGCAACGTGCTGGACAAGGCCATCCGTCTGCTGGCGGGCTTCCAGACGGCGGGGGCGATACTCGGGGCAAGGATGCCGTTTATAGCGACGTCGCGCTCGGACAGCGCGCAGAACAAGCTGAACACCATTGCGGTGTCAATATTACAAGCGGAGTAAAGGGAGGCATCATACATGGGATTACACGACGGTAAAACAGCGATAGTGACGGGGTCGTCGCGGGGACTCGGCAGGGCGATGGCGAAGCGTCTGCTTGAGGAGGGCGCGAACGTCGTAGTGTCGGCGACGACGCAGGAGGGCGCGGAAAAGGCGGCGGACGAGCTGAGGGCGCAGACGGGCGGGAGCGTACTTCCTATCGCCTGCCAGATAACGAGCGGGGAGCACGTGTCGGCGCTCGTCGAAAGGACAGTCGCCAAATTCGGCGGGATCGACATACTGGTAAACAACGCGGGAATCACAAGGGATAAGTCCCTCATGAAGATGACGGAGGAGAGCTTCGACGCCGTCATCAACACCAATCTCAAGTCGGTCTTTCTGCTCACGCAGGCGGCGGCGAAGCACATGCGCGAGGCCGGATGGGGGCGCGTTATCAATATCACGTCCATGTCCGGGCAGATGGGCAACTTCGGGCAGGTGAACTATTCGGCATCCAAAGCCGGCATCATCGGCATGACAAAGACGCTGGCCATAGAGCTCGGCCCGAAAAACATAACCGTCAACGCCGTGTCGCCCGGACTCATCGAGAGCGACATGACACAGGCCATGCCTAAGGAGGCGTACGACGCGAATATAGCCGCCATAGTGCTCCACCGCGTCGGCAAGCCGGAGGAGGTGGCCTCGCTCGTGTCGTATCTCGCATCGGAGGACGCCGGCTTCATAACGGGCGCGACTATCAACATAAACGGCGGGATGTACAGATAATTTGAATAAAAGAGAGGTAGTTGCAGTTTGAAAAGATTACAGAAAATCGGACTTATTCTCGCGATCGTAATCCTTGTCGGGACGTTTTTCATCCAGCCGACGGAGCTCCTGCCCTTAGCGGCGCGCAACACGCTCGGGCTCCTGCTCGCGGTGATAGTGCTGCTGGTCACCGAAGTATTCCCCATAGGCATAACGTGCCTTCTCACCATCACGCTGATGGTGCTGTTCAACTGTGCCCCCGGGGAGAGCGGAACCACGTCGGTGCCGTCCGTGCTGTCCGGGTACACGAACGCGACGCTGTTTTTCGTGCTCGCGTCGTTCGGCATATCGGAAACGCTGACCGTGCTCCCCCTCTCAAAGAGGCTGCTTCTAAAGCTGATGCGGACGTTCGGCAAGAACATCAATATGCTGCTGTTTGCCATCATGCTGTGCGTCGCGCTGCTCTCATCCGTCATATCGAACGTGGCGGCGGCGGCTGTGTTCATTCCGATCATCAACAGCTTTCTTGACATATATGAAGACAAAGACGAACGCAAGCGCACCGCGCGGTCTTACATGATAGCGCTGCCCATAGCCTCCATGATCGGCGGCATGATGACGCCGGCCGGCTCGTCCATAAATATGCTCGCGATCAGCCAACTGGAGTCGCTGGTCCCGGGCCTTCGCGTCAAGTTCGTCGATTGGATGCTGTTCGGCATACCGCTCGCCGCCGCGACGCTGCCGCTCGCGTGGCTCTTCTGCGTCAAGATCATGAAACCGGCGCCGATTTCACGGGATAAGATACAGCGGTACATAAACGACGTGGCGGTGAGAGAACCGCTGGGCAAAAAAGAGATATACGTTCTCGTTATCGTCGTGGCGATGATAGCTCTGTGGATACTGTCGTCGTGGTTCCCTGTGTTCAACGTGACGGTCGTCGCGCTCATCGGTCTGGCTCTGTTCTTCATACCCGGCTTTGAGATACTCACGTGGGAGAAATTCCGCCGCTGCGTGAGCTGGGAGGCGTTCTTCCTGATGGGTACCATGATCTCGTTCGGCGGCGTCATAAGGGCGTCGCATCTCAACGAGTGGATAGCGCAGGTCGTCTTCCCGTCCAGCTTCGGCGCTCCGGCGTTTCTCGCGGTGGCGCTCATCGCGTTCGTCACCTTCGTGCTGCTGATACCGATACCCGTCGCGCCCGCGCTCGTGACGATGCTGGCGGCGCCGCTCGTCGGGTTCGCGCAGACCGCCGGCATAAGCCCGTATATGCTGATGATCACTCTCGGGCTGATCGCCGCAAACTGCTATCTGCTTCCGCTGGACACCGTGCCGCTTATGACGTTCGCGACGGGTTCCTACGGAATGTTCGACATGCCCAAGGTCAGCGGGCCGATCCAAGTGTGCCTTATAGTCATTTCAGCCGTCTGGATACCTATTGCGACGATGCTGATTGGGGTATAAAATAATTTTTTTGGAGGTATTTACAAAATGAGCAGGAAAATAGTCATCACAAGCGCTGTGCGCACGCCGGTCGGGGCGTTTTTGGGCGGGCTGAAGACCGTGCCCGTGCAAAATCTGTGCGCGCAGGTATTGCGTGAGGCCGCCTCGCGCAGCAATCTCGGGGACAAGGACATCGACGACGTCGTCGTAGGGCACGTCATATCATCCGCCGACACGGGGAATCTCGCGCGCCACGCCGCGCTGCTGGCGGGCTTTGACCTCGACACGCCGGGTTACACCGTCAACCGCATATGCGGCTCCGGCATACAGGCAGTCGTGTCGGCGGCGCAGGAGCTTCGCGACAACGAGGATCTTGAGATCGTGCTCGCGGCCGGTGCGGAGAGCCTGTCGCGCGTGCCCTATTATCTGCCGCTGTCCGCGCGGTACGACGGGCTTAAAAACGGCACGAAGCAGCTATTGTGCTCCAACGACGAGTACACGAAAAACGCGCAGCCGCCGAAGGATTACGCGGATATCGACTCGATGGGCATCACGGCAGAGAATATCGTGGAAAAATATTCCATCCCGCGCGAGGATCAGGATAGGTTCGCGTACGACAGCCAGATGAAGTGCAAGCGCGCCGTGGAGAGCGGTCGCTTCGCCGAGGAGATCATACCCGTCGAGGTCAAGTCGCGCAAGGAGACCGTTATAGTCGAGCGCGACGAGCACCCGCGCCCGAACACGACGCTCGAGGCGCTCGCAAAGCTCAAACCCGCGTTCAAGCAGGGCGGAACGGTTACGGCGGGCAACAGCTCCGGCATGAACGACGCCGCGGCCTGCGTCGTCGTGATGACCGAGGACAAGTGCCGCGCGCTCGGGCTGACGCCGATGGCGTACGTGGAGCAGTATTCGATAACGGCGCTCGACCCGCGCATAATGGGCATGGGCCCGGTGAACGCCATAGGCAAGCTGCTGAAAAAGACCGGACTCACGCTTGACGACATCGGACATCTGGAGATAAACGAGGCGTTCGCCGGACAGGTTCTCGGATGCTGCAAGGAGCTTGGCAACTACATAGGCACGCCGCTGTATTCGCGCCTCAACCCGAACGGCGGCGCGTGCGCGCTGGGCCATCCGCTCGGCATGACGGGCGTGCGCCTCGTGACTACTGTCTGCCACGAGTTTAAGCATAACGACGCGAAATACGGCATAGCCAGCGCGTGCATAGGCGCCGGACAGGGCATCGCGCTCCTGCTGAGAAGACCGTAATACAATCGGAGGAATACAACATATGTCATATAAAATAGGGGTTCTCGGGACCGGCGTCATGGGCGGCGGGATCGCACGCGCGCTGGCGCAAAGCGGGATTGACGTGCTTTTTTGCAATGTGCGTCCCGGCAGCGTGGAGCGCGGATACGCGAAGGTTGAGGCCGCGCTTCGCAAGTCGGCCGAGCGCGGGTTTATAACGCAGGAGCAGCTTGATGCGACGCTTTCCCGTATAACGCCCGTCAATACATACGAGGCGCTCGCCGGTACGGACATGGTCATAGAGGCCATTTATGAGGAGCGCGACGTCAAAGAGGAGTCGTTCCGCGCGTTGGGCGGCGTCTGCCCGGAAAAGACCGTGCTCGCGACTAATACGTCAAGCCTGTACGTGCGCGACATCGCCGCCGTCACGCGGTTTCCGGAGCGCGTCATAGGCACGCACTACTTCTTCCCGTCCGACCGCAACAAGCTGGTGGAAATAATCCCGCACGCGGGCACCAGCGACGCGGCGCTCGCTCTCGCGCGCGAGATCGCCGCCCTGCACGGCAAGACGGCGATAACCGTGAGCGATTCGCCGGGCTTCGTCGTCAACAGGATATTCATACCGTACTACGTACACTCAATACGTATGCTGGAGCGCGGATTGGGAAATATTCCCACAATCGACGCCGCCGAGAAAAAGGCTTTCGGGATACCGATGGGCGCGTTTGAGGTTATGAACGTGACCGGCGTGCCGATAGCCGCGCACTCCGCCGATACGCTTGGCGTGGAGTTCTCGGAGTTCTACTCGACGCCCGCATTGCTGCGCAAAACCATTGACGAGGGGCGCGAGTGGGACCTCGCCGGCGATATAGACGAGTCAAAATTCCCCGCGATAACCGATTATATTTGCGGTGTGACACTCGGCGTCGCGGCGCAGCTCGTCGGGAGCGGAGTAGCCAACGTCCGCGATACGGATCTTGGCGTCGAGCTCGGTCTTCGCTGGCGCGTCGGGCCGTTCAAGCTGATAAACGAGCTCGGAGTTAAGAGGGCGCTGGAGCTCGTGGAAGCCGTCAGCGCCGCGAACGCGGGCTTCGATGTGCCGGAGCTGCTGAAAACACAGGCGGCAAGCGGCAAGCCTTTTGATGTATAGATAGGTCTGTATGCGCAGACTCGCGCGCGCGGCGCTCGCCTTCTCGGCCGCGATATTCGCCGCGCATTACATGGTACCGGAGCGGTGGACGCTGCCGTGCGCCGTTTTTTTTGCGGCGGCGTCCGTGTTCGGCTTTGCTTTCCGCAGCGAATACCGCAGACTCACCGTATACCTCGTGTGCGTCGGCGCGGCGGCTGGCTTTACGTGGTACGCGTGCTATACGGCGATATTTGTATCGCCGGCGGCGGCCTTCGTCGGCTCCGGCGCGCGCGTCACGGCTTACGTAGCCGACTACCCTCAGCAGTTGGGCCGCGGAAGCCGCGTCACGGTCTCCGTGCGGCTGCGCGGGAGGCCGGACGTCAAATCGTATCTGTACATGTACGGGGAGCAGCCGGACGTGGCGCCGGGAGACCTCGTTGAGTTTGAGGCCGAATTCTCGTCGGCCGGCGAGATACGCGGAGAGGCGACGGACGTCTTTACCTCAAAGGGATATTTCCTGTCCGCGACGCTGTCCGGCGGTCTGAAAGTGCTCGGCAGCTCCCGCTCGCCGGTCTATGCGCCGCAAAAGCTCTCCAAGTTCGTCCGCGACATGTCCGACGCCGTATTCCCTCCCGAGCTCGCGCCCTTCATGCGCGCGCTCATCATGGGAGATACGGCGCAGCTTCGCGAGGACACGGCACTGTCGGCGGCGCTGAGCGCCGCCGGTATATCGCATATCGTCGCGGTCTCCGGTATGCACATCTCGTTTTTGATAGGCTTCCTCGGATTAGTGATAAAGAATAAACGGGCGCTGGCGATTTTCGGCATACCGACGCTCTTTATCTTTATGGCGATGATAGGCTTCACGCCGTCCGTCACGCGCGCCGGCGTCATGCAGTGCGTTCTGCTGCTCGCGCCGTTGCTCAGACGTGAAAGCGACAGCATAACCACTCTGTCCGCGGCGCTCATGCTCTTACTCATCGTGAACCCGTATTCGTGCGCGAACGTCGGCCTGCAGCTCTCGTTCGGCGCGGCGGCGGGCATAATACTGTTTACGGGCCGGATCGATGAGTCAATAGAAAACGCGCTGCGTGACAAAAAGATATACGCGCGCCGTATTCCGCGAGCGGCCGTCAAATTCGTCACCGCCAGTCTCGCGACTACGGCGGGGGCGCTCGTGTTCACAACGCCGCTGTCCGCAGTTTATTTCGGATATATATCGCTCGTCGCGCCCCTTACGAATCTGCTCACGCTTTGGGCCGTCTCGGTCTGCTTCTGCGGCGGTATGGCGGCGTGTCTGCTCGGCTTCGCGTTTTTGCCCGCCGGGGGCGTGATCGCCGCCGTCATATCGCTGACGGTCAGATATGTATTTGGAATAACTTACTCACTCGCCCGGTTTCCCTTCGCGACGGTGTACGTATCCAACATTTACGTCTCATTCTGGCTTGTATACATGTATATAGCCGCGATTGCGTTCCTGATGGCGCGCGGACGTCTGCGGCAGACGGTGATCCCCATATGTCTGTCCGTGCTGACGCTCTGCGGCGCGCTCTTTGTGACGTACTCCTACCGCGGCGCGCCGGGCTTTACTACTACCGCGCTCGACATCGGACAGGGGCAGAGTCTCGTGTTTACCTCCGGGGAGTATACGGCGGTGGTCGATTGCGGAAGCTCAAGCGGAGAGAACGCCGGGGGGCTGGCGCACGAGTTCCTGAGCGCTCAGGGGCGCCCCAGAATAGACATGCTTATATTGACGCATTTCCACGCCGACCACTGCAACGGCGTGGAGGATCTGATGACGCGCATCGATGTGGAGACGCTTATCATACCAGAGCCCGACGGCGGCGACGATGAGAGTTATCTTGCGGAGGACATAATAGAGCTTGCCAGAAGGCGCGGCACGGTGATATTATATATCACGCGGCAGCAAACGTACACGTTCGGAGACGCCGCCGTGACGCTGTATCCCCCGTTCGGGGGCGACGACGAAAACGAGCGCGGACTCGCGATACTCTTCTCGGACGGGGACTATGACGTGCTGATAACGGGCGACATGGATTCCGAAAACGAGAGGCGGCTGATCCGCAATTACGACATACCCGATATCGAGACGCTCATCGTAGGACACCACGGCTCCCGATATTCGACGTCCGTGGAATTCCTGAACGCCGTAACGCCTGAGACGGCCGTTATAAGCGTCGGGCGCAATTCATACGGCCACCCCACGTCCGATACGCTCGGCCGTCTGGCGGAACGCGGCATATCGGTATACAGGACGGATATCATCGGGAACGTCACCATCAGCGGCGGGTGACGACTATTTTTCGCATGGAGTGACGGCGCATGGACGATAAAACAGTAAAGGCAAGGCAGTCGGTCGAGAAGTTTCGGGCTGAGATCGGCGCGGGCGCTCCTGTCGGGCTGTATGTGTTGCACGGCGAGGAGCGGTATCTGCGCGACAGAACGCTGGAGAGTCTCCGCGCGATAATTCCCGATAATCTGGCGAGCTTCAATTACAGGCGGTTTGAGTGGAAAAGCGCCGCGGCGGACGATATTTTCGCGGCTGTGAACACTCCTCCCGCTTTCGCGGAGCGCGCCATAGTGGAGGTGCGCGATTACGACATGTTCGGCGCGGGCGAGAGCGACAGGCAGACGCTATGCGAGATATTCGCGGATCTTCCCGAGTACATCTGTCTCGTCTTCGTCTACGACACCGTAGAGTACAAGCCGGACGGACGGACGGCGCTCGGTAAGGCTATAAAAAAATACGCGCAGGTAGTCGAATTCGGCTCTCAGGATGAGGCGCGGCTTACCAAGTGGATAACGGCGCATTTCAGGAAGCTGGGCAAATCCATAGACGCTCGCGCCGCCGGTTATCTTGTCGAGCTGACGGACGGGTATATGGCGAGTCTGAACAGCGAGATAGGCAAGCTGGCGGCGTATGTGAAGTCGGATTCGGTAACGCGCGCGGATATCGACAATATCGTCACGCCGTCGCCGGAGGCGTTCGCGTATCAGATGACCGACGCCATAGCGCGCGGCGACTATGACGCGGCCGCCCGCGTACTCGACACGCTTCTGCGTATGAGAGAGCCGCCCCACAAGCTCATCTTCACCATCTCGCTGAAAATGAGACAGCTTCTCGCCGCTCGCGTCTGCGCGGACAACGGGCTAGGTACGGGGCGTCTCGCGGAGCTGTGCGGCATAAAATTTGAATTTCAGGCGCGGACTCTCCTGTCGGCGGCGCGAAGCATGTCGCTCCGCGAGTGCCGCGACGCGGCGCTGTACTGCGCGCAGACGGCATACGCCATGAACAGCGGAGGCGACGGCGAGGACGAGTTGATCAAGCTGATGGCGCGTCTGGCGCTGCGCCGCCGCGGGAAGACAGCCGGATGAGGCGACGTGGTAAACTTTTGATGCTCAAATCTGAATGAAAGAGGCGCCGATATGCCGATAAAAATTGCCGATCAGCTTCCCGCGAGAGACATACTTGAAAATGAAAACATATTCGTAATGACGGAGGGACGCGCCATCCATCAGGACATCCGCCCGCTCCGCCTGCTCATATTGAACCTGATGCCGACAAAGATCGTCACCGAGACGCAGCTTCTGCGCAAGCTGTCGAACACCCCTCTCCAAATCGAGGTCGAATTTCTCCAGACGGTCAGTCACAAATTCAAAAACGTGGACGTAAAGCATCTCGACTCATTCTACACAACGTTTGACGATGTCCGCGCCCGCTACTTCGACGGCATGATAATCACGGGCGCGCCCGTGGAAAATCTCGAATTTGAGAGCGTGGATTATTGGCCGGAGCTGTGCGATATAATGGCTTGGACCGCCCACAACGTGTTTTCGACGCTCCATATATGCTGGGGCGCGCAGGCGGGGTTGTATTATCACTACGGGATCAATAAGCGCCCGCTCGCAAAAAAGCTCTCCGGAGTCTTCGAGCACAGGACTCTAAAGCCGACGTCGCCGTTTTTCCGGGGATTTGACGACACGTTCAAGATGCCTCACTCGCGTTATACGTATGTCACGCAGGAGGATATTCTGGCAAACCCGGAGCTCGAGCTGCTCGCCGTATCGGATGAGGCGGGCGTCTTCGCCGTGAAATCGTCGGACAACAGACATTTCTTCATAACGGGCCACCCCGAGTACGACGCCGACACGCTCGCCCTCGAATACTTCAGGGATATAGGCGCGGACGCGAACGCCGACGTCCCCCGCCACTACTTCCCGAACGACGACCCCGCGAACACGCCCGTCGTCTCATGGCGCGCGCACGCTCAGTTATTGTATACAAACTGGCTCAACTACTACGTGTACCAGACGACGCCGTACGACATCGAACGGATCGGCGAGGTGAGCGGCGCCGCCTATGTGGAGGACTGGCAGATATAAACCCGTCACGCAGTATCCCTGATGATAAGATTTATGAGCTTGTCCTTGACGTATATCACCCTCGCTACGGTCTTGCCCTCGGCGAGCCGGGCTATCTTCCCGTCCGCAAGCGCCGCCGCGAGAACGGCGTCCTCGCCGGAGCCGCGCGGCATGGAGACGGCGCTTTTGAGCTTTCCGCCTACCTGCACCGCTATTTCCACGTCGTCGTCGAGCGTCTTTGCCTCGTCGTAATCCGGCCAGACCTGCTCGCACGCCAGACCCTCAAAGCCCTGTATCTCCCACAGCTCCTCCGCTATATGCGGCGCGAACGGCGACAGCAGCGTCGCCAGCGCGCGTATATCGCCGCGGGATGGCGGCGTCTCATAAAAATCATTCACGAGCGCCATCAGCGTAGCGATAGCCGTGTTGAACTTCATTGTCTCGATGTCCGCGCCGATTTTTTTTATCGCGCGGTGAACGGCCTTTTCGTGCGCGGGAGAATAGATGTCCGGATCGCCGTCCAGCCGCTCCTCCGCGAGATTCCACACGCGGTCCAAAAACCGCTTACAGCCCTTTACCGCTCTCGCGGACCACTGCGCCGTTTTCTCGAAGTCGCCTATGAACATGATGTACAGGCGCAGCGTGTCGGCGCCGAACTCCGCTATGGTATCGCTCGGATTTATGACGTTACCGCGCGATTTTGACATCTTCTGCCCGTCCTCTGCAAGAATAAAGCCGTGACTCGTGCGCTTCAGATACGGCTCCGGCGTCGGAACAACACCTAAGTCATACAGGAATTTATGCCAGAACCGCGAGTACAGCAGATGCAGCGTCGTGTGCTCCATGCCGCCGTTGTACCAATCCACGGGCGTCCAGCGGCGCAGCGCCGCGTCCGAGGCGAGCGCGTCGGCGTTGTGCGGGTCGGCGTACCGCAGGAAATACCAGCTTGAACCCGCCCACTGCGGCATTGTATCCGTCTCGCGTCTGGCGTGGCCGCCGCATTTCGGACACGTCGTATTTACCCAGTCCTCCATCGACGCGAGCGGACTCTCGCCGGTGTCCGTCGTCTCATAGTTTTCCACCTTCGGCAGCACTACAGGCAGCTCGCTCTCCGGAATCGCGACGTAACCGCAGGCCTCGCAGTGAACTATCGGGATTGGCTCCCCCCAGTAGCGCTGGCGCGAAAACACCCAGTCGCGCAGCTTATAGTTGACCTTGTATTCTCCCAGTCCCTTCTCCGCCAGCCACTTTGTGATACTCACCTTCGCCGCCTCTACGGAAAGACCGTTCAAAAAACCGGAGTTCACCATAACGCCCGAGTCGCAGTCGGTGTACGCCTCTTTTTCGACGTCTCCGCCCGAGACGACCTCCACTATCGGCAGACCGAATTTCTTTGCGAACTCCCAGTCGCGCCCGTCGTGTCCCGGCACGGCCATTATGGCGCCCGTACCGTACGTCGCGAGCACGTAATCGGATATAAAAATGGGTATTCTCCCGCCCGTAGCCGGATTGACGGCATCCAGCCCGTCAAGGCGCACTCCCGTCTTTTCGTGCGCCAGCTCTGTGCGTTCAAAGTCCGATTTTTTCGAGGCGGACTCGCAGTAATCGCGTACCTGCGCCCCGTTTGCCAGCGTGTCCGCGCGCTCCTTGATCAACTCGTGCTCGGGCGCCACCACCATATACGTAGCGCCGAATAGCGTGTCCGGGCGCGTCGTGAATACGCGGAGTTCGTCGCCGGCCGTCGTTGCGAATACGACCTCGGCGCCCGTAGAGCGCCCTATCCAGTTGCGCTGCTGCGCCTTGACGCGCTCAATATAGTCTAGCCCGTCGAGGTCGTCGAGCAGTCTCTGCGCGTAATCTGTGATTTTCAGCATCCATTGGCTTTTCTCGCGGCGCACGACCTCGCTCCCGCACCTCTCGCATACTCCGCCTACGACCTCCTCATTGGCAAGGACGCACTTGCACGACGTACACCAGTTGACGGGTATGGACGCCTTGTACGCCAGTCCCTTTTCAAACATCCTGAGAAATATCCACTGCGTCCACCTGTAATAGTCCGGATCGGTGGTGTCCACGGCGCGAGCCCAGTCAAAGCTGTACCCGAGCATCTTTAGCTGCCGCGTAAAACGGGAGATATTTTTCTGCGTCACGTCGGCGGGGTGTATCTTATTCTTTATGGCGTAGTTTTCCGTGGGCAGGCCGAACGCGTCGAAGCCCATCGGAAACAGCACGTTATATCCCTGCATACGTCTCTTGCGGGCGACAATATCCATCGCGGTGTAAGGGCGCGGATGCCCGACGTGCAGCCCCTCGCCGGACGGATACGGGAACTCGATGAGTACGTAGTATTTGGGCTTGTTGCCGCCGTCCTTCGCGGCGTACGTCCCGCGCGCCTCCCATACGTCCTGCCATTTCTTCTCTATACGCGCAAACTCATACATCATCGCGCCCGTCCTCCTCCAGCCACTTGCTTACGTCCACGTCGCGGGCGTCGCTCCAGAGCCGCTCCAGAGAATAAAACCCGCGCAGCTCCTTTAAGAACAAGTGGACCACAAGGCAGCCGAAATCAACGAGTACCCATCCGCCGGAGCGGTAGCCCTCGACGCGGAGCGGCGCCTCGCCGTTCTCCTTCAATACCTTCTCGACCTCGTCGGCGAGCGCCTTTATCTGCGTCGTGGAGCCGGCGGTACATATCACAAAATAGTCGGCCAGAACGGTGACGTCCCTCGTCTCGATCGCCCTGATATCCGCGCCCTTTTTACCGTCGAGCGCCCTCACGGCAAGCCCTGTCATTTCCAGCGGAGTCAGCATCGAAACACCTCTCAAGAAAAATCAATTCTCATCGTACGCTCTGGCGACGATATTGGCGATCAGTTCCCGCGTGACGGGTATGGGCGAGGTCACAAAACCCGCTTTCGCCGCCATCTGGCACTGCATGACCACCTCGTCCGGCACGGCGTCAAGCAGAGCCGCGCGGTCAAGGCCGAGCCTTTTCATGCTCGGGAGGCCGATCTCCGCCATGAGTCCCCGCGCGGCCTCATAGCCCGCGCGGCCGACCTCGTCCGCGGACGCGTCCGGCGCGAGCGCGGCGCCGAAGCGCTCGGCAAAGTACCGCACCTCGGCGGTCTTGACGGGCGCGACCGCCTCGAGCACCTGCGGCAGACACGCCGCGCAGCCGTTCCCGTGCGGCACGTGGAATTTCGCGCCGAGACTTCTGCCGATGTCGTGCGAGAGGTGGCACAGCGCTCCCGACATGGCTATCCCCCCGAGCGAGGACGCGAGCATCATGCCCTCGCGGGCCTCCGCGTCGCTCCCGTTTCCGCACGCGCGCACCAGATATTTCGCCACGAGATCTATTCCCTCGCGTCCGGCGACCGCGGAAAACGGGTTGGCGCGCTCGGAGGTGTACGACTCAATGCAGTGGCACAGCGCGTCCATTCCGGTGGACGCGGTGACGCCCGCCGGGAGCCCGAACGTGAGCTCGGGGTCCACGATCCCCAATGTCACGGAGCACCCGACGCCGGCGATATTCGTCTTGATGCCGCGCTCGGTATCGGTTATCACTCCGCCCGGCGTACATTCGCTGCCCGTTCCCGCCGTCGTCGGCAATAATATCAGCGGTACGCTCGGTTTTGTCACGACGCCCTCGCGCCCATAGTACTGCTTCAGCGGCGGCGGATTTGTTATGAGCAGCTTGGCCGCCTTTGCCGTGTCGAGACTCGAGCCGCCGCCCACTCCGACTACGCAATCAACGCCCTGCGCGACGCCGAGGGCGCCCGCCTCCTCAACCGACCAGTCGGGCGGGTCGGCCTGCACCCTGTCGAACCTGACGACCGCTATCCCCGCCGACTCTATGGCGGCTATGACCTTATCCGCGATGCCCGCCGCCGCCACTCCCGCGTCGTACACGACGAGCGCCTTCACGCATCCGAGCTTTCGCAGCTCGGCGCCCGTCTCCCCGGCACTCCCGCGCCCGAACAGCAGCGGATTTGGGCTGGACCATACGCTTGACATATACTGCTAACCTCCAACACTAATAATAGCCCATTACAGACGTATCTGCTCCTCCCAGAACGTGTGCGGCGTGTCGTCCATGTTCATCCACATATGCTTGTGGTACGTGTATTCCTCCAAAACGAGTACGGAGTTCTCCTTTGTCCAGCCCGACTCCTTCTGCCCGCCCCACGGCGTCTCCGGGACGATGGCAAGATGCTGGTTTATCCACGTCGTGCCGACCTTCAACTGTTCGCACAGCAACCACGCCTTGCGGTAGTCCGAGCTCCACACGGAGGACGACAGCCCGTAGTGGCAGTCGTTGACGAGCGCGGCGATGTCCTCCGGCAGCTTCACCTTCATGACGCCGACGCACGGGGCGAATATCTCCTCCTGCATATAGTGCGCCTTGTTGTCGTACATCTCCAGAATCGTCGGCATGACGTACGCGCCGCCCTCCAACTCCTTCGGAAGCGGCTCGCGCAATAATACCTTGGCGCCCTCGCGTATGGCCTCCCCGACGAATTTCTCGGCCGTCTCGCGGCACTTCATGTACGCCAGCGGGCCCATCATGGTTTCCGGGTCAGTCGGATCCCCGACTGTGATTTTTGACGCCGCCGCGACGAAGCGCTTGACAAATTCGTCGTAGATGCCCTCCTGTACGTAGAAACGCGACGGAGAGCCGCAGTTTTGGCCGCTGTTGAAGAACGCGGAGTATGTCGCGCCCTCGACCGCCGCGTCAAGGTTGGCGTCGTCGAGCACTATAAACGCGTTCTTGCCGCCCAGCTCCGAGGCGACGGGCATGACGCGCGGCGCGGCGAGCGACATGATGCGCTTACCGACATGCGAGTCGCCCGTAAAGTTGATTTTATCTATGCCGGGGTGCGTTACTATCGCCTCGCCGACCTCGTTTCCGGGTCCCGTGAGGATATTCACGACGCCCGCGGGTACGCCCGCCTGTACGATGTACTCCGCCATTTTTAGTACGGTCAGCGGCGCGCACGACGCCGGCTTCAGGACGACGGTGTTCCCCATGATGAGCGCCGGCGCGAGCTTCGACACCGCCGTGACGAGCGGAAAGTTCCACGGCGTAATGAGACCGACGACGCCCAGCGGCTCCTTGAAGGTCATGACGCGCGCTGTAGGGTCGGCCGAGATGGTGAGTCCCGTATGGGCGCGGCCGAGTCCCGCCATGAACTCAAATTCGCCCACTGCGGACGGTATGTCGAACCGGCTCGTCTTCATCACGGGGCCGCCGTACTGCGCCGTCTCGAGCGCTATGAGCTCGTCCTGATTTTCGCGTATCAGCGCCGCTATCTTGAACAGCAGCTCCGCGCGCTCTCCGATATAAGTATTGCGCCAGACCGCTTTTGCGCGCGTCGCCGCCTCGACCGCCGCGGCGACGTCCTCGGCGGTACAGCGCGGAACTGTGGCTACCACCGAGTTGTCGTGCGGGTTGATGACGTCCATCGTCCCGCCCTTCACGGGTTTTGTGAGCTTGCCGTCGATAAGGATTTTGTAATCGTGTGACATAATATTTTTTCCTCCCACTAAATTTCAATTTTTTAAGAGAAGTTAACGCACACAAGCTTGGGCTCGGTGAATTCGAGCATGCCGTACATGCCGCCCTCCTTGCCGATGCCGGATTCCTTTACGCTCGTGCCCCACGGCTGCTCGTTCGTGAGCATCTGGCAGTTGATGAACACGGCCCCCACGCGCAGCTTGCCGACGAGCTTGAGCCCCCGGCCGATATTCCGCGTCCATACGTGCGCGCACAGGCCGTAATCCGAGTCGTTGGCGAGAGAGACGAGATCGTCGTCGTCCGTGTATTTTATTATTACGGCGACCGGCCCGAATATTTCCTCCCGCGCCGCTTTCATATCGTGTGTGCAGTCGGCCAGTACCGTGGGCGCGACGAAGAAGCCGCGCTCCGACGCCGTGCCGCCCGTGACGACGCGCGCGCCCTCGGCCCTTGCGCTCTCAATGTAGCCCATGACCTTCTTCTGGTGCTCCCGCGAGACAACCGGGCCCATCTGTACGCTCCTGTCGGACGGGTCTCCGACCTTCAGCCCCTCGGCGTATTTTGCGAATTTCGCTATAAATTCGTCATACGCCGACTCGTGTACGTAATATCTGCCCGGCCCGGAGCAGTGCTGTCCCGAGTTGTTGAACTGCCGCCACGCGAGCACCTTCAGCGACGCGTCGATATCGGCGTCAGGGAAGATGAGCACGGGGTTGTTGCCGCCGAGCTCCATCACGCACTTTTTGACCGTCGGCGCGGCGGACGCGAGGATAGTCTTGCCGGTCTCGCTCGAACCCGTGAAGCCGACAAGGTCTACGCCGGGATGCGACGCGAGCGCCGCGCCCACCGCGCCTCCCGGCCCCGTGATAACGTTGACCGCGCCGGGCGTGAGTCCCTCCGCCTGTGATATCACCTCCGCGAATTTGAGCCCGATGAGCGAATTCACGGACGGCGGCTTTAATACGCACGTGTTGCCGACGGCGAGCGCCGGCGCGAGCTTTACGGCCGTCATGATGGTCGGGAGGTTCCACGGGATTATGAACCCGATCACCCCGACGGGCTCGCGCTTTATATAGGTGAGCGTGTCGCCGGGAACGGGTATCTCGTCGCCCTTGATACGCAGCGCCGCGTTCGCGCTCCATTCAAACTTCTCGGCGGCGCCCATGCACACGCCGAACGCGTCGGCGTAGGGCGTACCGTGCTCCAGTCCCTCGATTTTCGCCATCTCGTCCGCGTTCTCGCGTATCAGCGACGCTATGTTAAACAGCACCTTATTCCGCTCGGCCTGCGCCAGCCCCGACCACGCCGGGAACGCGGCGCGCGCCGCTGCCACCGCGCGATCCACGTCCTGCGCGCCCGCGGACGGCGCCGTTCCTATAGCCTCGCCCGTCGAGGGGTTGAGTGTCGTGAGCACGGCGCCTGACGCGGCGTCCGCCCAAGCGCCGGCGATGTACATCTTTCGTTCGATCATTGCGGCAATATCCCCTTTACTTCAGTTATCGCGTCGGTTACCAGGGGACATTATACCAAAATAGTTTGTAAAATGCAATGCGCTCGCGGTTGCGATTTGGACGCGGCTAGGGTATAATGGATATTATGCTGATACTGTCAATAGAGACGTCGTGCGACGAGACGGCCGCGGCGGTGACGCGTGACGGGCGGATTGTGCTGGCCGACGAGATATTCTCACAGGTCGATAAGCACGCGCTGTACGGAGGCGTCGTGCCGGAGATAGCCTCGCGCTCGCACGTCGAGGTCATAACCGACCTCGCGGATTCGGCGCTGCGAAGCGCCGGGGCGGAGCGCGGGGAGCTCGACGCCGTCGCCGTAACGTGCGCGCCCGGACTCATAGGCGCGCTGCTGGCAGGCGTCAGCTTCGCAAAGGGCGCGGCGTTCTCGCTCGGCGTCCCGCTCATACCCGTCCACCACATAAGAGGGCATATCGCGTCGAACTATATAGCGTTTCCGGAGCTTGCGCCGCCTTTTCTTTGTCTCATTGTCTCCGGCGGCAACAGCCTGATCGCGGACGTCAGGGGCTATACCGACATGAGCGTCATAGGCGCGACGCGCGACGACGCCGCGGGCGAGTGCTTTGACAAGGTGGCCCGCGCGCTCGGACTCGGCTACCCGGGCGGTAAATTGATCGACGAGCTCGCGCGCGGCGGCGACGACACGGCGTTCAAGCTGCCGCGCGCCTCCGTCGAGGGCCGGCCGTATGACATGTCGTTTTCCGGCTTGAAGTCGGCGGTAATAAACGTGCTGCGCGGCGCGGAGCGGCGCGGTGAGGAATTGGATTTGCGCTCGCTGGCGGCGTCGTTCTCGGCGGCTGTGAGTGACGCGCTCGTGCCGCGCGTGATGGACGCGGCGCGCAAACTCGGCCGCGACAAAATAGCCGTCGCCGGCGGCGTGGCGGCCAACTCCCGCATACGCGGCGATTTTGAGAGGGCGGCGCGCGCAGACGGACGCCGACTTTACATGCCGCCGCCGGCCCTGTGCGGAGACAACGCCGCAATGATCGGCTGTCAGGGGTACTACGAATACCTCGCCGGCGTCCGCGCCGACATGTCGCTCAACGCGTACGCGACAATGCCGATCGACAAAAAGGAATGGTTATAAGTATGTCTACTATGAATCCTGAAAGCATGTTCGGCGACGAGCTGGCGAAGCTCGGAGAGGACGGCGAGCTGCCCGGGACGTTCAGCGGCGCGAGCGTCGCTGCGGTGAGGCTGGAGGACGACGGGCGGCGGGCGGTGCTCGACATCTGTTTCGATAAACCGACGGCGCCTGTCGATATCGCCGCCGCGGAGTCCGCTCTGGTGTCAAGGCTGGGACTGGAGTCCGTAAAAATAAAGGCGTCTCTGCGCGGCGGAGCGCAGAAAAAGAAACGCGCGCGCGTCATTTTCGGAAAGCCGCACGGGCGCGGCAAGGTGACGCCGATAGGCGAATTGGCGCAGTACGTGGGAAAGGCCGCCGTGCGCGGAGAGGTTTTCGACGAGCCCGACTGTCGCCAGACGAAAACGGGCGCGTGGCTGCTGTCGTTCTACATAACCGACTACACGGGCTCGCTTCACGTCAGAAAATTTTTGAATAACGATAAATCACCAAGCACCGAGAGTGCGATACGCTCCATTAAGCGCTTCATTAAGCCGGGCGTGTATCTCACGGTCTCCGGAGAGCTCTCGGAGAGCAAATACGACAACGGCGAGATCGTGATGAGGCCCGACAATATAGAGACGTATGAGCGACCCGTCAGGAGCGACGGCGCGGAGAGCAAGCGCGTGGAGCTGCATCTGCACACGCGTATGTCGGCGATGGACGCCCTGACCGACGCCGAGGCCGCCGTAAAACGGGCGATCGAGTGGGGCCATACGGCCGTCGCCATAACGGATCACGGCGTCGTGCAGTCCTTTCCGGAGGCCATGAAAGCGGCCGGCGACAGGATAAAGGTCATTTACGGCGTCGAGGGCTATTACCTGAACGACGTTGACGGCCGTCCCGCCGTATTCGGCGCGCCGGGCGGCTCCGCGCGCGACGAGATAGTCGTGTTCGACATCGAGACCACAGGGCTGTCCGCGCGCGACGACGCCATAACGGAGATAGGCGCCGTCATTATGCGCGACGGGCGCGAGACGGAGCGCTTCCATACGTTCGCCGACCCGGACAGGCCGATTCCGCCGGATATAACACGGCTCACCGGCATAAGGGACAGCGACGTGGCGGGCGCGCCGTCGCAGATGGCCGCGGTCACGGCGTTTCTCGAATTTGCCGGAGACAGGACGCTGGCCGCGCACAACGCGCCGTTTGATATAGGCTTTATACACGAGGTATGCCGGCGCGGCGGCGTCTATTTTTCGCCCGTCTACATAGACACGCTGACGCTGTCCCGCTCTCTGTTCCCGGAGTTCCGGAGACACGGGCTGAGCGACGTAGCGGGTTACCTGGGATTGCCGTCATTTAATCACCACAGGGCGGTGGACGACGCCGCCGTCACGGGCATGATCCTGACGCGTTTTTTTAAGGAGCTCAGCGAACGCGGCGTTACGGAGCTCGCGTCCATAAACGGACATCTCAGCGACTCCGACGCGCTGCTCAGCCAGATAAGAAAGGGTAATTTCAGGCCGAACCACATAATATTGCTCGCGCGCACGCAGGCAGGCATACGCAATCTATACACGCTTATCACGAAGAGCCATCTCGAATTTATCGGCAAAAATCCCATCATCCCCAAAAGCGAGCTCATGCGTTACAGGGAAGGGCTGATCATAGGTTCGGCCTGCGAGGCGGGCGAGGTGTTCAGGCGCATAACGGACGGCGCGGGAGAGCTCGAGCTGAGGCGTATAGCGGAATTCTATGACTATCTGGAGATACAGCCGCTTTGTAATAACTATTTCATGTTAGCGGGCGACAGACCGCGCGCGAGGGACGCCGAACAACTTCGGGAATTCAACCGGAGAGTCGTGGAGCTGGGCAAAAAGCTGGGCAAGCCCGTGGTGGCGACGGGCGACGTACATTTTCTCGAACCCGAGCACGAGATATACAGGCAGATACTGCTGACGTCAAAGGGCTACGGCTCGGCAGGCGATCCGACGCCGCTGTACTTCAGGACGACGGACGAAATGCTCGAGGAATTTGCGTATCTCGGGCGCGATACGGCGTATGAGGTCGTCGTCACGAATTCCCGCGCCATAGCGGACATGTGCGATACGGTGCGTCCGCTGCCGCCCGCGAAAAAGCTGTTCGCCCCCAAGCTGGAGGGCAGCGCGGAGGAGCTGCGTTCACTCGTGTACGGGCGGCTGCGGGAGCTGTACGGCGACGTCCCGCCCGGGATCGTCAGCCGGCGCGTAGAGACGGAGATGCGCGACATTCTCGATCGCAACTACGACGTCATCTATATGACTGCGCAAAAGCTCGTGGCGGACTCCATGTCGCACGGGTATCTCGTGGGCTCGCGCGGCAGCGTCGGCTCGTCGGTCGCCGCGTTTCTCGCGGGCATAACGGAGGTCAACGCGCTGCCGTCGCACTACCGCTGCCCCGAGTGCCGGTTTTCCGATTTTGATACGGGCCACGCGGGAGGCTTCGGCTGCGGCGCGGACATGCCCGACAAGGCCTGCCCCGTGTGCGGGCGCGAGCTCATAAAGGACGGCTTTGACATCCCGTTCGAGACGTTTTTGGGGTTCGGAGGCGACAAGGTGCCGGATATCGACCTCAATTTCTCCGGCGAATACCAGCAGGACGCCCACAGATACACAAACGAGATATTCGGCGCCGACCACGTGTTCAGGGCGGGCACGATAGGTACGATAGCGTTCAAAACAGCGTACGGTTATGTTAAGAACTATCTGGAAAAAACGCAGCGCACCGTCTCCGCTGCCGAGGAGAGACGCCTTGCGCTCGGCTGCGTCGGCGTCAAACGCACGACGGGACAGCATCCGGGCGGTCTCATAGTCATACCGCAGGATATGGAGATAGTCGATTTTTGCCCCGCGCAGCACCCGGCCGACGACACGGGCGCGGGCGTAGTCACCACGCACTTCGACTACCACTGCATGGAGGAAAATCTGCTCAAGCTCGACGAACTGGGACACGACGACCCCACAATGCTGAAAATACTCGAGGACATGACGCGTATAGACGCGCGCGAGATACGTCTCGACGACCCGGAAACTATGGCGATCTTCACGTCGCCCGGGCCGCTCGGGCTGCCCCTTGACGACGCCGTCATAGGCGATACGGGTTCGCTGGGGATACCGGAATTCGGCACCGGCTTTACGCGCCAGATGTTGAGCGAGACGAAGCCGGATAAATTCGACACGCTCGTACGCCTCTCGGGCTTCTCTCACGGGACAAACGTGTGGACAAATAACGCGCGCGACATCATCAGGAACGGCACGGCGGGTATCGGCGAGACTATAGGCTGCCGCGACGATATTATGTTGTACCTCATATCAAAGGGCATGGACGAAAAAGCGGCGTTTCAGATAATGGAGAGCGTACGAAAGGGCAAGGGCCTCCCCGGCGGGACGGGCGACGACATGAGACGCCTGGGCGTGCCGGAGTGGTACATAGAGTCGTGCGGGAAGATAGAGTATCTGTTTCCCAAGGCGCATGCCGTGGCGTATGTGATGATGGCGTTCCGCATAGCGTGGTTCAAGGTGCATAAGCCGCTTGAGTTCTACGGCGCGTACTTCTACAGGCGAAGTCAAAAGGACGCGTTCGACGCGGCGTACATGGCCCGGGGGCTTGACCCGGTGCGGTCAAAAATACGCGCGATACGCGACATGATGGGCGTCAAAAAAGCCACGGCTAAGGACGAGGATATGCTCACCACGCTGGAGGTGTGCTATGAGTTCTATATGCGCGGTTTCGAGTTTGCCGATATAGACCTGTATAAGTCGGACGCGGTGAAATTCAAGGTGACGGACGACGGGCGTCTTCGTCCCCCGTTTGTGTCGATCAGCGGTCTCGGCGAGATCGCGGCGCGTGAAATTGCGGACAAGCGGCAGGCGCTGCAGTTCATTTCGGTGGAGGACCTGGCGGCGTACTGCTCAAAGGTGTCCGCGGTGAATGTCGAGCAGCTGCGCGAGCTCGGCGCGTTCGCCGACATGCCGGAGTCGAGCCAGATGTCGCTGTTCTAGGCGGTCGCGCGGGCGACATTCGCGCGCGGCGAATGTCGCCCGCGCAACCGTTATAAATCCGCCGTTTTCGTCGCTATCTTATCGCAGAACACGCTGTCGTGCTCCACGAACAGGATCGTGGGCTCATATTCGAGCAGCAGCTCCTCGATCTGCATACGCGATATGACGTCGATATAGTTCAGCGGCTCGTCCCATATGAGCAGATGCGCTCTCTCGCAGAGACTTTTCGCTATAAGCGTCTTTTTCTTCTGTCCCTCGCTGAAATCCCGGATATCCTTTTCAAACTGTAATCTTGAGAAGCCGAGCTTTCGCAGTATCGCCTTAAAGAGGCTCTCGTCTATCCCACACCGCTCCGCGTAATCCGCGAGATCGCCGCGGAGAAACGACGCGTCCTGCGGAACGTACGATATGGCGAGACGGCTTCCGATTTTTACGCTTCCCGTGTATTCGACATCCTCTCCGCAGATCAGCCGGAGCACGCTCGTCTTGCCGGAACCGTTCCCGCCGCGCAGCGCGACGCGGTCGCCCCTGTCAATGTCAAAGCTGACGTCGCCGCAGACGCGCTTGCCGCCGTAGTATATCGCGACGTCCTCCAGCGTGACGAGACGGCTCGCGTGGTACGTGGTCTGTGTGATTTTGAGCGGCTCGGATTCCTCGGTATTTTTCAGGAGCTTTGATTTTTCCTCAACCGCGTCCTGCCGCCGCGCCGCCGTACTCTTGGCGCGCTTCATCATTTTCGCGGACTTATGGCCGACATACCCGCGGTCAACCCTAATCCCGGAGTTTCGCGTCCCGTACTTTGTCGCCTCGACTTTATCCGACCAGTCCGACGTCCGGCGCGCGGCCTCGGCCAGCCGTCCGACCTCTTTCCTTAACCGCTCGTTTTCCTGAAGCTCAAAATTATCGCGCATCTCGCGATTTGCGTACCACGACGAGAAATTGCCGCGCTGTATCTCGATATCCGCCTTATTTATCGAGAGCACGTGGTCAATGCACCCGTCGAGGAACGCCCTGTCGTGCGAGACGAGTATGAAGCCCTTTTTGCCGCTGAGATACCGGCTGACGAGTCCGCGCCCGCGCGCGTCCAAGTGGTTCGTCGGCTCGTCGATTAGCAGAAAGCCGTTTTCCTTCAAAAAAAGCGCGGCGAGCATGAGCTTCGTCCGCTCTCCGTTTGAGAGCGTGACAAAAGCCCGCGCCAAAACGTCCTCGCCGAGCTCGAGCAGAGACAATTCCCGCGCAAGCTCCCAATCGGGGCAGTCGGGACAGACCCGCTCGACGACGTCGCGGGCGTTTTTGCACTCCGGCGGTATGTCGTACGGGAAATACTCAAAATCTATAGATGCGCTTATGGCGCCGCCATGCTCGTATTTGCCGAGCAGCAGGTTCAGAAACGTCGTCTTGCCGCGCCCGTTGCGGCCGATGAAACCGAGCTTCCAATCGGTGTCTATACGGAAGCTGACGTCCTCAAAGATGTTGTCGTAGCTGCCCTCATACGCGAAGGTCAGCTTCGATACGCTGATCTGCGACATGGACGATACCTCCTGTCAAGAGGTACACATTCTATCACGGGCGCGAAGCGGCAAGTGATAGAATGTGTCAGCCCTCGGCGGTTGCCGCGAAGCGGCGAGCCGATGGGGACATAATGTAGAATATCCGCGTTGCGGATATTCTATCA
>JAISXU010000085.1 GCA_031270395.1 Oscillospiraceae bacterium
TTTTTCGTCAGACTATACAAAAAACGCAGCGAATACTTTGTGTATTCGCGAGGCTTTTTGTGACGTATGACGGAATAAATCGCCGCTTAGCGGTGGGCGTGACTTTTGACACCCGAACCTTATATGCTGTAGTCCCAATATTCATCCGTGGGGAGCTCCACGTCGTAGCCGCCGCTGTCGTTTTTGAATTGCAGCTCCGTGTTTTTGACGCTGACGCGCGTCTTGCCGGGCACGGTTTTGGTGATAAACGTGTTGGAGCCGATCACGACTCCCTCGCCTATAACCGTGGAACCGCCGAGGATCGACGCCCCGGAGTAGATAGTCACGTGGTCTTCTATCGTCGGATGTCTCTTTACGCCCGACAGGAGCTGCCCGCCGCGCGTGGAGAGCCCGCCGAGGGTGACGCCCTGATAAATTTTTACGAAGTTGCCTATCGTCGTCGTCTCGCCAATGACGATGCCGGTTCCGTGATCTATAAAAAAGTGGTGTCCGATGGTGGCGCCGGGGTGGATGTCGATACCCGTGAGGTTGTGGGCGTACTCGCTCATCATGCGCGGGATCAGGGGTACGTTGAGCACGTACAGTTCGTGCGCCAGGCGGCTCACGGCTATGGCGTACAGACCGGGGTACGAAAGTATTATTTCCTCCTTGCTGTACGCCGCCGGATCGCCGTCAAACGCGGCGTCCACGTCAGTGGACAGTACGGAGCGTATGGCCGGAAGTTTTTCAAGAAACGCGTATGTGATCTCCCGTGCGCCGCGGTCGTCCTTCATATGCTCTTTCCTGTACGGGAGCGCGCGCCTGATCTGCTTCTCCAGACTGTATATGACTTCCTCCAGTATCTCGCCAACATGGTAGTCGAGCGAGTCCTCTCGCAGAGGCTTCTCCGTAAAAAAACCCGCAAATATCAGCGAACACAGCCGCTCGAGGATGGCGACGACGGCGGACTTATTGATCTGGTCCTTCTCATCGACCTTTATCAGCGTTTCGTCCTCGTGATAACTGCGCACAAGAGCGTCAACCAACTGCCGTATTTTTGCGTCGCGTATGTTTGCCATAATTATGACCATGCCTTTCGTATCACTTCAGGCACAAAACAATCATGAAAAGGCATGGTCATAGTGTGCCAGTATTGCACGGCCATTATACACCCGCTTGTGTGGGAAAAGCAAACGCATTTTTTTACCCGCCGCGGAATAACATGGTATTAATCCGCTCGAAAAGTCTAATCCTTACGGCAAAGCCGCTCGGGACTTTTCTCGCTCAAAAGCGCATGTTTCTCGCCGCCTATGGCGGCAACCGAAACATATGCGCGCTATTAATTCGGCACGACATTTCGTGCGAATTAATACAAAGCATCAACGCGGAGGGGCGTTCCGGAGGCTCTATATCTGTTTGGGGGTACATAACATGCGCAGAGGCTATGACAGAAGAAGCGCGGGAAAACGGGCGGCGATACGCGTGGCGACGGGAATTGCCGCCGGGTTCTGCGGTTTGCTTGCGTCGCTTGCGCTTGCCGCGGGACTCATAGTCTCGGGGACGGTTCCGGAGAGCGCGATGGACGCGTCAATCGTCGCGTCGGTTCTCGTCGCCGCGCTTATCTTTGCGCTGCGCGTGTTCTCACGCGCCGGAAAGTGAATTTGAGTGCCTGCGTTTACATACGTCTGTTCGTCCCGCGAGAGTACAGCCGGACTTAATTTTGCCCGGCGAACCATATGACGACGGCTTCCGGGAGGTCGGAACCGGTCAGCTTTGCCTCGTAGCCCTGCCCGATCAACTCGTCGGCTTCGGTGCGCGTGATACGTATCGAGTATTCGCCGTTCCCGAGATCGATTACCGGCTTGCCGGCTAGCAGCTCCGGGAGCTCGCCCGAGATACTGATTACGGCGTAAAGTCCGCTCGTATCGTACCCTGACGCGGCGGACGACGTCTCGTACCCCGCGCCGTCGCTCCCGGACAGGCCGGATTGCGGCGCGTCGCCCGTATCCGGCGCGGGGACGGTATCATCCGTCTGCGCGGAGGACTGCTCGCCCGTAGCGCCGGGCATATCCCCGGGCGGCGCGGCGGCGGGCGGCGCGGCGGGGAGCGCCGAGTCGCTGGACGGATACTGCGGCGCGATTTCCGCGTCGGCCATCGGCGCCTCCTCCGGAGCGCCGATCTCGGCGCTGTCCTCGTCGGCGCCGGGTCTGCCGCCTCCGCCGGCGGCAGACCCGGCGCCGGAATCATCATGCTGAATTCCCGGCGAGTAGTCCGGGTCCCGCGAGTACGCGCTTTCACCCGTTATTGCGTCAAGCTCCCGCCTGTTATTCTCGGCCATGCGGTTTGTGCGGACGGCGAACAGCAGCGCGATGAGACACGCGACGGGCAGCAGACGCCTCAGATTGCTTCTGCGCCGCGCGGCGGGCGCCGAGACGCGGCGGGACCGCACCGGTCTCGGGCGCGGCGGGTTCGCGGACAGCGTCTCCGGCGCACCGCCGCGCCCGCTGCGCGGCGTCGGCATAACAGCTATGCGCTCCGATACGAGGGCGAGCAGCGCGTCGGGCACGTCGGCCTCATCCCGGGACGCGGCTTCGGACATGACGCCGTAGAGCTCGAGGCGCGACGCGCACGACGGGCAATCTTCGATATGCAGACGCAGCCGCTCCGACTCGTCGCCGGACAGCTCGCCGTCCGCCATCGCGCTTATCATATCAAGATATTCTCTGCATTTAATCACGGTACGCCCACCTCACGGCTGTCAATATATGTTTAGACGATCTTCGCCGCCGAGAGTTCCATTTTCAGTAAGGACTCGCACAAGCGCCTGTCTCGCGCGCGACAGGCGCGATTTGACGGTGCCCTCGCCGACGCACATGACGTCCGCAATATCGGCGTAGCTCATGCCGGACGATTCGCGCAGGAGCAGCGTCTCCCTGTACACCGGGGGCAGACTGTCGATCCCCTTGCGGATCGCCTCGCGCAGCTCGCGGCGCAGGAGGGCGTCCTCGGGCAGCGCCCGTACGTCCGGGATATCGGACTCGCGCCCGTCCCCGTATTCGTCAAGACTGATGATCTGTGCGCTCCTGTCCCGCGCCCTTTTGCGCAGAAAATCGGAACACACGTTGTAGGTTATCCTGTACAGCCATACGGAAAACCGGCTCTCGCCCTTGAATGAACCGAGGTGCGTGTACGCGCGCAGAAACGCCTCCTGCGAGGCGTCCAGCGCGTCGTTTTCGTCGCCTGTCAGACGGAGAGCCAGATTGTATACATTTTTCTGATTGTCGAGCACGAGCGCTTCAAACGCCGAGACGTCGCCCCCGAGCGTTCTGTCTATAGCCGAGCGTTCCTCTGCGGCTGTCAAGGCTGTTCACCTCCCGGTTCGGCAAATTTCTTATATATATCCATTATATATCCATATATGTCGCCGGCGCCGGACGCGGATTGACCTCAGTATCCGCGATAAGTACGCAAGCAAAAAGAGTTGAATTCAACGACCGCATTGTATCATAAATTGCAAAGCAATTTATGATACAATGCGGCGCGTCCCGCGCCGCGGCTCAAAGTTTAAGCGCGCGCCCGCACAGCGGGCGCATGCGCGTGATACAATATCCGCTATGCGGATATTGTATCACAAGGACGCCGGCTTTTCAATTCTTTGACACGCGCCCGAAAATGTGTTACCATATCTCAGGTGCGGGAATACTACGAGATTTGCCGAGATAACAACAATATATGTGCCCGTGGCGCAGTTGGATAGCGCGTCAGACTCCGACTCTGAAGGTCGCAGGTTCGAATCCTGTCGGGCATACCAAATGGGCGGTACGGCCAATGGCGGCGGCGCGCGGGCGGTGATACCGTCCGCGCGCCGCCGCTCTGCTCCGCGCGCCGCCGCGCGTTACGGCAGATAATCCCCCGGATCGACAGAGCGGCCGTCCCTTGTCATGGCAAAGTGAAGATGCGTCGGCTCGCCCGACTCGCCCAACGCCGTGTCGCCGAGCGAGCCTATGACGGCGCCCATCGTTATCTTGTCGCCCTTTTTGACGGCGGGAGTTGCGGCGAGGTTGGAGTATCTGCTCATTATACCCTTGCCGTGACTGACGACTACGGTAGTGCCCAGCAGATCGTCGTCAAAGACGTCCGCGACCTCGCCGTCCGCCGCGGAGACCACCTTCGCGCCCATGCCGCCCGCTATATCGACGCCGTCGTGTGTGCGCCAGTCGCCCATTGTCCTGTTGTATATGAGCTCGTCGACGGAATACGGAAATATGACGTCGCCCGCGAGCGGCCATACGAATACCGGATCCTTCTCCGGCGCGGCTACCGCAATATCCGCGTCGGTCGCCTCGGCTTGCCACGCTTCGCCGGCGTCGTCGGGCTCGGCGGTTTCCGGCGCAGAGACAGCCCCGGTTTCGGCTTCCCCGGGCTCGCGCTTGGCCGGCTTTGTCGCTGAGTCGCTGAGCGCGGGCGGCTCAGGCGTCACGGCGCGCTCGGGCGAGCCGGACACGCCGCTTCCCGCAGGACTTCTGTCCGGCATGTATGCGGGCGTCTGCTGCGTCTGCGTCTGCTGCTGTATCTGTTGCTGCGCCGCGTTTCCCCCCGTGTTCGTCAATGTATCGTCCGTGCCGCCCCCGTTTATGAGCATATATGCCGAGACGCCGATCGCCGCGAAGCATACAAAAAGGAGCGCGTAGAAGCCCTTCCCGGCTGCAAAGTCGCTCAACCTCTGGAAAAAAGTTTTCTTGTCGTCCATTTGCGGACCTCCTGATGATTGGGCGAATGGTTTCCGCCCGTTATACTGTGAAGTATTGACAGGAAACATATTATTTATACGCCCCGCGTCTTCGTTCCCGTCTTCGTTTGTTACGGCTTGAGGCGTAACATACGAAATGATTCCATGTAAATCCGCGTTGCGCGGACGGTATTAAAATGGTATACTTAAATTATTAAAGCGCGCGGGCGAGAAAGGCGGCAGCGGCGATGGCGGATCACTTATATCACACGGGCGTCGGGGACTTGGACGGTGCGCGGTACGCGATACTGACCGGCGATCCGGGCAGGGTGGAGATGATAGCGCGGCTTCTTGAAAATCCGCGTTTTCTCAATCAAAACCGCGAATATACCTCATGGCTCGGCGGGCTGTCGGGCGAGCCGGTGCTCGTGACGTCCACCGGGATAGGCGGCCCCTCCGCAGCTATCTGCGTCGAGGAGCTGTTCGCGGCGGGGATAAGGAGCTTTATACGCGTCGGCACGTGCGGGGGCATGGCGTCCGGCGTATCCGGCGGCGACGTGGTGATCGCCAACGCGGCGATACGCATGGACGGGACCTCAAAGGAGTACGTACCGGTGGAGTTCCCGGCCGTCTCCGATATCACGGTGACAAACGCTCTAATCAAGGCGTCAAAGGCGTCGGGCGCGCGATGGCACTGCGGCGTGGTACACTGCAAGGATTCATTCTTCGGCCAGCACGACCCGGATCGGATGCCGGCGGGCTACGAGCTCCGCGACAAGTGGCGCGCGTGGATCATGGCGGGCTGTCTCGCCTCGGAAATGGAGAGCGCCGCCGTGTTTATCGTGTCGCAGATACTGGGAGCGCGCGCGGGCTGCGTATTGAACGTCGTCTGGAATCAGGAACGGGACCGTCCCAATTTGAGCGGCGCGGTGTCGCCCGACGCGCCGCTCGCCGCGCGTATCGCCGTGGATGCCGTCGGGATATTGCTGCGCGGCGGCGCGGCCGGGGAATCCGGCGCGGAAGGCGCGTGATGGCGTCGGGCGTGTATATCGGGATCGATATCGGCGGCAGCGGGATAGACGCGGGGTTGTGCGGAGCGGACGGCGCGCTCATAACGCGCGGCAGAACGCCGGTCGTCTCCGGCGCGGAGCGCGGGGACATACTCAGGGACACGCGTCTGCTTCTGCGCTCGCTCATATCTGGCGCGGGCGTTTCAAACGGCGATGTTCTGGGCATAGGCGTAGGTATCCCCGGCTCGTTTGACGGCGAGCGCGGCGAGATACTGTATACGGCGAATATGCCGCTCGGCGGACTGAATATCGCCGAAGAGCTCGGATGCGACTTTGCCGCTCCGGTACACCTCGAAAACGACGCCAACTGCGCGGCTCTGGGGGAGAAGCAGGCTCCCGGCCGCGAGATGATCGAGGACATGGTTTTCGTCACCGTAGGGACGGGTATCGGCGGCGGCGTGATAGCGGGCGGAGAGATCTACAGGGGCTTTAATTCCGCGGCGGGGGAGATAGGCCATATGGTGATAGAGCGCGGCGGACGGATGTGCGCCTGCGGGCGCCGCGGGTGCTGGGAGAGGTATGCCTCGGCCACCGCTCTGACGGAGGCCGCGGTCAGGCTGGCGGAGAGCGGCCGCGGCGCCGCCGTCCGGAGGCTGTGCGGGGACGATCTCTCGCGCGTGTCGGCCAAGACGCCGTTTGACGCCGCGCGGCAGGGCGACGCGGCGGCGCGCCGGCTCATTGACGAGTATATATCTTATCTCGCCTGCGGCATAGCAAACCTCGTGAATATATTGGAGCCGCAGCTTGTCTGCATAGGCGGAGGCGTGTCGCGCGAGCCGGACGAATGGCTGCTCGGGCCCCTGCGCGACGCCGTGTACCGCGAGGCATACCCGCACGGACGCGCGCGGACGCGTCTCGAAAGTGCGCATTTCACGGAGGATTCCGGGATAATCGGCGCGGCGGCGCTTTGCCGCAGTAAAGTCAGCTAAACCCGTAGGGGCGCGTGCCGGCGCTCCCTGCCCGCTCCGGCACGTTCCCCTACAAGCGTGCAAACCGACGCGCCGGAGCGCGTTTTGCGAATGTTTTTTTTACCGCGCCGCGCCAAAAACGCTTTGACTGGGAACATAAAAACATCACAGGCGAGATCATTTCAAGAGGTGAAGTCATGTACGACGGTTTTGTGAGGGTCGCGGCGGCGACGCCGGAGATACGCGCGGCGGACTGCGTATATAACGCGGAACGCATAGCGGAGCTTATGGACGCGGCGGCCGCCGAGGGCGCGTCGCTTCTGTGTCTGCCCGAGCTGTGTCTCACGGGCTACACCTGCGGCGAGCTGTTTTTGCAGGAGATGCTTCAAAAAGGTGCCCGTGACGCGCTGCGCCGTCTCGTGGAGCACAGCGCGAAATACGAGATGGCGGTCGTCGCCGGGCTTCCGCTGCGCCGCGAGGGCAAGCTGTACAACGTTGCCGCGGTATTCGGACGCGGCAGTCTCTATGGCTTCGTGCCCAAAACGCAACTGCCGAGCTACGGCGAGTTTTACGAGCGGCGCCACTTTGACCCGGCGCCGGCGGGCATAAGCACCACGAGTTTTGACGGCGCGGAGGTGCCGTTCGGCGCGAGGCTGCTGTTCCGCTGTGAACGGACGCCCGATTTCACGTTTGCCGTCGAGATATGCGAGGACCTCTGGGTTCCGTCGCCCCCCAGCGCGGAGCACGCGCTCGCGGGCGCGACGGTTATAGTCAACCCCTCGGCCAGCAACGAGACGATAGGAAAGGCCGCGTACAGGCGCGCGCTCGTGTCGGGACAGTCCGGAAGACTGCTGTGCGGGTACGTCTACGCCGGCGCCGGAGCGGGCGAGAGCACGACGGACACCGTATTTGCCGGCCACAACCTCATTTGTGAAAACGCCGTGATACTGGCGGAGTCCCCGCCGTTTCGCGGCGGCCTCATAACGGCGGAGCTCGACGTCGGCGCCCTGACGCGCGACCGCGTCCGCATGACGACGTTCCGCGGCGCACCCGGACTGTCGTCCGGCCCGGAGCGGGAATATACGGTCATCCCCGTCGATATCGCCGGACGCGTCGATAAGCTCTCGCGCCGCGTAGACCCGTATCCGTTTGTCCCCGGCGGCGAGGACGAGAGGGCGGAGCGCTGCTCAGAGATACTCGACATGCAGGTGGCGGGACTCTGCGGCAGACTGAGACATACGGGCTGCGCCGCCGCGGTCGTCGGCGTGTCGGGCGGTCTCGACAGTTGCCTCGCGCTGCTCGTCACAGCACGGGCCTTTAAGCTGCTGGGGAGATCGCCGGACGGGATAATCGCCGTGACGATGCCCTGCTTCGGGACTACGGACAGGACGCGCAAAAACGCGCATCTGCTGTGCGGCGCTCTGGGCGTCACATGCCTTGAGATCGACGTCTCGGACATGACGCGTCTGCATCTGCGCGACATCGGACACCCGACTGACGCGCGCGACGTCGTTTACGAGAACGCGCAGGCGCGCGTAAGGACTCTCGTGCTGATGGATATCGCCAACAAGCGCGGCGGTCTCGTCGTCGGTACGGGGGATATGTCCGAGCTGGCGCTGGGCTGGGCCACGTACAACGGCGACCACATGAGCATGTACGGCGTGAACGCGGGAGTTCCCAAGACGCTTGTACGCCACATCGTCCGCTACGCCGCGGACACGTCGCCGGAGCTGCGCGGGGTTCTCACGGATATATTGGCGACGCCCGTCAGCCCCGAGCTGCTGCCGCCCTCCGGAGACGATATAAGCCAGCGCACGGAGGAGCTAATCGGCCCGTATGAGCTGCACGACTTTTTCCTGTACCACACCGTAAGGCGGGGGCGTCCGCCCTCGGCCGTGCTGGAGCTCGCGGAGCTGGCGTTTGACGGCGCGTACCCGCGCGGCGTCATACTGCGCTGGCTGAGGGTATTCTACGGCAGATTCTTCTCGCAGCAGTTCAAGAGGAGTTGTCTGCCCGACGGACCGAAAATCGGTTCGGTCGCGCTCTCTCCGCGCGGCGACTGGCGTATGCCGAGCGACGCATCGGCGGCGCTGTGGATGGAGGAGCTCGACGGCATACTCGAAAATAATCTTGACGAGGACTTACGCTGATGAAAATTCTAAACACAACAGGCGCGCAGACGTCCGCCGCGACGGGGCGCGTCAGTACGTTCGGGCTTCCCGCGACGCTCGGCGAGGGCGAAAGGCTGGAGGCAAGGGTGCTGTCGGCCGGAGACGATTCCGCCGTATTAAAGACCGGGGACGGCAGGGTATTTCACGCCCGGCTTGACGGCGGCGCGTCGCTCGTCCCCGGCGAAAATGTGAGTCTCGTCGTCGAGGATCAGACCGACGGCGTTATCACGCTGTCGATCATGCGGTCCGACGGCGGCCGAGCGGCGCCGGATACGGCCGGGCTTATAATGTCCGCCGCCGCCGATACGCGCGGAGATATGGCGTTACTGCCGGAAATCATGGCGCGGCTTGAAGCGCTGGGACTGCCGGCAAGTGAAGCGACGGTTATCACGGCGCTCGAGCTCATGCGGGCAAACCCCGCGCTCTCGCCCGACGAGGCCATATTCCTGGCCGCGCAGGGCATGGCGGACACGCCGGAAGCGCTGGACGCCCTGCGCCTCCTGCTGTCGGGAGACGGTAAGCTCGATAAAATGCTGGAACAACTGCGATCCGCCATCCTTGAAGCGGGGGAGTCGGCCGGAGCGCGGGGGTTGATAATCGAAAACGGGCAGTTGAAGCTGACGGGCGACCCGGACGCGGCCCGGGAGGCGGCGCAGCCCGGCGGCTTTGGCGCGGAGGCGCCGCCGGAGGGCCAGGACGCCGGCGCCAAGCTCGCGGCGAACGGCGCTCGCGGGACTCTGGCCGCGGATACCGCGGCGTCACGCGGCGGAGAGGGCGCCGCCGCGTGGGACGGCGTCCGCGGCGCGCCGGAGACGCAAGACGTCGGCGTCAGGCCCGCGCCGCCCGTCGCCGCAGGGGAGGTTGACGGCGCGCGGCAGTCCGCCGGTACGACACCGGAATTCACCACTACAACCGCCGCGCCGGACGCCGCGGCCCCGAGCGTCGCAGCACCGGGCACCACAGCACGGGGTGTCGCCACCGCAGACACCGCTCCGGGCGTCGCCGATGCCGCTACGGACGCCGCGGCTCCGAACACCGCCGCTGACGCCACACCGGAGAACGCCTCCCGCGCGGTCGCGCCGGACGCGCGGGAGGCGCGACCGGCGTCCACAGCCGGCGAGCGCGCCGCCGTCGCGGACACGCCGCCGGTCGCGCCGAAAGCGGAGGGGGCGGCGGTCAGACCGGAGGCGGACTCCGCCGTCGCCCGGGCGGACGGCGCGCCGCGAAACGCGGCGACCGACGGGCAAGCCCCCCTTGCGGGCGGACGCGTTACGGCGGACGGGTTCATAGAGAGTCTGTTTGCCGAGATAGACGGAGAGCGGGCGGGGGAACTCGCCGGGCGGCTCAAGGCGGCTGTCTCGGAGCTGCCCGGACGCCTGACGAGACTGGCGGAGTCCGCGGCGGGATCGGGCGTTCCGGGCGGCGACGCCATAGCGGAGCGGGCCGTCGACATAGCGCGTCAGGCGCGCGTGATGAACGCCGCGGAGCAGTACGTCTACGCGCAAATCCCCGTCGTCGTGTCGGGCGAGAGACGCGCCGCCGAATTGTACGTATTCAAGCGGAAGCGGTCGCCGATATCGACGGACGACGCCAATATTCTGCTGTCGCTTGACCTCCCGGCGCTCGGCCATTGGGAGGCCCTTGTAAACGTGCGGGGCCGCGACGTATCTCTGCAAATGCGCGCGTCCGGAGAGGACGCGCGCGAGCATCTGTCCGGGAACACGGCGCGCCTGCACGAAATATTGTCCGATGCGGGCTACAGACTCACCGGCGCGCGCGTGACGACGGGCCGCGGAGAGAAGACTACGCCTCTGACGGCGCTCTCGCATACGCGCGCCCGCGCCGGCGCGGGCATAGACGTTGTGGTCTGAGGCGGGACGGTACGATGGCTGACGTGAAAAAGACGAGGAGAGCCGCCGCGCTCAGGTACGATCCCGAAAAGGACGGAGCACCCGTCCTGACGGCGTTCGGCGAGGGGTATCTGGCGGACAAAATAGTCGAGACCGCCGGGGAAGCGGGCGTTCCCGTAGTGCCGGACGCACCGCTCGTCTCGCTGCTGGCCGGAGTCGTCGTGGGGGAGGAGATACCCGAGGAGCTGTACGAGGTGGTGGCTCGGGTGTTGATTTTTGTCAGCGAGATGGACAGCGGGTACGCGAGGAAGGTATTGGACGCCAAGCGTTAAGCAGTAAAATATTTTGCGACAAAATCGGCGGACGCGGCCGTGAATTCCCGTCCGCGCAGATAATTGAGCGCCCCGGCGTCCGTGGGAAAGCAAAACGATACACGGTACGAGCAAAGCGCCTGTTTTCGCTCGCAATAGGATGAGTCGAGCTCGCCGCGGCCGTATTTTCCGTCGCCCAGCAGCGGACATCCGATGCCGGCGAGCTGCGCGCGTATCTGGTGCGTGCGCCCCGTTATCAATTTGCACTCCAACAGCGACAGACCGCCGGCGGAGGCGACGGTACGGTACTCGGTGACAGCCTCGCGCGCGCCCGGCGTCCGTGAGGCCGTAACGAACACGCGGTTTTTTGACGCGTCCTTGAAAATATATCCGTCCAGACGTCCGGCGGGCGGCGCCGGCGCGCCATGTACGGCGGCCAGATAGTATTTGTCTATCTCGCGCGACCTGAGCTTTTCGTTTATTACACGCAGCGCCTCGGCGTTTTTCGCCGCGATCACGAGTCCCGAGGTGTTGCGGTCTATGCGGTTGCACAGCGCGGGCGCGAAGGACGCCTCGTCGCCGGGACGCCACTGTCCGCCCAGATAGAGATGCGCCTGTACGCGCGCTATGAGCGTGTCCGCGCCGCCATCCGCGCCGTCTCCGGGGTGGCAGAGCATACCAGCCCGCTTGTCGGCCAGCAGGATGTTCGAGTCCTCGTAGACAATATCGAGTCCCGGCTCGATTATGGCCAAATACGCGCCGTCCCCGCGCGTTTCCGTGAAAAATTCGTCGTTTACGTACATCTGAACGCAGTCGCCCTCACACAGGCGCGTATCGCGTTTCGCGCCGCGCCCGTTGAGCTTGATCCGTTTGACACGGACATATTTTTGGGCCAGCGGCGGAGGAAGCAGCGGCGCCGCCTTGAGGACAAACCTGTCCAGCCTCTGCCCGGCGTCGTTACTTTTTATTATGTACTCTTTCAACTTCTATCCGCTCTATTTGTACGTCGCGCTCCCGTCGTAGCGCGCGCCTGTCATAATGGAGAAGTGGAATATCGGCGCCCTGACCTCGAGGATGCGCATCGGGTTGTGGGAGAGGCCGCCGGGCAGAAATATCAGCGTGGAGCGCGTCAGACGGCGCGCCTCGCCATCTACGGAGAATTCTATGACTCCGCCGAGCTCATACGGGTCTTTCGGATCGCTGCCGAAAAAGCCGAGCAGCTCCGAGTCCTCGTGCGAGTGTTCAATGAAGATCGGGTCGCGTTCCGGCACGGCGAAATACCACGCCGTGTTCATCTGGAAGGCGCCGGGTACGGCGTCGCCGTCTATCCACAGTATGCGCTTGGAAAATCTGCCGTATAGCTCCCTGAATTCAGGCGAGCCCATATCCGCCGGCTCGCGCAGCTCCTGCACAAAATATCCGGCGTACTTCCCGCCCGTGTTGTTCTCATACACCATACCGTTCCCCCCTGTTACAAAAATCAGATAACGCCGCCTCTATTTTGACGCTCGGCCGACTGTAATTCTACCGCATCAGGGCGTGGAAAGTCAAATGCTTTCATTCAGTCAAACAGCATATCCAAAGTGATCAGTCTCAAATTATCGTTTTCCTCCTCCAGCTTCCGCGCCGCCCGCGTGTACGGCGATTTTGAAAAAAACATAAAATGATACCGCTCATAGCCCGGTAAAAAACGCGCCTTGTCGAGAAGTCTTCGGAGCTCCCCGGCGTCCGTAGCTTCATTCCGCCATTTACATTCGCACATCAGAATGTCGCCCAGCGTCCTGTTATCCGCAACCGCGTCAATATCAGAGGGCGTCCTTTCTCTCTTATCCGCGCCCCACCATGAGCCGAAATTTGTGGCAAGGAATGGCAGCGCCCTCTCCCTGTTTTTCCGGATAATATACTGCCGGCAGACATCCTCAAAGACGGGCTTTCCGATATATGTCGAGAGCTCCGGAAACACCATGCTCTCCGCAACTATTCCGCCGCTTCCGGTCTCTACCGCCGCACGATTGAGGAACACATATTTATACCAAAATCTGTAGCAGTTGTCATAAATCCCGTATAACGTCTTGCGCGAACGCTCTTGGTTTTCACCGAACGGCGCCGATTTGCGCAGTATGCGCATGTCCGTGAGTGTTTTCACGTATTTTCCCGTCTTTGATGTGTCCTCGTTGATTTTCGTCGCAATATCGTTGAGTCGGCTGGCGCCCGTGGCCACGGCTGATATGACGGAGTTATACATAGCCGGTTCGCGCAGCTCCTGTTGCAGAAGCATGACCGGCTCCCCAAACAGATACCCGTAAGGCTTAAAATATAACTCGGAGATATTCTCGCCAAACGTCAGCGAGTGATTTATCTGCGCCAGGTAGTGCGGCGTTCCGCCGACACAGGCGTAGTATTTTATTTTATCCTCGTTTGAAGCATCGCCGAGCATTTTTGCCGCGTCGTAGTAGTCGAAGCTGTCGATCCGGAACTGCGCCGTGCGCCGCCCGAAAAGGGGGCTTTTGTATCCGAGCACCTGTTTTTCCATAAAACTTATCTGGCTGCCGCATAAGATCAAAAATATACCGGTATCCTTGAGTCCGTAATCTATGGCGTTCTGGATAACGGATTTTATGCTTCTGTCGGCCGCTGCCAGATAGGGAAATTCGTCGAGCACAAGAATAAATCGGCTCTCCCCGGCCCTCTCCGCGATAAATGAAAAAGCGTCGTGCCAGTCCCGAAAAGCTCCGGCACCTTTCGGGAGACCGAAAAATTTATAGACGTCTTCGGAAAACAGCCGCAAATTCAGATGTTTGTTGGCTTCCTGAGCGGCAAAGAAAATCGCCGGCTTATCCTTGACGAACTCGCTGATCAGTGTCGTCTTTCCCACGCGTCTGCGTCCGTACACTACGGCCATTTGAAATTTCCCGGATGAATACAGGCGGTTCAGGGCGTCAAGCTCGTCGGTTCTGCTGATAAACATAACAGGCGCCTCCAGTACGTACGCTTGGCAGTACAAATAGCGGAAACAGGAGTAATATACTCGTGTTTCCGCTATTTTAACGCGCCGCGGCTTAAATGTCAACATCAACAAATGAAGCGCGGTCAGGTCGTCCTCAAATCTATTGACGACTTGGAGCGTATGGCCGATGGATAATCTTGTGTTCACCGCCGACAAATAGCCCCCGTCGCACACGGGCCATACCTTTGGCTCTTTCGTTTCGATATGCGCGACTTGGAGCGGTTACTTCAGGCGGCGGATTAAAAATCTGTCAAACGCCGCGAGAAGTCCGGGCAGTATGAGCGTGGTGAGCGCCGCCGCACAGACGCCGCCCTTCGCGATCGTCATCAGTATTTCCGAGATCGCCCTGTCGGAAACCGCCAGAATTATGCCGATAATGCCGGTTATCAGCACAAGGATCAGCGCCGAGGTCATAATCGTGTGGATAGAGCGCCGCAGCGCGTCCGCCAGCGCCTCTCGCGCGCCCATTTCGCGCCGCGCCTCGATATAGCACGAGGTCAGCAGTATGCCGTAATCGACCGTCGAGCCCAGCAGCAGACATTGGACGATGAGAAGCGGCAGATAGTACATTGGGCTGCCCTGAAAATACGCGAGTCCCATCGTTATGAACACGGCGCACTGCACCACGCACACGAGTATAAGCGGCACGGAGAGCGAGCGGAACGCCACGGCGACGACGGCGAATATCGCTATCACCGTGAGCAGCGTTATAAAATTCATCTCCGATGGGAAGTCGCGGCTCATCTCATACGCCATTGCCGACGCCCCGACGATGTAATACTCCCCGGAGAGCGCCGACAGATCGCTCTCTATGCCGGCGAGGAAGGCGAACGTCTCCGGGGACTCCTCCTTGAAGTGAGAGCTTATAATGATACGCGAATGCGTCGGTCCGACGAACTGGCGCTTCGCGTCCTCCAGCGCCGCCTCCGCCCCGGACAACATTGCCGCGGCATCCTCCGTGAAAAACGGCTTGTACGCCTCGTTCGTCGAAACATCATCCACGACGAAGCGCATAAAATCGTATAGCGGTATCCCTCCGCCCTCCGCCGCGCCGTGGGACATCGAGTAAAGCGCGTAAAGCTGCGTGACGAGCGGCGCCTCCATACCCAGAGCCTCGGAGGCCTCCGCCGCCGTCAGCGCCCTCCCGAGCGACGACGCATAGCCGTTTGCCGCGTCCGCCGACTCGTGCTCAGCCCACTTTTCCGCGAGCGGGGCGACAAGCTCCTCGTCGCGATTTTCGTACAATACGACGATTTGATTGTCAAGCTCAAACACGCCGCCTATCTTGTCGTACTCCGAAATCGTGTACGTTATGCCGGCGCCGCCCTTCAGGAGGAAGCTCGCGACGAACAGCGCGACGAACACAAACGGAATGACGCGCCGCGCGCGGAAGCTGAAGGCGGCGAGTCCGTCCGTTTTTATATGCAGCGCTTTTTTGCCGGTTTTCTCAATGAGTCCGTCGAAAATCAAAATCAGCGCCGGCAGTACGGTGAATATGCACACAAGACTTAAAAACACGCCCTTAGCGAGCACAAGGCCCATATCGCGCCCTATGGTGAAGCTCATAAAGACGAGAGCGAGCATACCTGCTATCGTAGTGACGGAGCTGCTGGAAATCGCGGCGAACGCGCCGCGCAGGGCGGTTTTCATCGCGGTCGCCCTCATCTGCTTTTCAGGCGATTCGCCGGGCGTTGATGCGGAGGTCTCGTCCCCGGCGCGCAGGGCGGTTTTCGCCTGTCTGTACCTATCGAGAAGCATAATGGAGTAGTCCATAGACAGGCAGAGCTGTAAGATGGCGGCTATCTGGTTCGTTATCTCCGAGACCTCGCCGAGAAATATATTCGTCCCCATATTCAGCGCGACGGCCGCCGCGATAGACAGCAGAAGCACGAAGGGCGTCACCCATGAATCGCACACGGCGAACAGAATGGCGAGCATTATGACCATCGCTATACCCGCTATTTTGGCGACAATGTCGATGGCGGTGTTCCCCGCCGCGTCGCCGCTGACAGTCAGGTCGTAACCCGCGTACTGCTCCTCTATCTCGCCCACGGCGGCGATGGATTCCGGCGTGCTGCCCTGCAAATCGAACGTCACCGTGTACAGCGCGTAGCCGTCCTTGTTGTGCCTTTCGCTGTCCGGCTCATAGATAACGCCCGTGACGGCCTCAAATTCCGCAAGCTCCGAAGCGACACGCGTTTTTTCCTCGTCGCTCAGCCCGCCGAACATGAAATTGGCGGAGGACGCCGCGGGAAACTCGCGCTCCATAATATCCGCCCCCGCCCTGACGCGCGAATCCGCCGGCAGATACTTGGACATATCGGAGTTGACGTCAACGTGCGTCATCAGCCACACGCAGCACAGCGCCAGCAGGACGAGAACCGCCAGAATGACCTTGCTCTTTTCCACGATGAAATTTGAAACAGTCCGCATTTTGTATTTTCTACCTCCGTATCTTGATGGTTCGGGAGTC